>JBDUCH010000090.1:0-12468 GCA_040003555.1 Variovorax sp. | reverse complement strand
GGTACGCCAGCTCGAGCTGCATTGGCTCGCAAACCGCGAAGAGGCGGCCCAGTTCGCGCTGTTAACCGACTGGACCGACAGCCCCCAGGCCAGCCTGCCGGAAGACGCTGCGCTGCTCGCCGATGCACAACAGCGCATCGATGCGCTCAATGCGCGCTACCCGTCCCGCACCGAGGCACTGCCACGCTTCGTGTTGCTGCACCGTCCGCGCATCTGGAGTGAGACCGAGCAACGCTGGATGGGCTGGGAGCGCAAGCGCGGCAAGCTCGAGATGCTGCTGCGCCTGCTCGCAACCGACGACCGCAGCGGCTTCGTGCAGGGCGCTGCCGGTGCCGGGGTGGCCGCCCGCACGCCTTATGTGGTCACGCTCGACAGCGACACCGGTCTGCCGCCGGGCACGCTGCGCGAACTGGTGGCCGTGGCCGCGCATCCGCTGAACGCGCCGCAGATCGACGCAGCCCGGCACCGCGTGGTCGCCGGCTTCGGCATCCTGCAGCCGCGCATCGTCACGCCGTTTCCGGCGCGCTCGGAGCGCTCGCTCTTTCACTGGCTCTTCGCCGGCCGTTGCGGCATCGACCCGTACAGCAGCGGCGCTTCCGACATCTACCAGGACTTGTTCGGCACCGGCTCGTTCACCGGCAAGGGACTGCTCAATGTGCACGCGGTGCACGCGGTGCTCGACCGGCGTTTGCCCGACGGTGCGGTGCTGAGCCACGATCTGCTCGAAGGCTCGGTCGCGCGCTGCGCGCTGGTCACCGACCTGGTGCTGCTCGAAGACCATCCGCACCATGCGGGCGTGGCCGCATCGCGCGTGCACCGCTGGACACGGGGCGACTGGCAGCTGCTGCCGCTGATGCTGCGCGCGCAGCGCTTTGGCATCGACGCTCTCGGCGTCTGGAAGATGAGCGACAACCTGCGCCGCGCGCTGGTGTTGCCGGCCTCGGCCGCCTTGCTCGCTATCACCCTCTTTACCGATGCGGTGCCGGTCGGGCTGGCGTTGATCGCCGTCGGCGCTGCGCTGCTGCTGGGCCCTTTGCTGGGCGCCCTGGCCGGCCTGGTGCCGACGCGCCGGCGCATCGAGCTGCGCCACTTCTTCGACGTCGGCGCGGTCGACCTGCTGCGTGGACTGGCCGGCGCGGCATGGCAGTTCAGCCAGCTCTTCGCGCAGGCCTGGCTGCTGATGAATGCGACCGTGCGTGCCGGCTGGCGCCTGCTGGTGAGCCGGCGTCATCTGCTCGAATGGACGACCGCCGATCAGGCGCAGACACAGGCGCGCTATTCGCTCGGTGCTTTCCTGCGCGGCGGCCTCTGGCCCGGCGCGTTCTGCATCGTGCTGGTCCTGCTGGCGCTGCGCAGCCCGCACCCCTGGCTCAGCGGCCTGCTGTTTGCGCTGTGGGCCTGCGCACCCCTGGTCGCGTGGTGGACGAGCCGCGCGCCGGCACAAGGCGGTGCCGAGGCCACGCTGCCGACCGCGCAGCGCGACTACCTGGCCACGGTCGCGCGCGACACCTGGCGCTTCTTTGAACACGTGGTCGGGGCCGAAGACAACCACCTGCCGCCCGACAACCTGCAGCTCGAGCCCGAGAGCACGGTCGCGCACCGCACCTCGCCCACCAACATCGGCATGTACCTGCTGTCGGCCTGCTGCGCGCGCGAGTTCGGCTGGATCGACAACGCGGCGTTGACTACACGGCTTGCGGCCACGCTGGCCACCGTGGATCGGCTGCAAAAGCACGATGGCCACCTGTTCAACTGGTACGACACGCGCACGCTCGCGCTGCTGCCGCCGGCCTATGTATCGAGCGTGGACAGCGGCAACCTGGCTGGCCACCTGATGGCGGTAGGGCAGGCGTGCCGCGGTTTCGCCGACGGCAGCGACGCGGCCCTGATGGCGCTCGCGGCGCGCTGCGATGCGCTGTGCGACGCGATGAACTTCCGCGGTCTCTACAACGCGAAGCGCCACCTGTTCCATATCGGCCTGCGCGTCGACGACAACGCGCTCGACGTGAGTTACTACGACTTGCTGGCGTCCGAATCACGCCTGCTGAGTTTCATCGCGATCGCCAAGGGCGACGTGCCGCGCCGGCACTGGAGCGCGCTCGGCCGGCCCTTCCTCTCGGTCGGCATCCAGCCGGGGCTGAAGTCGTGGTCGGGTTCGATGTTCGAGTACCTGATGCCGGCGCTGGTCATGCCCGAGCCTGACGAAGGCCTGCTGCAGGTGGCCAACCTCGCGGCCATTCGGGAGCAGCAGGTGTTCGGCGCGGCACAGCAGTTGCCCTGGGGCGCTTCCGAGTCGGCCTATTTCGCGCAGGATCATTCGCTGGCCTACCAGTACTCGCCGTTTGGCGTGCCACGACTCGCGTTGCGTCGCACGCCGCTCACCGACCGGGTGGTTGCGCCCTATGCAAGCCTGATGGCCGCACAGCTCGCGCCGCAGCAGGCGGTGCAGAACCTGCAGCTGCTCGAATCGCTCGGCGCGCGTGGCGAACTGGGCTTCTTCGACGCGGTCGACTTCACCGTGTCGCGCCAGGCCGAGGGCCAGCCCTTCAGCGTGGTGCGCAACTTCATGGCGCACCACCAGGGCATGTCGCTGGTGGCGCTGTGCAACCTGCTGTGCACCGAGGCGCCGCGTCGCTGGTTCGGCGGCACGGCGCTGGCCCAGGCGCACGAAGCCCTGCTGCACGAGCGCACGCCGCGCCAGATCATCGGCAGCGCCGACCCGCGCACGCCGCCCGAACCGGCCGAGGGCGAAGCCGCCCCGGTGTTCCAGCCGCGCACGGTCGACCCCACGCTGCCGGGCTTCCAGCCCACCCACCTGCTGTCGAATGGCCGCTACACCGTGGCGCTGCGGGCCAATGGTGCCGGCGTGAGCCGCTGGCACGCGTTCAACGTGAGCCGCTGGCGCGACGACCCGCTGCGCGATGCCTATGGCACCTTCGTCTACGTGCGCGACGGCCGCAGCCGCACGCTGACCTCACTCACCGCCCTGCCCGCGCCGGGCGAGCAATGGCGCTACCGCACCCGCTTCCTGGCCGACCAGGTTCAGTTCGACGCGAAGGGGCCGGGCCTGGAGGTGCGCAGCACGGTACTGATCAGCCCCGAAGACGACACCGAGCTGCGCACCGTGACGCTGCACAACACGAGCCGCGAAGCGCGCGATCTGGAGTTGATCTCGTACTTCGAACCCGTGCTGTCGAACCCGAAGGCCGACGAAGCGCATCCGGCCTTTGCCAACCTGTTCGTCGAAACCCGCTGGGAGCCGAGCTGGCGGGCGCTGCTGCTGTCGCGCAAGCCGCGCCTTCATGGCGACCCGGTGGTGGCGGTTGCTCATTTCGTCGCGTCGGTCGATGCCAACGTGCTCTCGGTCGACTGCATGGCCGACCGGCGCGCCTTCATAGGCCGCAACGGCAGGCTCGTGATGCCGGCGCTGGACGCGCAGCCGCTGGCGGCCGACGGCAGCCCCGTCAACGGACTCGACCCGATCGCCTGCCTGCGCGTGCGCCTCTCGATCGCGGCTGGCGCCACCGCGCGCGTGACCTTCGCCACCGCCGCGGCCGACGACACCGAAGCGCTGGAGCCGATGATCGACCGCTACCTGCAGTCGATGCACGTCGAGCGCGCCAGCCGCATGGCCGCCACGCTGGCGCAGGTGCGGCTGCGCGATCTCAGCATCGCGCCGGCGCAGAACCTCGCGCTGCAGGATCTGACCACCATCCTGACCTACACCACGCCGCGCGTGATGAGCGATCGCGGGCTGATCGACCTGCGCCAGATCTGGCGCTTCGGCATCTCGGGCGACAAGCCGATCGTGCTGGTGCACATCCATTCGAGCATCGGCATGGGCCTCATCAACGCGTTGCTGCGCGCGCAGCCCTGGTGGGGCTTCGGCGGCGTGGCCTGCGATCTGGTGGTTCTGAACTCGGAGCCGGGCTCCTACCTGATGCCGCTGCAGCGCGATATCGAAACACTGCGCACCCGCATCGGCCTGCAGACCCAGAACAGTTTTCCGCGCAACGACTCGGCCGGCTTCTTCCTGTTGCGCGACATCGAGGTGGCGCCCTCGGAAAAAGCCGCGCTGTCGAGCCTGGCGCGCGTGGTGTTCACGGCCGATGGCCGGGCGCTCGAGGCGCAGGTGGCCGCAGTGCGCGAATCGGCGGCGGCATCCGCCCCCGCCGGCGATACGGCGCCGCCGGAGCGCGTGGCGTTGCTGGCTCGCCCGGATCCCGCCGAACTTGCCGACTCGGTGCGTGCGCCGGTGGGCGGCTTCGATGCCGACAGCGGGGAGTTCCGCTTCGAGGTGGATCTGAACCATCGCACGCCGCGCCCCTGGATCAACGTGATCGCCAATGCCGGCTTCGGCTTCCAGATTTCGGAAGCGGGCGCCGGCTACACCTGGGCGCGCAACAGCCAGATGCACCAGCTCACGCCTTGGTCGAACGACCCGGTGCAGGATCCGGCCTTCGAGCATTACCTGCTGCAGGATCTGGACACGCGCGAGTTGATTCCGCTCACGCCTGCCAGCCGCGGCAGCGGCCACGCGCGGCACCGTGTGCGGCACGGCCAGGGCTACACCGTGTTCGAGTGCCTGCACCGCAACCTGGTGCTGGAAACCACCTTCTTCGCCGACCGCGACGACAGCGTGAAGCTGGTTCAGGTGAAGGTGCGGCACGAAGGCGTCGGCCACCGGCGGCTGCGCGCGCTGGCCATGGTCGAATGGCAGCTGGGCCCGGTGCGCGGCACACGGCGCACGGTGCACTGCTGGAAGCCCGACGAACTGCCGGCGGTGTTCGGTCAACAGCGCGAGTCGAGCACCGGCTTCGGCGGCAGCACCGGCTTCCTGATGCTGGCCGGTCTGCAGGGCGTCGCGCAGTGGACCTGCGACCGCGGCGAGTTCTTCAGCGGCGGCAGCGTGGAGATTCCCGACGCGCTCGGCCGGCGCGCCGGCAGCGGGCTCGACGCCTGCGCCGCGATCGGCGGCGAGTTCGCGCTCGCGCCGGGCCAGAGCGTGAGCTTTGCCTACGCGCTCGGCCATGCGGGCGATGCCGCAGCGGCCGTGCAGCTCGCAGCCCGATGGCAGCAGCGCGACATCGCCGCTGCGCTTGCGCAGGTGCGGGGCTTCTGGGACGAGTTGCTGGGCCGCGTGCAGGTTCGCACGCCCGATCCGCTGTTCGACGCACTGGTCAACCGCTGGTTGCTCTACCAGACGCTAGGCTGCCGGCTCTGGTCGAAGGCCGGCTTCTACCAGGCCGGCGGCGCCTTCGGCTTTCGCGACCAGTTGCAGGACGCGATGGCCTTCGCGTCGATCGACCCGGCACGGCTGCGCGGCCAGATCCTGGTCAGCGCGGCGCGCCAGTTTCCCGAAGGCGACGTGCAGCACTGGTGGCACATGCCCGGTGGTGCCGGCGTGCGCACCCATTTTTCGGACGACCTGCTGTGGCTGCCGTACGCCTGCGCCCACTATGTCGAAGCGACCGCCGACACCGGCCTGCTGGACCAGCGCGTGCACTTCATCGAAGGGGCGCAGATCCCGCCGGGTGCCGAGGATGCCTACTACGCGCCGCAGGTCAGCCTGCAGAGCGCCAGCGTCTACGAGCACGGCGCACGCGCGATCGACCACAGCCTGACGCAAGGCACGCACGGCCTGCCGCTGATGGGCAGCGGCGACTGGAACGACGGCATGAACCGCGTCGGCCACGAAGGCCGTGGCGAATCGGTCTGGCTGGCGTGGTTCCTGTGCAGCGTGGTCGAACGCTACGCGCCGCTGGCCGAAGCGCGCGGCGAGCACGAGCGGGCGGCGCGCTGGCAGGCGGCCCGGCAGGGCTGGATCGCGGCTCTGCACGATGCGGGCTGGGACGGCGCATGGTTCCGCCGCGCCTTCTTCGACAACGGTGCGCCGCTCGGCTCTTCCGTCAACGACGAATGCCGCATCGACCTGATCGCGCAGGCCTGGTCGGTGCTGTCCGGCGCCTCCCAGCCACGCTACACCGACGCCGCCATGGCTTCGATGCAGCAGCAGCTCAGCGACGACAAGGCCGGGCTGCTGCGCCTGCTGACCCCGCCGTTCGAGCGTTCGGCCCCCAGCCCGGGCTACATCCAGGCTTACCCGCCGGGCGTGCGTGAAAACGGCGGCCAGTATTCGCACGGTGCGGTATGGGCGCTGATGGCGCAGGCGCTGCAAGGCGACCACGAAGCGGCATGGCGCAGTTTCGAGGGGCTCAGCCCGGCGCACCGCGCCCGGCATCCCGAGCGCGGGCCAGCGTACGAGCTCGAGCCCTACGTGATGGCCGGCGACATCTACGGCGCAGCGCCCTATGTGGGCCGCGGCGGCTGGAGCTGGTACACCGGCTCGGCCGCATGGATGCACCGCGCCGCCGTCGAAACACTGCTCGGGCTGGAGCTGCGCGGCGCGCAGCTGCGCGTGACGCCGCGCGTGCCGGCGCATTGGCCGGGCTTCGAGATCGCGCTGCGGCTCGACGGCCGCGAGCTCACGCTTCACTACGGCGATATCGGCGGCGAAGCAATGGCCACGCACTCAATCGAGGCCGGCAAATGGATCGACTGGCACGCACTGCCTGCGCGTGCCGTGGTGCGAGTCTTGCTGTTGAATTGACGAGCGCGCTGCGCGTTCGTCAGAGACCTTTTTCGACCATGTCCAGCAGCCGCTGACCGAGCGCTTCGATCTGCGCGCCGGGCATGCCGCGCAATGGGCCGTCGATCATCAGCAGCGCCAGCCCGTGCACCGCTGCCCACGCGATGAATTCGGCGCCGGGGCGGCGCTCGCCCGGCAGCACGCCGGCCTCGACCATGCGATCCAGCGCAGCGCCCAGCAGCTCGAATGGATTGAGCCCGCTGGGCCCGCCTGCGGCCGGCCCCGCAGCTAGCGCCCCCAACACCTCGGGCTCGGCGAAAAAGGCCGTGCGGAACAGCCCGGTTTCCTGCTGCGCAAAACTCATATAGCCGGCGCCGATGGCGCGCAGCCCTGCGCGCGCCACCTCGGCGGGCGGGCCACCCGCGGGCACGGCGGCCAATTCGGTTTCCATCGCCAGCGCCACCGCGGCCAGCGCGGCAGCTCGCACCTCGCGCAGCAGATCGAGGCGGCTGGCGAAATGCCGGTACGCGGCGTTCGGCACCACGCCGGCACGCCGCGTGGCCTCGCGCAGCACCACGGCATCAGGGCCGCCACCACGCGCCAGCTCTATGCCGGCGTCGAGCAGCGCGCGCCGCAAGTCGCCATGGCGGTAGCTGCTGCGGGCCGGCGGAATGGTCGATGAAAAACTCATTTGCACTTTGAATGTGGACAGCGTTAATTGTGTCTGCTATCTTTTGTGGACGGCGTACACAAGTACGAATAATTCAACCCCCCAGGAGACCACCATGCAAGTCCAGTCCTATCTCTTCTTCGACGGCCGCTGCGAAGAGGCACTCGAGTTCTACCGCAGCGCGCTCGACGCCCAGGTCACGATGCTGATGCGCTACAAGGAGAGCCCCGACCCGGTGCCACCCGGCATGTGCGCGCCCAACTCCGACGAGAAAGTGATGCATTCGGAATTCACCATCGGCGACACCAAGCTGATGGCATCCGACGGGTACGCCGGCGGTAAGCCGGAGTTCAAGGGTTTCACGCTCTCGCTCGATGCCAAGGACGACGCCGATGCAAAGCGCCTGTTCGACACCTTGGCCGAGGGTGGCAAGGTGCAGATGCCGCTCGGCAAGACCTTTTTCGCATCGTCCTTCGGCATGGTTGCCGACCGCTTCGGCATGGGGTGGATGGTGATCGTCCCGACGCATGAAGGCTGATACGGACGAGCGCAGGCGCTGGCTCGCGCTGATGGTGCTGTGCCTCGGCGTGCTGATGATCGTGCTCGACACCACGATCGTGAACGTCGCCCTGCCCTCGATCCAGGCCGACCTCGGCTTCAGCGAAACGGCGCTGGTCTGGGTCGTCAACGCCTACATGCTGACCTTCGGCGGCTTCCTGCTGCTGGGCGGACGGCTTGGCGACCTGTACGGCCATCGCAAGTTGTTTCTGCTCGGCATCACGCTGTTCACCGTGGCCTCGCTGGCCTGCGGCATCGCAGGCTCGCAGCACCTGCTGATTGCGGCGCGCGCAATTCAGGGGCTGGGCGGCGCCGTGGTGTCGGCGGTGGCCCTGTCGCTCATCATGAACCTGTTCAGCGAGCCGGCCGACCGCGCCCGGGCCATGGGCGTCTACGGTTTTGTCTGCGCCGGCGGCGGCAGCATCGGCGTGCTGCTGGGCGGGCTGCTGACCAGCACGCTGAGCTGGCACTGGATCTTTCTGGTCAACCTGCCGATCGGCATCGCGGTCTATGCGCTGTGCCTGGCGCTGCTGCCTGCGGCGCCCGGCCATGCCGAGGGCGAAAAGCTGGACGTGGCCGGTGCCATCACCGTAACGCTGTCTCTGATGCTGGCGGTCTACGCCGTCGTCAATGGCAACGAGGCCGGCTGGACATCGCTGCAGACGCTGGGCCTGCTGGCCGCGGCGGTCGTGCTGCTGGCGGTGTTTCTCGCGATCGAGGCGCGCGTGCAGCATCCGCTGATGCCGCTGGGCCTGTTTCGCGCCCGGCAGCTCTCGACGGCCAATGTGATCGGCGTGCTGTGGGCGGCCGCGATGTTCGCCTGGTTCTTCGTGTCGGCGCTGTACCTGCAACGCGTGCTGGGCCGCAGCGCGATGGAAGTCGGGCTGGCGTTCCTGCCGGCCAACATCATCATGGCCGCGCTGTCGCTTGGCCTGAGCGCCAGGCTGGTCATGCGTTTCGGCATCCGGCTGCCGCTGGCGGGCGGGCTGCTGCTGGCGGCCGCCGGACTCGCGCTGTTCGCGCGCGCCCCGGTCGCCGGTAGTGTGCTGGTCGACGTGTTGCCCGGCATGGCGCTGCTGGGTCTCGGCGCCGGCATGGCGCTCAACCCGCTGCTGCTGGCCGCGATGAGCGATGTGGCGCCGAGCGAATCGGGTTTGGCTTCGGGCATCGTCAACACCGCCTTCATGATGGGCGGCGCACTCGGCCTGGCGGTGCTGGCGAGCGTGGCAGCCGCACGCACCGAAGGGCTGCTGGCATCGGGCGTCGAGGCCCGCGCCGCGCTCAATTCCGGCTACCAGCTCGCGATGGTGGTCGGCGCCGTCTTTGCGACGCTGGCGGCGACTCTGGGCGCGCTGCTGATGCGCTCGCAGACGGTGCCCGCAAGCGCCTCTGCAGCGCCGAGGGATGGCCTCAGGCCTTGATGAGCCCTTCCGAGCTGGCGCTCTCACGAACCGACGGCCTCGATGCGACCCGCTCGACGAAGGCCGCAATGGGGGGAAACGGCGTGAAGTCCATTCCTGCATGCATCGCGAGGCACAGCAAGGAGTACAGGTACGCATCAGCGACCGTGAATGTCTTGCCCCGAAGGTACGGGCCTGGCGACAGAAGTGAAACCATGTGCCGGATCGCCCGGGTGTCTTGCATCAGCCGCTCGCGGTAGGCCGCAGGCACCTCCGGGTCGAAGACGGACGAATACCCCTTGTGGATCTCCGTGGCCAGGAAGTTGAGCGTCTCCATGAGTCGGTACCTCGCCACCGTTCCGGGCGCGGGCGCGAGCCCCGAGCCCGGCACGAGGTCAGCCACGTACTGAAGGATGGCCGCGCCTTCCGTCAGCACGGTGCCATCGTGCAGCTCCAGCGCCGGAACCTTGCCCATGGGGTTGATAGTGCTGTACGCCTCTCCGGTCGACGGTACGGTCTGGCTCTCCAGGTCGACACGCACGAACTCGGCGTCGAGGCCGAGTTCATGGAGAACGATGCGGACGGAAAATGACGTGGCGCCGGGGCTGAAAAAGAGTTTCATGAAAAGTCCTGAGTTGCGTTTTTCGGGATGCGTTCTGTCGTGGTCGACAGCCCATATGGTGCTCAGGAGGTCATGAATGAGTAAGACAACGGCAGGCACAACATTGGTGACCCGCATTCACGAATTGCCCCTCGCCGAAGGGGACGCCCGAATCTTTATCAGCGTGGCCGACACGGGCAGCTTCACGGCCGCCGCGGCGCTCTACAACCTCAGCCCTTCTGCAGTCAGCAAGGCTGTGAGCCGGCTGGAGTCCGCACTCGGGGTTCGACTGATGGCCAGAACAACCCGCGCACTCCACCTCACCGAGGAAGGGGTCGCATTCCACGCGCGGTGCTCGAAGGCGTTCCAGCTGCTGGCCGAGGCGGCCGAGGAGGCCACGCAAGGCACCGGCGAGCTGTCCGGCGTTGTGCGGATCGGGCTCCCATCGCTCTTCGGAACCTACCTGGTGGGTACCCGGCTGCCGGAACTGCTTGAGACGCATCCCAAGCTGCGGGTGGATCTCGTCACCACCATGCGGCCGACCGACATCGTGGAAAGAGGGCTCGACTTCATGATTGTCGTCGGGCAGTTGCCGGACTCCAGCCTGGTTGCACGCCCCCTGGGCTACGGACAGTTCGTGACGGTGGCGTCGCCTGCATACCTCGCGGGCGCCGCAAGGCTCGTCGAATGCGCAGACCTGGCGGGCCATCGGTGCCTGGCTTTCCTGCGCCCCGACGGCCGGCAGGATGCCTGGAACTTCCTCCTTGACGGGGAAACGCAGGCATTTGAAGTGAACGCATCAGCGCGTTCGGACGACATGCATCACTTGGCGTCGATGGCCATCGCCGGCGCCGGCGTGGCCCACCTGCCAATGTTCCTGGTTGCGCAGGCATTGGCCCGAGGCGAGCTTGTCGGGGTGCTTGCCGACGTGGATCCGCCAGCCAAGTTGGCCTCCTTTGTCTACGCTGCAGGGCAGTCAATACCCAGACGCGTCAGGGTCGTCATCGAACACCTGCAAAGGGGTGAGAGCATGTTGCCTGGCACATCGCTGCCGTGACAGTCACGGATCACACCGAGGTGACAGGCGCATGTTGTGCCATCAGCTCGGCGACCCAATCGATGAACACGCGCAGCTTGGTGCTGACATGCCGGTTCGGCGGGAACGCCACGTACAACGGCATCGGATCGAGTCGCCAGCCCTCGAACAGGGGCACCAGTTCGCCGCGCGCCAGGTGCGCCTTGGACATGTAGTCCGGCAGCCAAAGGACCCCGAGGCCAGCCAAGCCGGCCGCGAGGTAGGCATTGCCGTCGTCGACCGTGAGCACGTAGCGGCCCTGCACTTCGATGCTCTCGCCGTCGCGGTGCATGGCGTACGGAAAGGTCTTGCCGTTGCGCGACCACAGGAAGCCCACGATGCGGTGATGCGTGTCCTCCAGCGCCTGCGGATGCGAAGGCGTGCCGGCGCGTTCCAGGTAGCTCGGCGCCGCGTAAACCCCGAGCTGCAGGTCGCCCACGCGGCGCGCCATCAGCGACAAGTCGGCGAGTTCGCCGCCGCGCACGACGCAGTCCACGTTCTCGCCGATCAGATCCACCATGCGATCGCTCACGCCCATGTCGAGCTGGATGTCGGGGTAGTGCGCGTGGAATGCCGGCAATGCCGGCACCAGAATCATGCGAGCCACCGGACTGGGCACATCCACCCGCAGCCGACCCCTGGGCGACGCCGAGGCGCTGGACAGGCCGGTCTCGGCATCGTCCATATCGGCCAGCAGACGCACCACGCGCTCGTAGTAGGCCGCGCCGTCGGCCGTGACGTTGACCTTGCGCGTAGTGCGGTTGAGCAGCTTGACGCGCAGCCGTGCCTCCAGCTGCTGCACCAGCTGCGTCACGCCGGTCTTGCTCATATGAAGGGTCTCGGCCGCCTTGGTGAAGCTGCGTGCTTCCACCACGCGAGCGAATGCCTGCATCGCATCAAAACGGTCCATCACTGCTCCAGATGCTTCGAAGATTGTTTGGATTCTGCAAATAGTGATTGTTGGCCTTGCCCGTTTATCCGGGAGGCAGGGATCACTAAAGTCCCTTGATCGTTATTACCGGGTCGGCTTCGACCCATTCAAGAAGGCAATCCACATGACTCAGCGTGACGTCGTTTTTCCGGCCGGGCGCCGGGCGCTCTACGAAAAGAATCGCTATTCGCCGGCGATCCGATCCAATGGCTTCCTGTTCGTTTCGGGGCAAGTCGGCAGCCGCGAGGACGGCTCGCCCGAGCCAGACCTGGAGGCCCAGGTTCGGCTTGCGTTCGACAATCTCAATGCGATCCTGGCGGCTGCAGGCTGCACGTTCGACGACGTGGTCGACGTAACCGTCTTCATCGTCGATCCCGAATCGAACTTCGAGACGATCTGGAAATTGGTGCCGGAGTATTGGGGCAACGCGCCGCACCCGACGCTGACCGGCATCGGCGTGACGTGGCTGTACGGCTTCCAGTTCGAGATCAAGGTGATCGCGAAGCTTCCGCAGAGCAGTGGTGGCTGATCTGGCCGGCGGAACCGGTCACGATGCGAAGGGCCACGCCTGCCGAGTGCTGGCAAGTGTCTAGATCAATGCCCGCAATCGGCGCTGGGCGCGGTCAAGTCCGACGACCAAACGA
>JBDUCH010000089.1:0-12488 GCA_040003555.1 Variovorax sp. | reverse complement strand
GTGTCCATCGACATCAGATTGCGCAGGTACATGCTGGTGGGTGCCGCGAAGCTTTCGTGCACCGAGATTGTCGGAAAGGTCATCGGCAGGCCGCCCGCCAGCATCACGCCGCGCTTCACCGCCTCGATCAGTTGCGGCGCGTTGCCGTGGCACGGGTTGTAGGCGCTGCCGGTGTCGGCGATGCCGACCACCGGGCGGTCGAGGGCCGCGTCGGTGAAGCCGGCGCCCTTGATGAACGCCTTGCGCAGGAACAGCGAGAAGCCCTGGTCGCCGTAGCTGGTCAGGCCGCGGCGCATGCCGGAGGTGCCGGCCGAATCATCGGGTTCGAAAGGTGTCTTGTCGGCCATGGCGTGTCTCGTCAATCTTGACCGGGGAGGTTAAGTCAGTTCCGCTGGCTATGCTCGAAGCCTTCATGACATCTGCACCACCTGAAGCATCCGCCATCGACCCGCGCCGCGGCACCCTCATCGCATGGCTCGTGGCCGCCGCGTTCTTCATGGAGAACCTCGATGCCACGGTCATCACCACGGCGGTGCCGGCGATGGCGCAGAGCTTCGGGGTGGCGCCGGCGGCGCTGGCGATCGGTATCAGCGCCTACCTGCTGGCGCTGGCCGTCTTCATTCCCGTGAGCGGCTGGGTGGCCGACCGTTTCGGGCCGCGCCATGTGTTCGCCGGCGCGGTGCTGGTGTTCACGCTGGCCTCGGTGGCCTGCGGCCTGGCGCAGAGCCTGCCGACGTTCGTGATGGCGCGCATCGCGCAGGGCATCGGCGGCGCGCTGATGGTGCCGGTCGGGCGCCTCGTCGTGTTGCGCAGCACGCCCAAGAGCGGGCTGGTGAAGGCCATCGCCACCATCACCTGGCCCGGACTGGCCGCCCCGGTGCTGGGCCCGCCGCTGGGCGGCTGGATCGCCAGCACTTGGAGCTGGCACTGGATCTTTTTCCTGAACGTGCCGCTCGGCGCGGTCGCGCTGCTGCTCGCGCTGCGCTGGATCGACGACGCGCCGGGCCGGCAACGCCCGTTCGACGCGCGCGGCTTCGTCGCCAGCGGGGCCGGGCTGGCTGCGCTGATGTACGGGCTCGACTTGCTGAGCCACACGCGCATCGACTGGCCGCAGGCGGGCGCTTTCGTCGGTGCCGGCGCAGCGGCGCTCGGCTACGCGGTGTGGCACCTGCGACGCGCGCCGCATCCGCTGGTCAAACTGTCGGTATTCGGCGTGCAGACTTTTCGCGTGTCGGTGCTGGGCGGCTCGCTCTTTCGCATCGCTATCAGCAGCGCACCGTTCCTGTTGCCGTTGATGTTCCAGCTGGCCTTCGGCTTCAGCATGGTCGCTTCGGGTTTCATGATGCTGGCGCTGTTCGCGGGCAATCTGGGCATGAAACCGGCCACCAGTTGGGTGATCCGGCGCCTCGGTTTTCGCGGCACCCTGGTGGCCAACGGGTTGCTGGTGGCGTTTGGTTTTGCCGCCTGCGCCGCGCTCTCGGCCGACACGCCGCTCGCGCTCATGGCGGCGGTGATGGTGTTCTGCGGCATGTGCAGGTCGATGCAGTTCACCGCCTTCAACACGCTGGCCTTCTGCGATACCACGCCGGCGCAAACCAGCGGCGCGACCACCTTGTTCAGCATGTTCCAGCAACTGGGCGCCGGCATCGGCATCGCGTTCGGCGCCATCGCGCTCAGCGTGGCCGAGCGCTTCACCGGCAACGCCGGCCATCCCGGTGCCGTCGACTTCCGCATCGCGCTGGGGCTGGTGACGCTGCTGGCCCTGCTGGCCTTGATCGATGCGGTTCGGCTGCCGCGTGATGCCGGCAACCGCGTCAGCGGGCATCCAGCCCGTGCCGCCTAGAACCGCAGCGATTGGCCCCAGTTGCGCAGTCGCTTCGACCAGTCGAGAGGCGTGTCGTACTCGATGCCGTTGGCTTCGCGGGCGTCGTGGAGCGCCAGCGCCAGCGCTGCCTGGGCCGCGGGGCTGTTGCGCCACAAGGCTTTTAGCGTGAAGTGGCCATCGCCGGCCTCGCCCAGCCTCGGGATGATCTTGATCTCCTCTGCGCCCATGCTCTGGAGAAGGCGCGATCGCATGTTCGCCAGCGCCACGCCGTCGCGCCGCGTTTCGAGTCGGTGATCGAGGTCGAACCTCACCTCTGCGATGCGTGGGAAGCGGGTGACCAGAAAGGTCGTCAGCTCGAACATCACCAGCTTGCGAACGGTCACGCGCCGCGCCGCCGCCGTATCGGCGTAAGCGAACTGGCCGAGCCGGACTTGGCTGGCATCGGCGTTGGCCTCGACGCGCTGCACCGTTCCCACAGGCTCTTCTTCCTCCCAGATCCAGAGTGGCTGAGGCAGGACATAGGGTGTGCGGCCGGCGCCGGCGAGGCTCAGACTCCTGGAAGTCATGAGCGCGCCGGCTGGTGCGGGGCGATCTCGACGAGCGCCCGGCCGGGCGTGTCGACGTGCAAGGTCAGGGTGGTCTGGCGCGACATGCCGGCAGCATAGCCGAGCGGCGCGCACCTCGGAGTCGACGGCCTAGGTCAAACCCCAAGTCCGTCCGAATAACGCGCGCAATTGATCGATGATCGATCGAGCTTCGTGCCCGCGGCGTTGTGAGCGGAAGGGTGGGCTCCTAAAGTCGCATCGCGCTGTCGATCCGGACAGCGCGATCCAGGAGACAACTCACCATGCACCGCTCCATCGCCACGGTGTCGCTCAGCGGCACGCTGCGCCAGAAGCTCGAAGCCATCGCGGCGGCCGGCTTCGACGGCGTCGAGTTGTTCGAGAACGACTTCATCAACTTCAACGGCACGGCCGCCGCGCTCGGGCGCATCACCGCCGACCTTGGCCTGTCGATCGACCTGTACCAGCCGTTCCGTGATTTCGAGGGCATGCCGGATGCACAGTTCCAGCGCAGCCTGGAGCGCGCCGAACGCAAGTTCGATCTGATGCAGGCGATGGGCGCGCCGCTGATGCTGTGCTGCTCAAACACCTCGCCGCTGACCCTCGACGACCCGGCGCGCGCTGCCGCGCAACTGCACGAACTGGCCGAGCGCGCCGCGCGGCGTGGCATGCGCGTCGGCTTCGAGGCACTGGCCTGGGGCCGTGCGACTTCGCTTTACGGCCAAGCCTGGGACATCGTGCGCCGCGCCGATCATCCGCAGCTCGGCCTGATCCTCGACAGCTTCCACACGCTGTCGCTGAAAGACGATCCCGCAGGCATCGTCGACATCCCCGGCGACAAGATCTTCTTCCTGCAGATGGCCGATGCGCCGCTGCTGGCCATGGACGTGCTGCAGTGGGCGCGCCATCACCGCTCGTTTCCGGGGCAGGGCGACTTCGACGTCGTGACCTTCTTCGAGAAGACATTGCTGGCCGGCTACACCGGCCCGCTCTCGCTCGAGATCTTCAACGACGTGTTCCGCGAAACGCCGAACCGGCGCACCGCGGTGGATGCGATGCGCTCGCTGCTGTATCTCGAAAGCGAGGCGAAAAACCGGTTGGCGGCCGCGCAGGGCGAACGCCCGCAGCGCGTGCTGGAAACCATCGAACTGTTCAGCCCGCCCCCGGTGCCGGCGCTGTCGGGCTTCTCGTTCCTCGAGTTCGCCGCCGACGAGGCGGCGGCCGAAACGCTGGGCGCGCTGCTGCGGCAGCTTGGCTTTCGCCGCGTCGGGCGCCATCGCTCGAAGGCCGTGGTCTTGTACCGGCAGGGCGACATCCATCTGATCGTCAATGCGCAGCCGGATTCGTTCGCGCGCGGCCGTTTCGACGCGCACGGCGCATCGGTGTGCGCGCTCGGCCTGCGCACGGCCGACCCGGTCGCGGCGGTGGAGCGCGCCACCGGCATGCGCTCGCAGCGCCACGACAGCCCGCTGGGCCCGGGCGAGCTGCCGGTGCCGGCCATGGTCGCGCCGGGGGGCAACCTGGTTCACTTCGTCTCGTCGGCGCTGGGCACCACGGGCCTGTACGAGGCCGACTTCATTCTGGAAGATGGCCGCCCCGATGCCTCCGATGCCGGCCTGCAGACCATCGACCATGTGGCGCTCGGCCTGGCGGCGGATCAACTCGACACCTGGGTGCTGTTCTCGCGCGCCGTGCTGGGCCTGGAGCCGGGCGAGAGCCTGGAGCTGGCCGACCCGTTCGGCCTGATCCGCAGCCGCGGGGTCGCCAACGCCGAGCGCAGCGTGCGGCTGGTGCTCAACATGTCGCAGAGCCAGCGCACGCGCACCGCGCGCACGGTGAGCGTGACCGGCGGCGGCGCGGCGCACCACATCGCGCTGCGCTGCGAAGACATCTTCGACACGGTCGCGCGGTTGCGCGCCAACGGCACGCGCTTCGTGCCGATCTCCGACAACTACTACGACGACCTGCCGACACGGCTGGACATGGACGCCCCCATGGTCGCGCGCATGCGTGCGGCCGGCGTGCTGTTCGACCGCTCGCCGGCCGGCGGCTATCTGCACAGCTACACCGAGAGTTTCGGGCAGGGACTGTTTTTTGAAATCGTGCAGCGTATCGACGCGTACGACGGCTATGGCGCCAGCAATGCACCGGCGCGCATGGCATCGCAGGCGCAGGAATGACTTTTCACATCATCACCAACGGAGACAACAATGGCCAATACCGCCACGCATGAGCCTCACGGCAGGCACCAGTCGAAGAAAGCCACAGCCAGCGGCTGGATCGGCTCGGCGCTGGAGTACTACGACTTCTTCATCTACGCCACGGCAGCGGCGCTGATCTTTCCGCAGATCTTCTTTCCCAAGGGCGATCCGCAGATCGCCATCATCGCGTCGCTCGCGACCTATGGCGTCGGCTACGTGGCGCGGCCGATCGGCGCCTTCGTGCTGGGCCACTGGGGCGACACGCACGGCCGCAAGAACGTGCTGATCATTTGCATGTTCCTGATGGGCTTTTCGACCGTGGCCGTCGGCCTGTTGCCCACCTATGACCAGGTCGGTCTGTGGGCGCCCGCGCTGCTGGTGATGCTGCGCCTGATCCAGGGCTTCGCGGTGGCCGGCGAGATTTCCGGTGCCAGCTCGATGATCCTTGAGCACGCGCCGTTCGGCCGCCGCGGCTTCTTCGCCAGTTTCACGCTGCAGGGCGTGCAGGCTGGGCAGATCCTGGCTGCCGCGGTGTTCCTGCCGCTGGCGCACTACATGCCGGCCGAGCAGTTCAATTCGTGGGGCTGGCGTATTCCGTTCCTGCTGAGTTTCCTGGTCATCGTGGCGGGCTACATCATTCGC
Organism: Variovorax sp.; assembly: GCA_040003555.1. Classification (GTDB taxonomy): domain Bacteria; phylum Pseudomonadota; class Gammaproteobacteria; order Burkholderiales; family Burkholderiaceae_C; genus Variovorax. Next base: position 7,257 of record JBDUCH010000089.1, on the reverse strand, counting down.
CGCGAGGTCGACGAGACCCCCGCGTTCGCCGAAGTCGACAAGTCCGGCAAGGTGCCGAAGGCACCCGTGGTCCAGGCCGTCATGGAAAGCTGGCGCGACATGCTGCGCGTGATGTGCTGCTCGCTGATGAACGTGATTCCGGTGGTCACCACGATCTTCGGTGCGGCGTACGCGGTGCAGCCGGGCTACGGCATCGGGTTCGAGAAAGACGTCTACCTCTGGATCCCGGTGATGGGCAACATCGTGGCGGTGATCGTGATTCCGTTCGTCGGCAACCTGTCGGACAAGATCGGCCGCCGGATCCCGATCATGGTGGGCGCGATCGGTGCCGGGCTGCTGTCGTTCGGCTATCTCTACGCCATCAGCATCCACAACGTGCCCATGGCGATCGCCATGTCGCTGCTGATGTGGGGCGTGGTCTACCAGGGCTACAACGCCGTGTTCCCGAGCTTCTACCCGGAAATGTTCCCGACCCGCACCCGCGTCTCGGGCATGGCGATCTCGCAGAACCTCGGCACGCTCGTCACGGCGCTGCTGCCGGCGCTGTTCGTGGCCGTGGCACCCCCCGGCGCGACCAACATCCCGATGCTGATCGGCTCCATCACGCTGGGTGTCTGTGTGGTCGCGGCGATCGCGGCCTTTACCGCCCGCGAGACCTATCGGGTGCACATGAATGATCTGGGCGATGCCAATGCGGTGCCCGTTCCCAAGCCGGAGTACGAGCGGCTGCGCGAGCGGACGCTCGCGGATGCCGCCCACGCTGCATAGCCCTTGCAAACCCTTGCAATGGCAAAGGTCGCCGCCACTGTGAAGAATCAGGGATTCCTGTTTCTTCACAGCCTGCGCGGCGATTGCCATGACCTCTTCACTCCAGATCGATTTTGTGTCCGACGTGTCCTGCCCCTGGTGCGCCATCGGGCTCGGCGCGCTCGAGGCCGCACTTGCGCGCGTGGCGCCCGATGTGAAAGCCGAGCTGCACTTTCAGCCCTTCGAGCTCAATCCGGGGATGGCGCCCGAGGGCCAGGACATCTTCGAACACCTGAACCAGAAGTACGGCTCCTCGCGCGAGCAGCAGGCGCAGGCGCGCGAAATGATCCGCCAGCGCGGCGAGGCGGTCGGCTTCGTGTTCGGCGAAGGCCAGCGCAAGCGGGTGTGGAACACCTTCGATGCGCACCGCCTGCTGCACTGGGCCGAACTTGAAAGCGTGGAGCGCCAGCGCGCGCTGAAGAAGGCGCTGTTCAAGGCCTACTTCACCGATGGCGAGAACCCGTCGGATCACGACCTCTTGCTGCGCGTGGCGGGCGAAGCCGGCCTCGATGTGGCTCGTGCCCGCGAGATCCTGGCCGGCGACGAATACGCCGACGCGGTGCGTGCGCGCGAAAAGCTCTACACCGACGCCGGCATCCACTCGGTGCCCGCGATCATCATCAACAACCAGCACCTGATCTCGGGCGGGCAGCCGGTCGAGGTGTTCGAGCGGGCGCTGCGGCAAATTGCAGGAGCGCAGCCATCGACGGTTGCCACCGCCTGATCTGCTCCAAACCGGCTTTACATTGCCGGAGTGAAATGTGTCAACCGCGCGCGCCGTGCGCGGGTTCAATACCGCATGACCTCCGGCTTTCGTGATCCTGGCCCGGCCCTTGCCGCCTGTGTGCTCTGGCTCGCAGGCTGCGCGCAGCCGCTCACCCGGCCGGAGCTGGCCGGTCTGCAGCAGCAAGGCGCGCGTGAGCCGGTCGTGCAGATCGCCTGGCTCGATCGGGTGAGCTGGGGCGCCACGGCGGCCAGCCAGGCCGAACTCTCGCGGCAAGGGCTGGCGCCGTGGCTGCAGGGCCAGCTCGATGCCCGGCCGGCGCCCTTGCCGGCGGCGGCCCAGGCACAGATCGACGCCATGACGATCTCGCGCACACCCCTGAGCCAGCTCGTGCCGGCACTCGAAGCGCAACGCAAGGCGGCCGACGCACTGCCCGATGTCGAGCAGAAACGCGTCGCGCGGCAGGCCTACCAGCAAGAGCTGACGCGCCTTGCGCGCGAGGCGCAGCAGCGTTTTCTGTTGCGCGCCCTTTACTCGCCGAACCAGCTGCAAGAGCAGATGACCTGGTTCTGGATCAACCACTTCAACGTGAACGCGCGCAAGGCCAACCTTCGCGCGCTGATCGGCGACTACGAAGAAACCGCCATCCGGCCCTATGCGCTCGGCAAGTTCCGCGACCTGCTGGGTGCCACGTTGCGGCACCCGGCCATGCTGCGCTACCTCGACAACGCGCAGAACGCCAACAACCGCCTGAACGAAAACTACGCACGCGAGCTGATGGAGCTGCACACGCTGGGCGTGGATGCCGGCTATTCGCAGGCCGACGTGCAGGAGCTGGCGCGCGTGCTCACCGGGCTGGGGGTGCGCGAAGGCCAGTTCGAGTTCAACCCGCGGCGGCACGACTTCAATGCCAAGACCCTGCTCGGCCAGCCGATCACGCAACGCGGGCTGGCCGAAGCCGACGAGGCGCTCGACCGGCTGGCGCGCGCGCCCCAGACTGCGCGCTTCATCTCGCGCAAGCTGGCCGTGTACTTCGTGGCCGACGAACCGCCGCCGGCGCTCGTCGATCGCATGGCCGCGAGCTTCACGCGCAGCGACGGCGACATTGCAGCCACGCTGGCCACGATGTTCGGCTCGCCCGCGTTCGCCGCGTCACTGGGCCATCAGTTCCGTGACCCGCTGCACTACGTGGTGGCGGGCGTGCGGCTGGCTTACGAGGGCCGGGTGGTGAGCAACGTCGGCCCGATGATCAACTGGCTCAACCGCATGGGCGAGCCGCTCTACGGGCACGAGACGCCGGATGGCTATGCGCTCACGCGCACTGCATGGGCCAGCGCCGGCCAGATGACCACGCGCTTCGAGATTGCGCGCGCCATCGGCGCCAACGGCGCGGTGCTGTTTCGCACCGAAGATGGCGCGCCGCTCGAAAAACCCGCGTTCCCGCCGCTGGCCGGCTCGCAGGTGGTGGCGGCGCTGCAAACCAGGCTGGGCGCCCCGACCCGCGAAGCGCTCGCCGAAGCGAAGTCGCCGCAGGACTGGAATACCTACCTGCTGGCGTCCCCCGAGTTCATGAACCGGTAGCAGAGAACCATGATGCAACGCCGTGACCTTCTGAAGACCCTGGCCGCCGCGCCGTTGGCTGGCATGGCCGGCCGGCTGATGGCGGCGCCTGCTGCAGGCGGTGCCAAGCTGCTCGTGGTGTTCCTGCGCGGCGGGTACGACAGCGCCAACCTGCTGGTGCCATTTGCGAGCCCGTTCTATTACGAGGCGCGGCCCCGCATCGCCGTGGCACGGCCGGGCGAGGCCAACGGCGCGTTGCCGCTCGATGCGCGCTGGGGCCTGCATCCGGCGCTGGCGGCGACCGTGATGCCGCTCTTTGCCAAGGGGCAGGCCGCGTTCCTGCCGTTTGCCGGCACCGACGACCTGAGCCGCAGCCATTTCGAAACACAGGACTCGATCGAGCTCGGCCAGGCACTCGACCGCAGCCGTGACTACCGGTCGGGCTTTCTCAACCGTCTGACGGCGGTGCTGAACGGCGGCGCGCATGCCGAGGCGATCGCCTTCACCGACCGGTTGCCGATCTCGCTGCGCGGCGACGCCCGGGCCGCCAACATGGCGCTCGGCGCCGTCGGCCGGCAGGCCATCGACGAGCGGCAGAGCAAGGCGATCCAGGCGATGTACCGCGACACGCCGCTCGGCCCCACTGTGGCCGAAGGCTTCGAGGTGCGCGACGAGGTGCTGCGGGCCGTCAAGTCCGAAATGGACGCCGCAAGCCGCAACGCGATGACACCAAGAGGATTCGAGCTGGTCGCGCGCCGCATGGCACGGCTGATGCGCGAGCGCTTCGACGTCGGCTTTGTCGATGTCGGCGGGTGGGACACGCATGTGGGCCAGGGCGCCGGCACCGGTTACCTCGCCAACCGGCTCGAGGAGCTGGGCCGCGGTGTCGCGGGCTTTGCCGAAGAGATGGGCGACCAGAGCTGGCGCAACACCGTGGTGGTGGTCATCAGCGAGTTCGGCCGCACCTTCCGCGAGAACGGCAACGGCGGCACCGACCACGGCCATGGCACCGTCTACTGGGTGCTGGGCGGTGGCCTCGCGGCGCAGGCGGGTGGGCATGTGCTCGGCGAGCAGGCCGAGATCTCGCAGCCTGCGCTGTTCCAGAACCGCGACTGGCCAGTGCTCAACGAATACCGCGCGGTGTTCGGCGGCCTGTTCCGGCGAATGTACGGCCTGGCGCCGGCGCAGCTCGACCGCGTGTTTGCAGGCGTGGCGCCGAAGGATCTGCGGCTCCTGTAGAAGAAGGGCCGGCAGCGCCTGCGGCGCGGGCGCCAGGTGCCTAGGGTTTTTGCAGCATCTCGGTCAGCCGCAGCAGCGCCACCGACGGCGTTCCGCGCCACACCAGGTGCGTGCGGCTGGTGCGGATGCGCCCGGGCAACGCGTGCTGGCGCACATCGGCCGTGGCGCGCAGCGCCTTGAGCACCGAGACCGGCACGATCGAAAAACCGGTGCCGGCCGCAACACAGGCGATCATGGCCTGGTACGACGAGAACTCCAGCGAGCGCGCCGGCGCCACGCCACCGCTGCCGAGCCATTGCTCGAGCAGGCGGCGGTATGAGCAGCCGTTGGCAAAGGCGATCAGCGTGGATTCGGCCAGGTCGGCCGGCCGCTTGACTGCGGCCATGCTGCGCGCCGTGATCAGCACCAGCTCTTCTTCGAACACCGGCTGCGTTTGCAGGCCCGGCGCCGAGAAAGGCTCCGACACGAAGGCAGCCTCCACCTCGAAGGCGTTGATGCGCTGCAGCAGCGCGCCGGTGGTGCCCGTGACCAGCTCGACCACCACGCCCGGGTAGCGCTTGTGGAAGCGCGAGAGCACCGGCGCCAGCCGGCTGCCGGCGGTGCTTTCGAGCGAGCCGAGCCGGAAGGTGCCCAGCGGCAGGCCGCTCTTGAACCCGCTCTCTGCTTCGTCCGCCAGGCGCAGCAGCCGGTCGGCGTAGGGCAGCAGCGCCGCCCCGGCCGGCGACAGTGCCAGCGAGCGCCCCTCGCGCCGAAACAGCTTGTGGCCCAGGCGCTCTTCCAGTTGCTTGATGCGCGTGGTGACGTTGGACTGCACCCGGTTGAGCTTGCCGGCCGCGCGGATCACGCCGCCCTCGCTCACCACGGTGCGGAAGATCTCGAGAGAGTCGAGGTCAATGATTCTCATAAACAGAATGATTGTTCTGGATTATTCATTTGTGCCTTATGGCAATTGTGCGTCCAATGGCATGCCATGTCGAACAACCCTTCTTCCTCCCAGCCGATGGCCGGACGCACCTCCTTTCTCGCGGTGTGCGTTGCCGGTGCGCTGGCGCTGGCCATTGCGATGGGCATCGGCCGCTTCGCGTTCACGCCGATGCTGCCGCTGATGGTTCGCGAGGGCAGCCTCGATCTTGCGAACGGCGGCTGGCTCGCAGCGGCCAATTACGCGGGCTACCTGGTGGGCGCGGTCACGGCGGCGCGCATTGCGCTCACGCCGCAGCGGCTCGGGCTGGTCGCGCTGGGCGCCATCGCGCTCACCACGGCGGCCATGGGCTGGACTTCCTCGGTCGGGCCGTGGCTGCTGCTGCGCTTCGTGGCCGGCGTGGCGAGCGCCTGGGCGCTGGTCAGCACCAGCGTCTGGGGCCTGGCCTGGCTGGCGCGTTTCGAGCGGCCTGCCGGGGCCGGCATCCTGTACGCGGGGGTCGGTTCGGGCATCGCGCTCGCCGGTCTCTGGTGCTGGCAGGCCGGCGCGGCGGGCGTGCGTGCCGACACGCTGTGGCTGCAGCTCGGCGCACTGGCGCTGCTGCTGGGGGGCGCGGTGGTGGTCTGGATGCCGCGCACCACACCTGTGTCGCCTGCGGCCGCAAGCGCCCGGGTCGAAGCCGGCACTGGCCGCGCCGACTGGAGCCTGGTCATCTGCTACGGCGTGCTCGGCTTCGGCTACATCCTGCCGGCCACCTTTCTGCCGGTGCTGGCGCGCGCCGTGCTCGACGACCCGGCGGTGTTCGGCGCGGCCTGGCCGATGTTCGGCGCGGCCGCGGCGATTTCCACCTGGCTTGCCAGCGTGTTGCTGCGAGGTGTCGGCCGACTGCGCCTGCTGGCCCTGTGCCACCTGCTGATGGCGATCGGTTGCCTGCTGCCGGTGCTGCACCTGTCGGTGGGCTCGGTGCTGGCGGCAGCCCTGCTGGTCGGCGGGACGTTCATGGTGGCGACCATGGCCGGCATGCAGGAGGCGAGGACGCGCGTGTCGGACAATCCCACCGCGGCGCTCGGGCGCATGACCGCCGCGTTCGCGATAGGGCAGATGGCAGGGCCGATGTTGTCATCGCTGCTGAGCACCCGCAGCGCTGACGACTTCACCGGCCTGTTCATCGCGCTGGCCGTTGGCGCGCTGGCGCTTCTGGCCAGCGCGGCCTGGCTCTGGCGCGACCGGCCCACCCCCTCTTTTTGAAAGGACAGATCCCATGCTCCAGCAAGGCCACACCCAACCCTGGGCCGAACGCATCCCGATGCCGGCCGCCGACGCGATGTCGGCCGAACAGCGCGCCGCCGCGCAGGCCCTGATCGACGGGCCGCGCAAGGCCGTGTTCGGCCCCTTCCTGCCGCTCCTGCAAAGCCCGGTGTTGATGGAACGCATCGGCGGCACCGGCGAATACCTGCGCTTCGACAGTCAGATCGACCCGCGCGTGCGCGAACTCGTCACCTGCGTGGTGGCACGCCACACCGGCAACCAGTTCGAATGGGCGATGCACGCGCCGGCAGCGGTCAAGGCCGGCGTCAGTGCCGATGCGATCGAGGCGCTGCGGCTTGGCCGCCGTGCGGCGCCGCTGGCAGACGACGAACAGCTTGCGGTCGATCTGGCACTCGAGTTGCTGCAGCAGCATGGCATCAGCGAGCCGACGTGGCGCGCGGCCGATGCGCGCTTCGGCACCCGCACCGTGGTCGAGCTGAGTGCGCTGATCGGCTACTTCACGATGGTGTGCTGGGTGATGAACGTGGCGCACACGCCGGTCAAGGCGGCCGAGGGGCTGGCCGGGCTGACGCCGTTTCCGCTCTAGGCAGGTGTCGGGCTGAGCGCTATATCTCGTCGATCGAGGTGCTGCGCGCTGCGCCCTCGGCGCCCAGCGAATAGCGCTCGCGCGTCTTCACGTAAAAGCTGGCACCGAAGCGTCCGACCGGAAAGTAGTGCTGCAGCCGCACACGCCAGT
>JBDUCH010000396.1:0-3703 GCA_040003555.1 Variovorax sp. | reverse complement strand
AGGATCAGCGGATGCAGGTTGCCGTCGCCGGCATGGAACACGTTGCAGCAGCGCAGCTTGTATTTGATTTCCATCTGCTGGATCGCGAGCAGGATGTCGGCCAGGCGCTTGCGCGGGATGGTCGAGTCGAGGCACATGTAGTCGGGGCTGATGCGGCCCGAGGCCGGGAACGCGTTCTTGCGGCCGCTCCAGAACTTGAGGCGCTCGTCCTCGTTCTCGCTCACCGCGATGGCGGTGGCGCCGCAGCGGCGCAGCACCTCGCTCATGCGGCCGATCTCTTCCTCGACCTCTTCGGGCGTGCCGTCGGATTCGCACAGCAGGATGGCCTCGGCCGTGAGGTCATAGCCGGCGCGCACGAAGTCTTCGACGGCGGCGGTCATGGGTTTGTCCATCATCTCCAGGCCCGCCGGGATGATGCCGGCCGCGATCACGGCCGCGACCGCATCGCCCGCTTTGCGCACGTCGTCGAAGCTGGCCATGATGCAGCGCGCCAGCTGCGGCCTGGGCACCAGCTTGACCAGCACCTCGGTGGTGACGGCCAGCATGCCTTCGCTGCCGACAACGAGCGCGAGCAGGTCGAGGCCTGCGGCATCGAGTGCGGCGCTGCCGAACTCGACCGGCTCGCCATCGGCCATGAAGCCGCGCACGCGCAGCACGTTGTGCAGCGTCAGGCCGTACTTGAGGCAGTGCACGCCGCCCGAGTTCTCGGCCACGTTGCCGCCGATGGTGCAGGCGATCTGGCTCGAAGGATCTGGCGCGTAGTAGAGACCATAGGGCGCGGCGGCTTCGCTGATCGCGAGGTTGCGCACGCCGCACTGCACGCTGGCGGTGCGCGCGACCGGATCGATGTCGAGGATGTTGTTGAACTTGGCGAGCGAGAGTGTCACGCCCATCGCATCGGGCATCGCGCCGCCCGAGAGCCCGGTGCCGGCGCCGCGCGCCACCACTGGCACGCCGAGCTGGTGGCAGGTCTTGAGCACGGCCTGCACCTGCGCTCCGGTTTCGGGCAAGGCCACCACCAGCGGGCGCTGGCGGTACGCCGTGAGGCCGTCGCATTCGTAAGGCGTGGTGTCCTCGTCGTGCCAGATCAGCGCGTGCGAAGGAAGGCTGGCCTGCAGCGCCCGCACCACCTGCGCCTGGCGTTCTGATTTTGAGAGCAGATCATGCTGGGTCGGGCTCAACGGCGCATTCATACAGATACCTTCATGCAGCCGATGGTAGACCCCCCAGCCCGGCGCGTCAGTCCTCGAAGAACGCGACGGGCAGTCCGGGCGTGACAACGCGCTGCTGGATGACGCTGCCCGACGCCGGCAGCCGCGCGATCTCGGCCGCCGGGCGACCCTTGCGCGCGCTCGTGACGAACAGCGTGCGCAGGTCGTCGCCGCCGAAGCAGGGCATCGTGGGACATTGCACCGGCAATGCGATCGCCTCGCGCACGTCGCCGGAGGGCGAGAGGCGCAGCAGTTGCGCACCCTCGAACATCGCGCCCCAGTAGTCGCCGGCCGCGTCGAGCGTGGCGCCGTCGGGCCGCCCCTGGTAGGGCACACCGCTCTCCGGCGTCCAGCCTGCGGGTTTCATGTCGAACTGGTGGAACACACACTCGTGCGTGAGCGCATTGGCCTCGCCGGCCCAATCCCAGGCCCGCACCGCATGCGCCGCGGTGTCGGCCCAGTAGACGGTGCGCGCGTCGGGCGCAAAGCCGAGTCCGTTGGCCGTGGTGGCGGCATTGGCCATCTTCGTCACGACGGGCGCGCGCCCGCCGCGTGCATCGAGGCAGTAGAGCGTGGCGTTGGCCTTGTCTTTCGGCTCGTTCAGCGTGCCGGCCCAGAAGCGTCCGAGCGGATCGCACTTGCCGTCATTGAAGCGCAGGGTGGCGGTGTCGTAGTCGGCCGGCGCCAACATCTGCAGCGCACCACCCCATGCCTTGGCGCGGTGGATGCCGCTGCGCAGCGCGAGCACCAGGCCGCCACGCTTCGCCGGGGCGATGCAGCCGGGTTCCTCGGCCAGCGCCCAGCGCTCGACGGCGACATCGGCACCGATCTCGCCCCGCGTGCGCAGCACGGCGCGACCCGGAATGTCGATCCAATAAAGCGAGCGCTCCTGCGGATGCCAGAACGGCGACTCGCCGAGTTCGCAGAGGGAGTTGGGAAGAACGTGCCACATGCACCGATTGTGCGGCTCCGTCAACGAAACGAGCCACCCGAAGGTGGCTCGTTTCTGGAGGGCGAAGCGACACGCAGTGCGCGAAGCCCTGGGGGGTTACCTGTTGTATGCGGTTTCGCCGTGGGCGGAGATGTCGAGGCCTTCGCGCTCTTCTTCTTCCGTCACGCGCAGACCGATGGTCAGGTCGGCGATCTTGTAGGCGATGAACGAGACCACGCCCGACCACACGATGGTCAGCACCACAGCCTTGAGCTGGATCCAGACCTGGGTGCCGATCGGGTTGGAGATGACCGACGCCGTGACCCAGTCGCCCACGAGACCGGGGCCGCCGAGTGCCTGCGTGTTGAACACGCCGGTGAGCAGCGCGCCGACGATACCGCCGACACCGTGCACGCCGAACACGTCGAGCGAGTCGTCCGCACCCAGCAGCTTCTTGAGGCCGTTGACGCCCCAGAGGCAGGCGAAGCCGGCGACGAAGCCGATCACGATGGCGCCCATCAGGCCGACGTTGCCGGCGGCCGGGGTGATGGCGACGAGGCCGGCGACGGCACCGGAAGCGGCACCGAGCATCGAGGCCTTGCCGCGCATCAGCGCTTCACCGATGCACCATGCGAGCACGGCAGCGGCGGTGGCCGAGAAGGTGTTCATGAACGCGAGCACGGCGCTGGTGCCGGCTTCGAGGGCCGAACCGGCGTTGAAGCCGAACCAGCCCACCCACAGCAGCGAGGCACCGACCATGGTCAGCGTCAGCGAATGCGGCGTGAAGGCTTCCTTGCCGTAACCGACGCGCTTGCCGATCACATAGGCGCCGACCAAGCCGGCAACGGCCGCATTGATGTGCACCACGGTGCCGCCTGCGAAGTCGAGCGCGCCCCACTGCCAGAGCAGGCCGGCCTTGCCGTTCATCTCGTCGACCACACCAGCGGCGGTGTAGGCGTCCGGGCCCATCCAGAACCAGACCATGTGCGCGATTGGTGCATAGCTGAAGGTGAACCAGATCACCATGAACAGCAGCACCGCCGAGAACTTGGCGCGCTCGGCGAAGGCGCCGACGATCAGGCAGCAGGTGATGCCGGCGAACGTGGCCTGGAAGGCGGCGAACAGCAGCTCGGGGATGTAGACACCCTTGCTGAAGGTCGCGCCCGGCGCGAACACGCCGGTGGCCGGGTCGAAGATGCCCTTCATGAACAGCCGGTCGAACCCGCCGATGAAGGAGTTGCCCTCGGTGAACGCGAGGCTGTAGCCGTAGATGAGCCACAGCACCACGATCATCGAGAACGTGACCATGACCTGCATCAACACCGACAGCATGTTCTTGCTGCGGACCAGGCCGCCGTAGAACAGTGCGAGGCCCGGGATGGTCATCATGATGACCAGGAGCGTCGACAGCATCATCCAGCTGGTGTCGCCCTTGTTGAAGGACGGTGCCGGTGCGGCGGCAGGCGCGGCAGCGGGCGCGGCGGCAGCTGCCGCGGGCGCTGCTGCTGCGGCTGGCGCGGCCGGTGCGGGTGCTGCGGCCGGGGCTGCCGCGGCAGCGGGG
>JBDUCH010000088.1:0-12545 GCA_040003555.1 Variovorax sp. | reverse complement strand
TCGGCGACGAGGTCTACAAGCGCTTTCCGTGGGCGCACTACGACTGCGGCGGCTCGACCACGTTCGCGCTGCCGACCACCACCGATCCGGTCGAGGCGCTGCTGAATCGCACCTGGAAGCCGACGTTGAGCGTCACCGGCGCCGAGGGCTTCCCTGCGCTGAAGGACGCGGGAAATGTCCTGCGCCCCTACACCGCGTTCAAGCTCTCGCTGCGCCTGCCGCCCCTGGTGGAGGCCGATGCGGCGGTGGCGGAAATGAAGAAGCTGCTCGAAGACAACGCGCCCTATCAGGCGCGAGTGACCTTCGAGCACGGCGGCGGCGCGACGGGCTGGAACGCGCCCGCGATCACGCCCTGGTTCGAGCAGGCGCTCAACGCCGCGAGCCAGGCGCACTTCGGCGCGCCCTGCGGCTACATCGGCCAGGGCGGCACCATCCCTCTCATGAACATGCTGAGCGAAGGCTTTCCCCAGGCGCAGATGATGGTCTGCGGCGTGCTCGGACCCAAGAGCAACGCGCACGGACCCAATGAATTCCTGCATGTGCCCTATGCCAAGAAGCTCACCGCCGCAGTGGCTGAAGTGATTGCCGCGTTGCCGGTGGCGCACGCGGCCGAAGCCGTCACCGCTTGAGCGCGGCATTGAAGCGGCCCGACGGCGAGACGCTCGCGCTGCGCGAGTGGACGGTCGAGGGCGCGGCACCACGCGCGGTCGTGCAGCTTCTGCACGGGCTCGGCGAACACATGGGCCGCTACGAGCACCTGGCGCAGCGGCTCAACAGCTGGGGCTTCGCGGTGCGGGCGCACGACCACTACGGCCATGGCCGGTCGAGCGGCGTGCGGGGCGGCTTGCCGAGCACGCTGCGGCTGGTCGACGACCTGGCCGCGGTGGTCGACGAGACGCGCCGTGCCTGCCCCCAAGTGCCGTTGATTTTGTTCGGCCACAGCCTCGGCGGCCTGGTCGCGTCCAGCTTCGTTGCGCATGACGTGCGGCCGGTCGAAGGCCTGGTGCTGTCCTCGCCGGGGCTCGACCCGGGCCTCGACGCGGTGCAGAAGATGCTGATCGCGGTGCTGCCGCGCATCGCACCGAACATGCGCGTCGGCAATGGCATCGACAGCAACGACATCTCGCACGACCCGGCCGTGGTGCAGGCCTACCGCGACGACCCGCTCAACCATGACCGCATCTGTGGCCGGTTGGCGCGCTTCCTGTCCGAAGAAGGCGCCGTGGTGCAGGCGGCGGCGCCGCGCTGGAAGGTACCGACGCTGCTGCTCTACGCGGGCGACGACAAGCTCGTGCGGCCGGCTGCGAGCGCTGCCTTTGCGCAAGCCGCGCCGGCCAGCGTGGTGAGCGCAACCTGCTTCGACACGCTGTTCCACGAGATCTTCAACGAGTTGCACGCGGAGCCGGTGTTCGCCGCGCTCCACGAGTGGCTCGAACAGCGCTTCTAGGGACTAGGCTACGCCGCGCGCGGCGCGCCGCTGCCTGACGGTCAGCCACAGCAACGCTGCACCGGTCAGGGCCACCGGCAGCAGCGAACCGAAGTTCAGCAGCCGCCAGCCCTGCATCGTGACCAGTACGCCCGAGGCGAACGAGGTCACTGCCAACGTTGCGAAGATGCAGAAGTTGAGGGCCCCCTGCGCGCGGTCTTTCTCTTCGGGCGCGTAGGCTGTCAGCGACAGCGTGGTCGCACCCGTGAACAGGAAGTTCCAGCCAACGCCGAGCAGGAACAGCGCGATCAGGAACTGGTGCAGGTCGACCCCCGACAGCGCCACGGCGATGCAGGCCAGGTTCAGCAGCAGGCCGACACCCATCACCGGCAGCGCGCCGAAGCGGCGGATCAGGTGGCCGGTGAAGAAGCCGGGCGCGAACATGCCGATCACATGCCACTCGAGCACCAGCGCGATGTCGGAAAACGGCAGGCTGCAGATCTGCATCGCGATCGGCGTGGCGGCCATCAGAAGGTTCATCACGCCGAAGCCCAGCGAGCCGGCGGCAGCAGCGACGATGAACACCGGTTGCCGCATGATCTGGCCGAGCGGCCGCCCGCCTGCGGCCTGTTGCTTCGTGAGCGCCGGCGGAAAGTCGATGAAGGCCAGCAGCGCCATCGACAGCAGCGCCACGATCGCGAGCGCGAGGTAGGCCCCGACGAAAGGCACTTCGAACAGCTCGCGCGTGACCGAGGCCAGGTTGGGCCCGATCACCGCGCCGATCAGTCCACCGGCCATCACCAGCGACACGGCCTTCTCGCGCCAGGCCGGTGCCGCGAGCTCGGCTGCGGCGAAGCGGTAGAGGCTGGCGTTGGCGCTGTAGTAGCCGGCCACCAGCGTGGCCAGGGTGAGCAACCAGAAGTTCCTTGAATACGCTGCATAGCCGCACAGCAGCGCCGAGCAGAAGGCCACCGCCAGCCCGGTCTGGAACGAGCCGCGCCTGCCGAAGCGGCGCTGCGTGCGCGCCACGATCCCGGTGGAGAGGGCGCCGCCGACCACGTAGCCCATGACCGGCAGGGTTGCCATCCAGCCGCGCGGCGCCAGGCTCAGCCCGACCAGGCCGTTGATGGCGATGAAGGTGACGTTGTTGGTAAGGAAGAGTCCCTGGCAGATCGCCAGCAGCCAGAGATTGCGGTTCATGGCTGCATTGTTGCCCGCCACTGCCGACTCGGCCCAAGAAAAAGGCGCCTCGACGAGGCGCCTGGATTCAAGCCGCGACGGGCATCAGCCCTTTTGCAGCAAGCCGCTGAGCGATGCCAGCAGATCGTCGTGGTTGCCGACGCCCTCCTCCGGCACCTTGCCATGCGGCGTCAGGTGATCGATCAGTGCCGGCAGCATCGTCGCCAGCATCGGCAGCAGGGTCTGGGCATTGATGCCGAGCTTGCTGGCGATGGCCGCGATAATGTCGCTGCCGAGTACGTCGTTCAGCTGGTTGCCCGAGACCGGCGCGTTCTCTCCTTTGCCGATCCACGAACCGATCACGTCGCCCATGCCGGCCTGCTCGAACTTCGTGACCAGCCCGCCGAGCCCGCCCTGCTCGCCGTTGTTCGCCAACAGCCCGCCGAGCGCGCCGGCCAATCCGCCAAGATCGCCGAGGCCTCCCAGCCCCCCGCCCGGCTGCTGCTGCTGTGCCCCGCCGCCGAGCACTTGTCCGAGTACCGAATCGAGCAATCCCATGAAGTTCCCCTGTTGGTTGTGCGCCGAAGCGCGGTTGGTGTGTGACAGAACCGCGTGCATTGTCGAACGCCGCACCCCGCGAATGCGGCGATGTCGCAACTTTCGGCGTCTCGCGTGAAGTATTACTTCGGTGCTGCCGCGCGGCCTGGGCGCTTTGGCAAGAGCGGTTCGCTCACGCCTTGAACCCCAACCAGTCCCAACACCGTCACCAGCGAATTCTGCGCGCCTTTCCAGCCGTCTGTCACGTCGATCCACTCGCTGAGTGCATGGAATCCGCCCGTCTTGCCGCCGCCGCCGATGATGATGGCCGGGATGCCCAGCGCCATCGGCACGTTGGCGTCGGTGCTCGCGCCCGACAGCAGCGTCTTGTGGCCGAATGCGGTGTTGGCGCGGATGGCAGCCTCGACCATCACCGAGTCGGCCGGGGTGCGGCCGCCCGGCCGGTCGCCGATCAGCTTGTTCGATACCGCCAGCGTGGTGACGCCCCAGCGCTTGTTCTCTTCGGCCACGGCCTCGTCGACCGCGGCGAGGATCTTCTTTTCGGTCTCGAGCAGCGGCTCCATGGCGTCGGAGCGGATGTCCACCGCCATGCGCGCATCGGGGGCGATGGTGTTGACCGAGGTGCCGCCGCCCACGGTGCCGACCGTGAAGGTGGTCTTGGGAAAACTCGGCGTCTTGACGTCGGCGATCTTTGCGATCGCGCGGCCCATGCCGTGGATCGCGCTCGGCACCTGGCCGAAGGCACCGTAGCTGTGGCCGCCAGGGCCCTTGAAGGTGAACTCGTAGCGGTGGCTGCCGGTGCCCAGGATCAGCACGCTGCCGTCTGGTGCCGGCTCCAGGCCGACCATGCCGTCGATGTCGAGCTGATCGCGGAACAGCGCCTTCATGCCGCGCAGGTTGCCGAGCTCTTCCTCACCCACATTGCCCACGAACAGCAGGTCGCCCACGGTCTGCACCTTGTTGTCGTTCAGCACCTTGAGCCAGGACAGCAGCACGCTGAGCGCACGCGTGTCGTCCGAGATGCCGGGCGCGTAGAGCTTGCCGTCGCGCTCCTTCACCTTCACGTCGGTGCCGGCCGGGAACACGGTGTCCAGGTGCGCCGAAATCAAGAGCTTTGGTCCGTTGCCCGTTCCCTTGCGCAGGCCGACCACATTGCCCTCGGCATCGATCTTCGCGTCGGCGAGGCCGAGCGCTTTCATGCGTGCCAGAAACGCTTCGGCGCGCTTTTGTTCCTTGAACGGCGGCGCCTCGATCTCGGTCAGCATCTTCAGGTCTTCGACCGAGCGTTCGTGGTCCGCCTTGACCGCGTCGAGCAGCTTCAGGATGCCCGGCGACGCCATCAACTGGGTGTAGGCCTGGTCGATGGCGGGCTTGACCTGCGTGGGCGTCGGCGCCACGGCGTTAAAGCTCTGGGCGTATGCGGCACCGGCCGTCATCAGCGCCGCTGCGGCGGCAAGGGTGGCGAGGCGGGGGCGAAGGGCGTGCGACATGGCGTGTTCGGTGTGGAATGACAGCAGGCCGACATTCTTTCGCTTTCCTGTCCGAGCCGCTCTCCTTTAATCTAGCGAGCTGTGAGTTTTTCTAACACCCGCCGCCATCTACCTACGACCCGCGCACTGCTGGTGTTCGACGCGGTTGCGCGCCACCACGGCCTCAGCAAGGCGGCCGAGGCGCTGAGCCTCACGCACGGCGCGGTGAGCCAGCAGCTGCGATTGCTCGAAACGCAACTCGGCGTCCGGCTGGTGCTGCGCAGCGCGCGCGGCTCGCAGCTCACCGAAGCCGGGCGTCGCTACCACGCGCAGATCGCGGGCGACCTGCTGCGGCTGGAGAACCACACGCTCGAAGCGATGGCGCAACGCCCCGATGGAGTGCGTCTGCTGGTCGGCGCGATTCCGGCACTGGCCGAGCGGTGGCTGATCCCGCGGCTGCCGGCCTTTGCGCAGCACGAGCCGGCCTGCAGCCTGCACCTGCAGGTGTTCCCGACGCAGACCTACTACCTGGACGAGCCGGTCTTCGACGTGGCCCTGCAGTACGACGATGCCGTCTGGCCCGGCGCATCGGTGCGTCCACTCATGCCGGAACAGTGCGTCGTCGTGTGCTCCCCGCAGGCGCGCGGCCGGCGCGAAATGGCGCGCGGTGATTTCCGCGGCGCCACCTTGCTGCAGCTCACCTCGCGGCTCGGTGCCTGGGAGGAATGGTTTGCGCAGGCCGGGATCGAGCGCGCGCCTGCGAACGCGGTGGCGGGCCATCGTTTCGACCTGTTCTCGATGTTGGTGGAGGCGGTGCGCGCCGATCTCGGCGTGGGCCTGGTGCCGCGCTACTTCGTCGAGCGCGAACTGAAGTCGGGCGAACTGGTGCTGGCCCATGCCAGGGTCGGCCAGCACGGCTGCGGCTACAGCGTGTTCGTTGCGCCGCACCGTGCGCAGGATCCACTGGTGGCGGCGTTCACTGGCTGGCTCGCCGAAGCGGCCGGCGCCGCGACGGGCGAGCCGGGCTAGCCGGCGAGAGCGACCAGGGCGACCAGGGCGGCGAGGGCCGCCGTCTCGGCGCGCAGCACGCGCGGGCCGAGCGTGAGCGGCGCGAAGCCGCTGCGCAGCGCCGCTTCTTCTTCGGCGGCACTCAGGCCGCCCTCGGGGCCGCTGAGCACCGTGAAGCGTTGATGCGGCCCGGCGGCAGCCAGCGCCGAGGCAGCGCGCGCGCCCGGCGCAAAACTCAGCACGCTGCGCGCTTCCCCGGCATCGGCGTCCGGCAGTGCGCCGAGCCATTCGTTCAGCGAGCGCACCGGCAGCACCTGCGGAACGCGGTTGCGGCCGCATTGCTCGCACGAAGCAATGGCCACCGCCTGCCAGTGCGCGACCTTCTTGTCCGCGCGTTCGCCCGCGAGCCGCAACACCCCATGCGCCGTCACCAGCGGCTGGATCACCGCCGCGCCGAGTTCGGTGGCTTTCTCGACCAGCCAGTCCATGCGCTCGTTGGTCGGCATGCCGACCGCGAGCTGCACCGCGCGCGCTGCCTCGCGCTCGACCGGGTCGTGTGCCCCGACCTGCACCGTGACCTCGCTGCGACTCATGCGCTCGACCGTCGCGGCGTATTCGCCGCCGGCGCCATCGAACAGCGTGATCTCGTCGCCCGGCTGCAGCCGCAGCACCTGCACGTGGCGCGCCGCACCCGGCGGCAGCGTCAGCGCGACGCCGGCCGACAGCGGGACTGCACAGTGGAAGCGCGCCATCGGCGGATTCAGACCCGTCCGAATGCGAAACCGGTCGCGTCGGCCGTGCCTTCGACCTCGTCGATCACGCGCAGCAGCGGCGTGAGCTGCACATAGCGCGCGGCGGTGGTGCGGATGTAGCGGATGAAGCGCGGCGTGTCGGCCAGGTATTTGGGCTTGCCGTCGCGCAGCGTCAGCCGCGCGAAGATGCCGGCCACCTTCAGATGGCGTTGCAGGCCCATCCATTCCACAGCGCGGTAAAAGCTGCCGAAGTCGTGGTCCACCGGGAGCTTCGCGCGGCGCGCCGCTTCCCAGTAGCGCACGGTGACGTCGAGCACGAACTCCTCGTCCCAGCTCAGGAAGGCGTCGCGCAGCAGGCTGGCAATGTCGTAGCTGATCGGGCCATAGGTCGCGTCCTGGAAATCGAGCACGCCGAGCCCGCCGCCGGCGCCCACCATCAGGTTGCGCGGCATGTAGTCGCGGTGCACGTACACGCTGGCCGACGCGAGGTTGGTCTCGACGATCTGACGGAACGCCCGGTCGAGCCGCTCCTTCAGCATGCCCTCGACCGCGACACCGCGGTACTCGCCCAGATACCACTGCGGGAACAGCGACAGCTCACGCTCCAGCAGCGCCCGGTCGTAGGGCGGCAGCACGCCGGGCTTTGACGCGAGTTGCCAGTGGATCAGCGCGTCGATCGCCTGCAGGTAGTGCGGCAGGTTCGCCTCGGGCCGGGCCGGGTCGATCACATCGAGCATTGTTTGCGTGCCGAGGTCGTCGAGCAGCAGGAAGCCGTCAGCCTGGTGCCAGTCGAGCACCTGGGGGGCCTTGACGCCCGCCTTCGCCATCAATTGCGCGACCTGCACAAAGGGAGCGCTGTTTTCCTTGTCCGGGGGCGCGTCCATCACGATTCGGGTGCCCACGGCACCATCGCTGCTGTCAACGCGAAAATAGCGCCGGAAGCTGGCATCGGCCGAAGCCAGCCGCACCGATTCGGGCAGCAGCCGTTGGGCCGGCGCGATGGCCGTCAGCCAGCGTTCGAACGCCGCGGCGCGGGCCGGGTCGCTCCAGGAGATGGGCGGTGCGGCGCCGGTGGCCGGTGGCGGGGGTGCTGTCATGGATAATCGATTCTACAAATGCGAGACGGCTCCGGCCGACCCCTTGCCTCCTCCGGCCGCGCTGCGCCGCTCTTGCCCGACCATCTTGTTGCCTGTGCCGATGCCTGATCTGACCCGCGCCACCCGGCGCCGGTGCCGCCCTCCGCTGCCGCTGGCTGTGCTTTCGCTCGCGTTGCTGCATGCCCATGGCGCCGCGGCGCAGGGCGCAGACTTCGATGCGCCGCTGACGCTCAAGCGCACCCCCCAACTGCTGGAAACGCTGCCGAAACCGATGCGCGGCGAGCAGTCGAGCTTCATCACCGGCGACAAGATCACGGGCCGGCCCGATCTGGAAACCGTGGTCACCGGCAATGCTTCGCTGCGCCGCGGCGACACCGTGATCAACGCCGACCGGCTCGAGTACGACCAGCCCGGCGACCTTGCCAAGGCCACCGGCCACGTGCGCGTGAACCAGGCCGGCAATGTGTACGAGGGGCCGGAACTCGAACTCAAGGTCGAGAGCTTCGAAGGCTTCTTCAACAATGTGCGCTACCGCTTTCTCGCCACCGGCGGCCACGGCGACGCGCAGCGCATCGACTTCGTCGACGAGGCGCGCTCGATCGCGCGGCAGGCCACCTACACCACCTGCCGGCGCGAAGACTTTCCGGGCTGGGTGCCGGCCTGGATGCTGAGCGCGACCACGCTCAACACCGACACCGAAGAAAACGTCGGCGTGGCCGAGAACGCGCAGCTCTCTTTCATGGGCCTGAGCACACCGCCCTTTCCGAGCCTGAGCTTTCCGCTCAGCAGCGCGCGCAAGAGCGGTTTGCTGCCGCCGACGATCGGTGTCGACAACATCAACGGCATCGAGATCACGCAGCCGTACTACTGGAACATCGCGCCGAACCGCGATGCCACCTTCACGCCGACGGTGATGAGCAAGCGCGGCGTGAACCTGAGCAACGATTTCCGCTATCTCGAAAAAGGTTACAGCGGCGAGATCCGGCTCGACTACATGCCGAGCGATACGCTGCGCAGCCGCGAGCGCTGGGGCATCTGGGCCAACCACGCCCAGACCTTCGACCCAAAGCCTTTCGGTCTCGATTCGCTGACCGCTTCGCTCAGCCTCAACCGCGTGAGCGACGACGACTACTGGCGCGACTTCACACGCACGCCGTCGCTCACCCAGCGCCTGCTCGCGAGCGAGGCATCGCTCAACTGGAGCAAAGGCGACTGGAGCGGCCAGGCGCGCGCCTTGCAGTACCAGACGCTCAAGTACGATCTGTCGCCGATCACGCCGCCCTACGACCGGCTGCCGCAGATCACCGCCAACTACAACAAGTTCGACTGGCACGGTTTTGACATCACGCTGAACACCGACTACACGCGCTTCAGTGGCGACCCGTTGGTGCAGCTCCAGCCCAACGCCGAGCGGGTCTACGCACTGGCGGCGATCAGCCGGCCGTTCCTGACGCCCGGCACCTTCATCATTCCGAAGCTACAGCTGCACACCCGCGCCTACCAGTTCGATGCGCCGCTTTCCACCGGTGCCAGTTCGGCCAGCAGCACGGTGCCGACCTTCAGCCTTGACAGCGGCATGATCTTCGAGCGCGACGCGAGCTTCTTCGGCCGCTCGTTCCGCCAGACCCTCGAGCCGCGCGCGTTCTACGTCTACACGCCCTACCGCAACCAGAGCGTCATTCCGGTGTACGACACCGCGGCGAACGACTTCAACTTCGCCACGATCTACACCGAAAACGCGTTCTCGGGCAACGACCGCATCGCCGATAACAACCTGCTCACGCTGGGCGTCACTTCGCGCCTGATCGATCCGGATACCGGCGCCGAGGCGGCGCGCTTCGGCATCGCGCAGCGGCTTCGGTTCGCCGATCAGAAAGTCCAGCTGCCCGGCGCCGCGCCGGTGACCGACCGGGTCAGCGACCTGCTGCTCGGTGCCCAGATCAATTGGACGCCGAAGTGGAGTGTCGACACGACGATCCAGTACAACCCCGACACCCATACCTCGACGCGCAACACCGTCGGTGTGCGCTACACCCCGGGGCCATACCGCACCATCAGCGCGGCTTACCGCTTCCAGGCCGATTCGAGCGTGGGCGCGGGCGACGGCAACAAGTCGATCGATATCGGCTGGCAGTGGCCGCTGAACGACCTGTGGGGCGACAAGGGCAAGGATCTCGGCCCCGGCAAGGGCCAGGGCGGCGGGCGCTGGTACTCGGTGGGCCGGCTCAACTACAGCATGATCGACCGCAAGCTGACCGACGCCGTGGTCGGCGTCGAATACGACGGCTGCTGCTACATCGCGCGCGTGGTGCTGGAACGTCTGACGACCGGCCAGGTCACAGCCAACAAGCGCATCATGTTCCAACTCGAGTTCGTCGGCTTTTCGAGCGTCGGTTCCAGCCCGATGCAGACCTTGCGAAACAACATCCCGCGCTACACGCCGCTGCGCCAGCCGGTTCCCGGCCCCAGCCGCTTTACCAATTACGACTGAGCATCTTCGCCATGAAACACCTTCGCTCCACCCTCACCCTGGCCGTCGTTGCGGCACTGGCCGCGGCGTTCGGCGCGCAGGCGCAAGGCTCCCGCCCCAATACCGCGAGCACCGCCAGCCGCGGCATCACCGACATCATGCGGGCGCCCCAGCGTTTCGGCGCGGTGCCGGCGGCGCCACGTGCGCCCGCAGCTCCAACGACGCAGCGTGCCGCCGAGTACATCGTGGCGTTGGTCAATTCCGAACCGATCACCAATTCCGACGTGCAGCAGCGGGTGGCGCGCATCATCGAGCAGAACCCTACCGAGGCCGGCAAGATGCCGCGCCCTGAACTGAATTCGCTGGTGCTCGAACGCCTGATCGGCGAACGCGCCCAGTTGCAGGTTGCCAAGGAACAGAACGTCAAGGTCGACGATGTCGCGGTCGACCAGGCCGAGCAAACCGTGGCGCGGCAGAACCAGCTCACGGTGGAAGAGTTGCGCAGGCGCGTGGCGGCCGAGGGCCTCACGCAGGTGGAGTTCCGCCGCGATCTGCGCAACCAGCTGTTGCTCACGCGCTTGCGCGAGCGCGAGGTGGAGCCACGCGTGAAGATCAGCGACCTCGAAGTCGAGCAGTTCCTGCGCGACCAGCGCACCTCGCCCAATGCCGCGCTCGCACCCGACGTCAATATCGCGCAAATCATGGTGGCCGTGCCTGAAGGCGCCAGCGACGCGCAGGTCGCTACGCTGCAGCAAAAGGCACAGGGCATCGCGCAACGCGCGCGCAGCGGCGAGGATTTCGCCAAGCTCGCCACCGAACTGTCCGACTCGCCCGACAAGGCCAACGGAGGTGCGCTGGGATTGCGCAACGCCGAACGCTACCCGCCCTTGTTCGTCGAAGCGACGGCGTCGACCCCGGTGAACGGGGTGGCCGGCCCGGTGCGCTCGGGCGCGGGCTTCCATGTGCTCAAGGTGCTGGCCAAGGTGCAGGCCGGCGCGTCGGATGCTACCGTCACGCAAACTCAGGTGCGCCACATCCTGTTGCGCACCGATGCACGCCTCAGCAACGAGCAGGCAGTGGCCAAGCTGGCGGACTTCAAGCGCCGCATCCAGGGTGGCACGGCCGACTTTGCAGGGCTGGCCCGCGACAACTCGCAGGATGCCAGCGCCAAGGATGGCGGCGAACTCGGCTGGTCGCGTTCGGGCCAGTTCGTGCCCGAATTCGAGGAGGCCATGAACCGCCTTGCGCCGGGCCAGATCAGCGATCCGGTGGTGTCGCGTTTCGGCGTGCACCTGATCCAGGTCGAGGGCCGGCGCGAAAACAAGCTCACGCCAGCCGAACAGCGCGAAGCCGCGCGCAACGTGCTGCGCGAGAAGCGTCTTGACGAAGCCTTCGACACCTGGTCGCAGGAAGTCCGCGCCCGCGCGTTTGTCGAGTTTCGCGAACCGCCGCAGTCTTGAAGCACATCGCGCGCAAGCGCTTCGGCCAGCACTTCCTGACCGACGGCGGCATCATCGACGCGATCGTGCAGGCGATAGCGCCGCAGCCGGGCGATGCGATGGTCGAGATCGGGCCCGGGCTGGCCGCACTCACGCAGCCGCTGGTCGAGCGGCTCGGCCACCTCACCGTGATCGAACTCGACCGCGACCTGGCGGCGCGCCTGCGCGCCCATGCACAACTGGAGGTGATCGAGTCCGACGTGCTCAGGGTCGACTTTGCGGCACTGGCGGCACAGAAGGCGCCGGCCCCGTTGCGCGTGGTGGGCAATCTGCCCTACAACATCTCGACGCCGATCCTCTTTCACCTGCTCGGCTCTGCACACCTCATCGCCGACCAGCACTTCATGCTGCAGAAGGAAGTGATCGACCGCATGGTGGCGCGCCCGGCCACCTCCGACTACAGCCGCCTCAGCGTGATGCTGCAGTGGCGCTATGCGATGGAAAACGTGCTGTTCGTGCCGCCCGAGAGCTTCGAGCCGCCGCCGCGGGTCGACAGCGCCGTGGTGCGCATGGTGCCGCTGGCCGAGCCGCCGGTGGTCGATGCGGCGCGCCTGGGCGAGATCGTGCAGGTCGCCTTCAGCCAGCGCCGCAAGATCATGCGGCACACGCTCGGGCGTTGGCTTGAAGAACACGGTTTTCCCGGGAGCTTCGATGTCCAGCGCCGGGCGGAAGAGGTGCCCGTGGCCGAGTACGTCGCGCTGGCGCAGGCAGTTCCACCCCCCGGACGCTGAAATGGAAAAAAGCCCGTCATCGACGGGCTTTTTTCTGTTCGTGAGGCGCCGTCGAGCCGGCTTTGCCGGTCGACTGGCGCCGCCCCCGGCAGGGGGTTGGCGGAGCGGACACGAAGTGCCGCGCAGCCTGGGGGCGAGCAACAGTTACGCGGCGGCCAGCCAATAACCGGCATTGAAAGGGCTGCTCATGCGCAGCGCCAGTGGCGAGACGTCGACCAACTTGTCGGTCGGCATTTTCTCGGCGTTGGGATCGGCGTTCAGGTCGATACCCGAGAGCACGTCGGTGCCCTGCGAAGCCTCGTTCGCCCGTTCTGCTTGGCTGGTGTGTGCAGAACGGGCTACAGAAAAGAATAGAA
>JBDUCH010000395.1:0-3737 GCA_040003555.1 Variovorax sp. | reverse complement strand
CTATGGCCCGACGTGGGCGCGGCGCGTCGTCGGCGCGTACGTCGTGTTCTTCACAAACACGCCGCAGTTGATCCAGATCTTCTTCATCTTCTTCGCCCTGCCCGATGCCGGCATCGTGCTGTCGCCCTACCAGGCCGTGCTGATCGGCATGACGCTCAACGCCGGTGCCTACCTCACCGAGATCCAGCGCGCCGGCTTCGAGTCGGTGCGTCGGCCCGAGCTCGAAGCGGCCGAGACGCTGGGCTTCTCGCGCATGCAGACCATTCGCTACGTGATCCTGCCGCACATCGTGCGCGTGCTGTTTCCGCCCCTGTCGAACCAGTACATCCTGATGACGCTGGGCACCTCGATGGCCGCCGTGTTCGGCGTCGAGGAACTGACGGGCCGCGCCTACAACATCAACTCCGAGACCTTCCGTTCGGTCGAGGTGTTCTCGGTGGCAGCCGTGCTCTATATCGTCATCACGCTGATTGCCACACTGTCGCTGGCCTTCGTGGGCAAGCGCTTCTTCCGCGCCAAGATGAGGTGGTTCTGATGTGGCAGCAGATCGTGGACGAGCTGCCACGCTTCTTCAGCTACTACAACCTGCTCTTCTTTGCGAAGGCGCTCGGCGTGACCTTCGCGCTCTCGGCGATCGGCTGCATCGTCGGCTTCACGCTCGGCTTCGTGCTGGCGGCGGTGCGGCTGAGCACGCGGCCCGCGCTCAAGCCCCTGCGTGTGGTGGTGCAACTGGTGACGGAGTTGTTCCGGCGCATTCCGTTCCTGGTCACGCTGATGCTGGTGTTCTTCATCTTCCAGGGGTTGAATGCCGACCTGAGCATGTTCACCGTGGCGCTGATCAGCGTGTGCTTGATCGCCACCGCTTTCATCGCCGAGATCGTGCGCAGCGGCATGGAGTCGGTGCACCAGAACCAGTGGGACGCGGCCATCACTCTCAACTTCAGCTACCTGCAGATGCTGCGCATGGTGATCGTGCCGCAGGCCTGGAAGATCATCCTGCCGCCGGTGTTCGGTTTCTTCGTGCTGTTCATCAAGGACACGGCGCTGGCCTCGCAGATCGGCGTGGTCGAACTGGCCTTTGCCGGCAAGACGATGAACAACAAGGGCTTTTCCGCAACGCTGGTGTATGGCACCGTGCTCGTTCTTTATTTCATGCTGTCCTATCCGCTCGCGCGTTTCGGCAAATACCTGGAGGCGCGTCTTGCCCCAACTCGAAATCGTTGACCTGAAGGCGAACTATGGTGCGCACACCGTGCTCGAGCGCATCAATCTCTCGGTCGACAAGGGCGAGATCGTCAGCCTGATCGGCCCCTCGGGCTCCGGCAAGAGCACGCTGCTGCGCGTGCTGATGGGCCTGCTACCGCCGATCAGCGGCGAGGTGCGCATCGACGGCCAGGCGCTCGACTACCGCAACCGCGAGCAGTTGCGCCGCATCCGCTCGGAGATGGCCATCGTGTTCCAGCAGTACAACCTGTTCCAGAACATGACGGTGCTCGAGAACGTGACCGTCGCACCCATCAAGGTCAAGGGCCGCCCCCGCAAGGAGGTCGAGGCCTATGCGATCCAGTTGCTCGAAAAGGTCGGCATGGGTGCCAAGCTTGGCGCCTACCCCGACCAGCTCTCGGGCGGCCAGCAGCAACGTGTGGCGATCGCACGCGCGCTGGCCCTGCAGCCGGCGATCCTGTTGCTCGACGAGGTGACTGCGGCGCTCGACCCGGAGCTGGTTAACGAAGTGCTCGACACGGTGCGCCTGCTGGCGGCGGACGGCATGACCATGTTCATCGTCTCGCACGAGATGGGCTTCGTGCGCGAAGTGTCGAGCAAGGTGGTGTTCATGGACGCCGGCCACGTGGTCGAGGTCGGCGGCCCGCGCGACCTGTTCGATCGGCCGACGCAAGCCCGCACGCGCGAATTCGTCGGCAAGATCCTGCGCCACTGAACACGCGCCGGGCGCGCTGCACTCAGGCGGCGAAGTCGGACACCATGCCGTTGCTGAGCCTGGACATCGTGTAGCGCCCCAGGTTGCGCAGGTGCGCCACCACCGCCTGCTCGGCGCGCGCATCGTCCCCGGCCTCGTAGGCATCGAGGATGGCCAGATGCTCGGTGCGGTCTTCCTCGATGCGGTTGAACGGATCCACCACCTCGAACAGGCGGCACAGCACGCGCAGGTGAGCGATCGTTTCGGCCAGCATCTCGTTGCCCGACGCACGTGCGAAGAGGCCGTGGATCTGGTCGTCGGCCTGCCAGTGGCTCGACCCCTGCTGCGTGGAGTCGAGCCCAAGAATGCTGTCGCGCAGGCGCTGCACGTCGGCCACCGGCACACGCCCCATCGCAAGCGATACCGCCTGCGCCTCGAGCCGTTCCCGCACCTGCAGGCACTGGAAATAGTGCGATGCCGTGATGCGGCGCACGGCGTAGGAGCGCGCGTTGGCCCGCACCAGCAGGCCCTCGCCTTCCAGCCGCAGCAGCGCCTCACGCAGCGGCGTGCGCGACATTTCCAGGCGCTCGGCGAGCCGGCCTTCGACCAGCACCTCACCGCCCGTCAGTTCACGCTGCAGGATCAGCCGGCGCACGACCGAATAGGCGCGATCGGTCAGGTTGGAAGGCTCGTCGACACCGGCACGCGCGCGGCGCAAGGCGGCGAGTTTGGGATTCGCACGCGTTGCGACGGAAGACGCGACCTTGGATTTCATATGCTTTGTTCACACAATGTATGCAATGGAATGCAGGGTGTGAAGCATACGGCCTTCGGCCGCGCTTGACTCTCAGAGGGCCACGAGCGTCTCGAATCCGCCCCAGAACATCCGCTTGCCGTCGAACGGCAGCTTGGCCGGATCCATCATCTCGGCCAGCCGCGGGTCGCTCATGACCTTGGCATTGACCTCGTCGCGATGCTGGCGCGATTCGAACACGATGTACGAGAACACGACGAGCTCGTCATCCTTTTGCTGCACGCTTTGCGGAAACGACGTGAGCTTGCCGGCCTTCACGTCGTCGGCAACGCATTCGCGGTATTCGAGCGCACCGTGTTCACGCCAGATCGCGCCAGCCTTGAGCGCCATGGCGCGGTAGCTCTCCACATTGGCCTTGGGCAGCGCCAGAACGTATCCGTCGACATAAGCCATGATGAAATCTCCTTGGCGGGAAGTTGCAGCCGCACATGCTAGGACTGCGGCGGCTTTTCCGTGTAAGGCTCGACCCTCGCCTGCTTCAACCGGTAACCGCTGACGCCCATTTCGCCCGAGTTGAAACGCGCGGCCTCCAGCGTGCCGCTGACCCACACGGTGTCCATCGCACGCAAGCCCTTTTGCGGGGTGGCGGCCAGCACGTGGATGATCTGGTTGGCCGGCGGCGGCGGCGTGTGGATGCAGGCGCCGAAATAAGGCACCAGCAAGAAGTCCTTGATAGCGCCGTCGACGCTCTCCAGCGGCACCACGAAGCCCGGCAAACGCACAGCCTCGCCGTCCAGCGCGGTGTTGACGGGGGCGTTGTCCCAGGTGGCACGCAGGTCTTCGAGCAACTGCTTTGCGCGCGGGTCGTTGTCTTTGAGGTTGTCGAGGTTCACGCCGCGAAAGCGCTTGGTCGGATCCCAGGCTTTCGGGATCAGCTCTTCCCAGGGGATGTCGCGTGCGGCCGCTGCGGCGGCCACCACCACGGGCGCCGGGGCACTCGCGAGGCCGGTGGCGGCCTTGGGTTTTGCCATCGGATCGCACCCGGCCAGCGGCAGCAGCGCTGCC
>JBDUCH010000394.1:0-3739 GCA_040003555.1 Variovorax sp. | reverse complement strand
AGCACGTCGATGTTGATGCGCACGCCGACCTGGTAGCCGAGCCGGTTGGCGTCGAGCGCGCTCTGGCTCGACGACTCGGCCGCTTCCAGCGCCTTGACCTGGCCGGCGCCCGACACGAGGCCGAGGTAGGCGGCGCGCGTGGCCTGCGTCACGCTGCGGCGCGTGGATTCGAGCACCTGCTTCGACTGCTCTTCGAGCGCCAGTGTTTCCTTGATGCGGTTTTCGGTCGCGAAGCCGGCAAACAGCGGCATGCTGAACACCACGCCCACGCTGGCCGCGCCGACGCGCGACTTGCCGGTGCTGGTGCTGGTGCCTTGCGGGTTGTTGCTGACGTTGTAGCCGAGCTGCGCATCGATGGTTGGCTTGTGGCCGGCTTCGGCTTTCTGCACTTCGAGTCCGGCCACGTCGACCGCGAGCCGCGCCTGCTGGATCGAGGGGTGCGCAGCCTCTGCCTGCGCCACCCACGCGTTGATGTCGGCCGGCAGCAGCGTCGGCAGCGCGACCGGCGCGGCCAGCGGCGTCGGCACGGTGCCGATGCGGCCGACCAACTGGTCGAGCACGATCTTCTTCACCTGCAGGTCGTTCTCGGCCGCGATCTCCTGCGCGATCACCAGGTCGTAGCGGGCCTGGGCTTCGCGCGAATCGGTGATGGTGGAGGTGCCGACCTCGAAGTTGCGCTTGGCCGAAGCAAGCTGCTCGGCCACCGCGACTTTCTGCGCCCGTACCAGGGCCAGGCTGTCCTGGCTGGCCAGCACGTCGAAGTAGGCCTGGCTCATGCGCACTACGATGTCCTGGTCGGCAGCGATCAGAACGGCCTGGGCGATGTCGGCCTGGCGCTTGCCCTGTTCATAGGTCGCCCAGTTGGCCGGCCGGTAGAGCGGCTGGGTGGCATTGACGCCGGCCGTCTGCGTGTTGAGCCTGCGAGAGATATCGGCCGACGGCGTGTCCACGTCGAGGTTGGTGTGCGTGGCGCCGGCCGAGAGGCCCACCGCCGGCAGGATGCCCGCCTTGGCCTGGGCCGCCCGCGCCACGCTTGCGTCGTATTGCGCGCGTGCGGCCTGGTAGGTGGCGTCATAGCCGCGCGCCGCTTCGTACAGTTCGACCAGGCTCTGGCCGTGGGCCGGCAGGGCCAGCGCCATCGAAAGCGCTGCCGCAAGGGGGAGAAGCCGGAACACGGTCATGAAAGGAGTCCTTGAAAAATTCAATAGCGCGGCACGGCAGGGTCGTGCTGCATCGACCAGGCGTCGATGCCACCGGCCACGTTGGCCAGTGCATCGAATCCGTTCTGGCTCAGGAACATGACCACGCGCTGGCTGCGCGCGCCGTGATGGCAGAGGCAGGCCACGCGCTGGCCTGCGTCGAGTTCGGCCAGCCGGGCCGGAACTTCGTTCATGGGGATGGCCAGCAGCGTGAAGCCGGCCGGCGTCACGCTGGCGGTCTGTCGTTCCCAGGGCTCGCGCACGTCCAGCAGCACCGGCGCGGCCGCTGCGTCGGCGGCGAACCAGGCGGCCAGTTCGGCGGGGGTGACTTGATCGATCATGGCGCTGCGATCAGAAACTGAAGCGCGACGGCTCGGGGAAATTGAGCAGGCGCGGCGCTACGGTGTCCCACGGCTGGGCGGTGCTCCATTGGCCTTCGCCGGTGCGGGTGACGATGTGGGTGCGCATCATGGGCTCCTCGCCGACGATCGCCACCAGGCGGCCACCGATGTTGAGTGAGCCCAGCAGGCCTTGCGGAATCTTCGCGACCGAGCCACTGAGAACGATCACGTCGAAGCTCGGGCCGCTCGGCAGCGGCTTCGAACCGTCGGCGTTGCGCACCTCGACATTGCTCACGCCGTTGCGGCGCAGCGTTTCGGCGGCGCTGGCGGCCAGCGCAGGGTTGATTTCGAGCGTCAGCACGCTGGCTGCGCGGTGCGCGAGCAGGGCGGCCATGAAGCCGGAGCCGGTGCCGATCTCGAGCACCGTTTCATGCTTCTGCACATGCAGGTCGTGCAGCGTGCGGGCCTCGATCTTGGGCGCCAGCATGGTTTCGCCGGGCACGCTGCCGTCGCCCAGTGGCAGTTCCATGTCGAAGAAGGCCAGCGCGCGATGGGCCTGGGGCACGTAGTCCTCGCGCCGGATCTCGGCCAGCAGCGCGAGGACGGCCGGATCGTGCACGTCCCAGGGACGGATCTGCTGCTCGATCATGTTGAAGCGCAGGTGCGCGAGGGTGGGGTTGGCGTTGGGGTTCATGGTCTTTCTCCGTCGGGTCAGGACAAACCCTTGATTTTAGGTGGCGCGCCCAGCGGCAGCGCGGGCGCGCGGTGCCAATGCCGTTTGGCCCATGCGCCAAGGTCGTCGAGGTAGCAGTAAACGACCGGCACCACCACCAGCGTCAGCAGCGAGGAGGTGATCACCCCGCCGATCACGGCCTGGCCCATCGGCGCGCGTTGCTCGGCGCCTTCGCTGAGCGCAAACGCCAGCGGCACCATGCCGAAAATCATTGCCAGCGTGGTCATCAGGATCGGGCGCAGCCGCACGCGCGCGGCCAGCAGCAGGGCCTCGGTGCGCGCCAGGCCGGGCACGCTGCTGCCATCCGGCGCGATGCCCGGTTCGCGCGAGCGGATCGCAAAGTCCACCAGCAGGATCGCGTTCTTGGTGACCAGGCCCATCAGCATCACGATGCCGATGATCGAGAACATCGACAGCGTCGAGCGGAACATCAGCAGCGCCAGCACCACGCCGATCAGCGTGAGCGGCAGCGCAGTCATCAGCGCCAGCGGCTGCAGGAAGCTCTTGAACTGGCTCGCAAGGATCATGTAGATGAAGATGATCGCCAGCGCCAGCGCCGAGACGGCATAGCCGAACGACTCCTGCATGTTCTTGGTGGCGCCGCTGAACTGCCAGCCGTAGCCGGGCGGAAATGCGATGCCTTCGAGCGCTGTGCGGATGTCGGCCGACACTTCACCGGCCGAGCGGCCACCGGTGTTGGCATTGATCGAGACCTCGCGCGCCAGCGCACGACGGTTGATCTGGTTCGGCCCGGTCGCTTCGCGCACATCGGCCACCTGCTGCAGGCGCACGATGCGGCTGCTGCCGTCGGCATTGGCGCCCATCGTGGTGCTCGCGAACGGCAGCCGCGCCAGATCGGCCGGTGCGTTGCGCACTTCGGGCGAGAGCCGCACGTTCACGTCGTAGGTCTGGTCGTCGGGCGCACGCCAGTTGCCGACCGTGGTGCCGGCCACCAGCGTGCGCAGCGCGCTCGCGATCGGCGCCACGCCGAGGCCGAGGTCGGACGCCGCTTCGCGCCGCACCACGATGTTGACCGTCGGCTTGTTCGGCTTGAGGCTGGAGTCCAGGTCGACCAGACCGGGCACGCCGCGGATGCGCTCGGTCACGAGCTGCGTGAGGCGCTCCAGCTCTTTCAGGTCGGGGCCCTGCAGCGAGAACTCGATCGCCTTGTTGCCGCCGACCGAATCGCGCAGGCCCACGTGGGTGACGGTGATGCCGGGCACTGCGCGCAGCCGCTCGCGCAGCACGGCCGACATCGCGTCGACGCTGCGGCTGCGATCCTTGCGATCGACCAGGCGCACGTAGATGCTCGCGTACATCTTGCCCTGCGCGTCGCCGGTGTTGAGGGTGGTGAGCGTGTAGCGCACCTCGGGCATCTCGCGCAGGATGCCTTCGACCTGGCGCGCCTTGGCTTCGGTCACTTCGAGCGACGAGCCGACCGGCGTGTAGAAGTTGATGGCGGTTTC
>JBDUCH010000393.1:0-3744 GCA_040003555.1 Variovorax sp. | reverse complement strand
TGCCGGCGATCAGCGGCCCGTAGACGATGTAGCTGTGGCCCACGACCCAGCCGATATCGCTGGTCGAGAAGTAGGTTTCACCGGCCCGACCGTCGAAGATGTGCTGCATGCTGGCCGCCAGCGCCACCGCATAGCCGCCGGTGTCGCGCTGCACACCCTTGGGCCTGCCGGTGGTGCCGCTGGTGTAGATGGTGTAGCTGATGGCGGTCGATTCCAGCCAGACGCAGGACACCACGGCGTTCCGGTGTTTCCGGGTCAGGGTGGCCATCAGATGGTCACGGCCCGCGGTCAATTCCATCGCAGCCAGGCCGCGGTCGGCCAGCAGCACGCTGGCGGGCTTGTGTTTCGACAGCCGGATTGCCTCGTCCAGCAGCGGCTTGTAGGCAAGCACCTTGCCGCCGCGCGAGCCTGCATCGGCGCTGACGACCACCTTGGGCTCGGCATCCTCGATGCGCGAGGCGAGCGAGCCGCTCGCGAAGCCGCCGAACACGACGCAGTGGATCGCGCCGATGCGCGCACAGGCCAGCATGGCGAACGCCGCCTCCGGAATCATCGGCATGTAGATCAGCACGCGGTCGCCCTGCCCCACGCCGAGTTCGATCAGGCTCGCAGCCACGCGCTGAACCTCGGCATGCAGTTCGGTGAAGCTGTAGCTGCGCTCGACGCCGGTTTCGGTCGAGACGAAGATCAGCGCCGGCTGGTCGCCGCGCGCAGCCAGGTGCCGGTCGACCGCGTTGTGGCAAAGGTTGGTGGTGCCGCCGACGAACCAGTTCGCGAACGGCGGGCGACTTGCATCGAGGATTTGCCGCGGCGGCGTCTGCCAGTCGATCAGATTCGCCTGCTCGGCCCAGAAAGCCTCGGCGTCATCGACGGAACGGCGGTAGAAGTCGCTGTACGAACCCATGCAGTTGCCTCCCGGCTAGCGGATCAGCGCCTGGAATTCGCGGAACGCGGGGTGCTCGGCGCTGCGCAGCCACTCAAAGCCGACCATCTCGGTGGTCACGAGTTCGGCGCCCGCACCGGCCAGGCGGTCGAACGCGGCGTCCCGATTGCGCTCGGTGCGCGAACTGCAGGCGTCGGTCACGACCCAGACTTCGAACTCGTCTTCCAACAGGTCAAGCGCGGTTTGCAGCAGGCAGACATGGGCCTCGCAACCTGCAATGACGATGGTGTTGCGCTCCTCGGCCACAGCCGGCGGCTTCTGCAGGTGCTTGGGCAGGCTGCGCGCGTTCCCTTGCGGCACGGCCTTGGCCGGCACGCGCAGCCATTCGCCCAGGCCCTCTTCCACGCCGCTGAAATGCATCTTGGACAAGGTGCGCTGGCACAGGGCTCGGATCGCGGCCAGGTTCTCGCCGAGCTTCGAAGGGTTCTGCTCGGTGCCGAACACCGGCACATCGACCAGTTTTGCGAGCTGGCCGAGCCGCACCGCATTGGCCGCCACCGCATCGCCTTCGAAGATCGCCGGCATCAGGCGTGCCTGGTAGTCGACCAGCACGAGTTGGGATTGAGAGGCGTCGAGCAGCATGGGAGCGGATGTCTTTTGAAACGGGGCTAGACCGTACCACCGAACAGGCCGCGCCGGCCGCCTGATCAATCCGGCATCAGGCGGATCAGCTGGCCGTTCGATTCATCGGTCAGCACATACAGCAGCCCGTCCGGCCCCTGCTTGACGTCGCGGATCCGCGCGCCGCCCTCTTGCAGCAGCTTGTGCTCGGACGCGACCTTGCCATCCTTGAGCTCGATGCGATCCAGGTAGCCGAATTTCAGCGAGCCGACGAACAGGTTGCCCTTCCAGCCGGCGCCGTAGCGATCGCTCGTGAGAAAGGCCATGCCCGAAGGCGCAATTGAAGGCACCCAGTAGTGCAGTGGCTGCTCCATGCCGTCCTTCGCCGTCAGGCCGTCGCCGATCTTGCCGCCGCCGTAGTTCTCGCCATAGGTGATCACCGGCCAGCCGTAGTTGCGGCCGGCTTGCGCAACGTTGATCTCGTCGCCGCCCTGCGGCCCGTGCTCGGTCATCCAGAAACGGCCGTCCGGCGCGAGTGCAGCACCCTGTCCGTTGCGATGGCCGTAGCTCCAGATCTCGGGCAGCGCGCCGGCCTTGCCCACAAAGGGGTTGTCCTTCGGCACCGTGCCGTCTTTCCGGATGCGGATCACCTTGCCGTGATGGTTGTCGA
Organism: Variovorax sp.; assembly: GCA_040003555.1. Lineage (GTDB taxonomy): Bacteria > Pseudomonadota > Gammaproteobacteria > Burkholderiales > Burkholderiaceae_C > Variovorax. The sequence goes on along the minus strand of JBDUCH010000393.1, from coordinate 1,570 downwards.
GCGTCTGCGCATCTTCCTTGCGGCTGAAGCGGTCGCCGAGCGTGAGAAACAGATTGCCGTCTCCAAACTCGACGATGCGGCAGCCGAAGTGCGAGCGGCTGGCGAACTTGGGCTTCTGGCTGAAAAGGATCTTCACGCCCTCCAGCCGGCTGCGGTCGGCCGATAGCTGCGCGCTTGCCAGCGCAGTGCTGTTGGCACTGCCGCCGCCCGCCTCGGGTTCCGAAAAACAGAAATACACGGTGCGGTTGCGCGCAAACGCCGAGTCGACCAGCACGTCCAGCAGGCCGCCCTGACCACCGGCCGCGACGGTCGGCAGGCCCGCGACTGCGGCGCCGAGCTTGCCGTCGGCCTCGACCACGCGCAGTCGCCCCGGTCGTTCCGTCACCAGGAATCTGCCTTCGGGCAGAAAACTCACGCCCCACGGATGGTCGAACCCGCTCGCCAGAATGACCGGTCGCGGTGCAGCCATCGCACCGCAACAAACGCCCGCGATGAGCCAGCCGGCCCGCATGCACCACCAGCGGGCCCCGAATTTGCTATGCATTGCCGTTCCTCAGGTTTGTGAAGTCGAAAGTTAAAGACCCGTTGCAATCCATTGCAGCTGTTTAACAAACTTTTGGGTTACATCGCCGTGACAGGGCATGACCCGACTCGGTGCATCTTTACATCTCACATAACGAATTTTAGAAAAAACATATGCAGGACAAGCACTTACAGGCAAAATCGCGAACTCGCATGAAATTGACATCACTGTTTGTCATCAATATCCTACGCACCATGCGTTTTTTCGTCTTACCCGCTTCCCTCCTTCTTGCCTTCGCGGCGCATGCTGCGCCGCACCAAGAGCGCTCCGACGACATGGAACGCATGCTCGGCGACAAGAGTTTGATCGGGCAACTCGATCAAGTTCGCCAGACGGTGACCGACCGTACTTCCGAACTCGTGGTGAGTGCCATCGGATTTCTCGGTGTTCCGTACCGTCGCGGGGGCAACACTGCCGAAACAGGTTTCGATTGCAGCGGCTTCGTCCGCGCCATGTACAACCAGACCGTCGGCCTCGTGCTGCCGCGCCGCGCTGAAGAGCAGGCCGCAGCCACCCAACCGGTGGCGCGCGCCGACATGAAGCCGGGCGATCTGGTTTTCTTCAACACCATGCGGCGCACATTCAGCCATGTCGGCATCTACGTCGGCGAAGGCAAATTCATCCACTCGCCGAAACCCGGCGCGGAGGTGCGCGTGGAAGACATGACGGGCAGCTACTGGCAAAGACGCTTCAACGGCGCGCGTCGGGTCGAAGCTGCGCAGGGGCCGGCCGCCAAGGCTGGCGACTGAATCCGCGGCACAGCGCTCGTCGACCGCCCCATGAAAAAACCCGCCAGCGGCGGGTCTTTTCATGGGCGCGGCACTTCGGCGCCTGCCAGGCTCAACGCTTTGAAGGCGGCAGATCGGTACAAGTGCCGTGTGCCACTTCCGCCGCCATGCCGATGCTCTCGCCCAGCGTCGGATGCGGATGGATCGTCTTGCCGATGTCGACTTCGTCCGCGCCCATCTCGATGGCCAGCGCGATCTC
>JBDUCH010000392.1:0-3760 GCA_040003555.1 Variovorax sp. | reverse complement strand
AAGGCTACAAGGTCGTGACCATGGAGTACGCCGCCGACAAGGCCGACATCTTCGTGACGACCACCGGCAACAAGGACGTGATCACGCACGACACGATGGCCGCGATGAAAGACCAGGCGATCGTCTGCAACATCGGCCACTTCGACAACGAGATCGACGTCGCCTCGATCGAGAAGTACGAATGGGAAGAGATCAAGCCGCAGGTCGACCACATCACCTTCCCCGACGGCAAGAAAATCATCCTGCTGGCCAAGGGCCGCCTGGTGAACCTGGGCTGCGGCACCGGCCACCCGAGCTTCGTGATGTCGTCGTCGTTCGCCAACCAGACGATCGCGCAGATCGAACTCTTCACCAAGCCCGACGCCTATGAAGCCGGCAAGGTCTACGTGCTGCCCAAGCACCTGGACGAGAAGGTCGCCCGCCTGCACCTGAAGAAGGTCGGCGCGATGCTGACCGAGCTAACCGACGCGCAGGCCGCCTACATCGGTGTCGACAAGAACGGCCCGTACAAGGCGGACACCTACCGCTATTGATCGCAGCGCTGTGCGCGCCGATCAATTGCTCGTCGAACGCGGCCTGGCCGCGTCACGCTCGCAGGCCGTCCGGCTGATTGCGGGCGGTATGCGCTGGCGCGATGCGGGGACGCAGGGCGCCTGGCGTGCCGTCGGCAAGAACCGCGACGATCTGCCCGAAACGGCCGAACTGGAGCTGGCCGATGCGGCCGAGGCGCGCTACGTATCGCGTGGCGGGCTCAAGCTCGAAGGCGCGCTGCGCGTCACCGGCATCGATGCGACGGGGCTGCAGTGCCTCGACATCGGCCAGTCGACCGGCGGCTTTACCGATTGCCTCCTGCAGCATGGCGCGGCGCAAGTGACCGGCGTTGACGTCGGCCACGGGCAACTGCACGCGCGGCTGCGCGAGGACGATCGCGTGACCGCGATCGAAAAGGTCAACGCGCGCAGCCTTGTGGCTGCAGATCTGGCAGCCGAAGCCGAGCCGTGCTTCGACCTGATCGTCGGCGACCTCTCGTTCATCTCGCAGACGCTGGTGTTGCCCGCCGTGGTGCCCTTTCTCGCCGCGGACGGCCACCTGTTGATGCTGGTCAAGCCGCAGTTCGAACTGCAGCCAGGCCAGGTCGGCAAGGGCGGCATCGTGCGCGACGACGCGATGTATGCGGTGGTCGAGCAGCGCCTGCGCGATGCTTGCGCCGCACTCTCGCTGCGCGTCGTGCAGTGGTTCGACAGCCCGATCGAGGGCGGCGATGGCAACCACGAGTTTTTCATTCATGCCGTTCGGGAGACGAGCGGTGCAACAGGAGTCGGCCGTGCGCCTGCCACTCAGTTTTGAGTTTTTCCCGACCAAGACGCCCGAAGGCGCGGTCAAGCTGCGCGCCGTGCGCCAGCAGCTTTATGTGCACAAGCCCGAGTTCTGCTCGGTGACCTATGGCGCTGGTGGTTCCACGCACGACGGCACCTTCAGCGCAGTGCGCGAGATCCTCGACGAGGGCTGCGATGCGGCCAGCCATTTCTCATGCATCGGCGCCACCCGGGCGACCGTACGTGCGCAGCTCGCAGAACTCAAGGCAATGGGCGTCAAGCGGCTGGTGGCCTTGCGCGGCGACCTGCCGAGCGGCTACGGCATCGGTGGCGAGTTCCACTACGCGAGCGATCTGGTGGCCTTCATCCGCGAGGAGACCGGGCGCGACTTTCACGTCGAGGTGGCCTGCTATCCCGAAGTGCACCCGCAGGCCCGCTCGCCCGAAGCCGATCTGCAGGCCTACGCCGCCAAAGTGAGGGCGGGTGCGGACTCGGCCATCACGCAGTATTTCTTCAGCCCCGAGGCGTACTTCCGCTTCCTCGACGAAAGCCGCAAGCTGGGGCTGGACGTACCGGTGGTGCCGGGTGTCATGCCGATCATCAGCTCGACGCAGCTGATGCGCTTTTCCGATGCCTGCGGCGCCGAAATCCCGCGCTGGATCCGGCTGCGGCTGCAGGCCTATGGCGATGACACCGCATCGATCAAGGCCTTTGGCCTTGACGTGGTGACCGACCTTTGCGCGCGCCTGCGCGATGGCGGTGTACCGGCGCTGCACTTCTACACCATGAACCAGTCGCAAGCGACCCTGGGGGTGCTGGAGCGGCTCGGGTGAATATCCCGCGCGCAGCGCTGCTGGCGGTCAGTTGCATGCTGGCCGCCTGCGCCGTGCCGCCGGAGGGGTCGACGCCGGCCACCGGGGAGGGCGCGGCGACGACGGCCGCCCGTTCACGGCTGCGGCCGCTTGCGCCCGCGTTGGCGGTGCCGCCGGGCGCCGCGCCGCGCTCGCTGGTTCCTGGCGTCAACTACGGCCTCAGCAGTGGGGGCGTCGGTGATCTGCCGCCGGACGACGGCGCGCCAGGTGACGGTGGCTCGCGCGAGATCTTCGAGCGCGGCGGCGCGTCGTGGTACGGCATTCAGTTCCACCAGAAAAAAACCGCGAACGGCGAGCGCTTCGACATGGGGGCATTGACTGCGGCCCACAAGACGCTGCCCTTCAATACCCGCGTCTGCGTGCGCAGCCTGGTCAACGGCCGCGAAGTGCTGGTGCGCATCAACGACCGTGGGCCCTATGCGCAGGGCCGCATCATCGACCTCAGCCGTGCCGCGGCCGATGCGATCGGCCTGACCTCGATGGGCATCAAGCAGGTAGCGCTGTCGGTGATCGATCGCAAGGATCAACGCTGCGGCGGGGCGGCGGCCGATCTCGATGCGGCGGAGCCCGTCGTGGAGCCGGCGCCGCAGCGGGCGCGCGTTCGGCGCAGCAAGTCCGTCAACCCGCGCAGCCGGCGATAGCTCAACCGCCGTTGTCGAGCGAAAACGCCGCGTGCCGGTCTTGTGCCAGCAGATCCTTGGCCTGCTCCAGCGCAGGCTGCAGCAAACCCTTGAGGGTGTAGGGCGGGTTGATCAGGAACATGCCGCTGGCCGGCAGCCCCGGCCGCTTGGTTTCGCCGCTGTCAGTGGTCAGCAGCTTGCTCGACTTGACGGTCAGCGTGGCATGCAGCCATGGCTTGCCGGCCTTGGTCGCCATGGTCTTGAGCCGGCGCGGCAGATCGTGCGCTTCCGGCCGCGGAATGATCGGATACCAGATTGCGTAGGTGCCGGTGGCAAAGCGTTTGAGCGCCTCGGCCATGAAGTCGAGTACGCGGGCGTAGTCGCTCTTGATTTCGTAGCTGGGATCCATCAGCACCAGCGCGCGGCGTGACGGCGGCGGCAGGAACTTGGTGGCGCTCCCGAAGCCGTCTTCGCGCAGCACCGCGATCTGACGGCCGGCTTCGAGTTGCGCGATGTTGGCGTCGAGCGTGCGCGAGTCGGTCGGGTGCAGTTCGAACAGTTTGAGCTTGTCGTGCTCGCGCAGCAGGTGCTGGGTGATGAAGGGCGAGCCCGGGTACACGCGTGCGCCGCCGTTCGGATTGAAGGCGCGCACCACGTCAAGGTAGCGCTGGAGCGCTGGTGCCAGCGTCGCATCGACCGGTTTCGCTATCTTTTTGGTAGCAACTCGAGCAGGCGGGACGGTTGCGGGAGCCGGTTTTGGCGCCAGAAGCCGAAGAATGCCTTCGGCCGCCTCGCCGCTGGTGCCCGCATAGTCGCCATCGAGCCGGTAGAGCCCGGCGCCGGCGTGGGTGTCGACCACCGTCAGCGCTGCCTCTTTTTCGAGCAAATGGTCGAGCGTGGCAATCAGCACCGTGTGCTTGAGCACGTCGGCGTGGTTGCCGGCGTGGAAGGC
>JBDUCH010000391.1:0-3768 GCA_040003555.1 Variovorax sp. | reverse complement strand
AGTCGGTGACGCCGGCCACGCATTGCACGGTCTGGGTGATCGCCAGGATGTTGCGGGTGCCGACCGAGCCGTCGAGATTGCGGTAGCCCTCGAAGGTGTAGCCCTCGAGCGGCGGCTGCGGTTCGGGCTTCACGGTAGCGATCGGCAGGCCGACGAGTTCGCGCGCGGCGGGCATCCGCAAAAGCCGCTCGTGCACCCAGCTGCCGGCCGCGATGGGCTTGAGCGCGTAGCCGATCGGCACGTTGTAGCGGCGCACCTCGCCACCCTCGGGTATGTCGACCAGCGCCACCTTGTGCGCCTGCGGCACCTTGTCGACCAGCGTCAGGCCCGAAGGGAACACGGTGCCGGCCGGCAGGCCGCCGTCGTTGGCGACGATGGCGACGTTGTCGCGCGGATCCATGCTGATGGTAAGTGGCGCGCGGGCGGCGGCGGTCGTGGTCATGGCGGGCAAGGGGTCAGGGGGCCGGACGGCACTCGATCCAGTTCGGGTCTTGGCCGACGTCCAGGGAATGGCACGGTGTCAAGGTGCCGCGGGCGGGGTCGATGGCGTAGCTCGCCACGCGGTGGGACAGCTGTCCGGCAGCGAGCAGGAAGCGGCCGTCCGGCGTGATCGAGAAGCCGCGGGGCTGGGATTCCGTGGGCACGTGGCCGATCAGCGCCAAGGCGCCGTCGGCCGGGTTGACCGCAAAGGCGGCGAGCGTGTTGGATCGCCGCTCGCTGGCATACAGGAAGCGCGCATCGGGTGTCAGATGCAGGTCGGACGCCCATGCGCCTTCGGTGAAGCCCGCGGGGAGCGCCGATACCCTGAGGCGTGGCGACAGGCCGCCGGTCCGTTCATCGACGTCCAGCAGGGTGATGGAGGCATCGAGCTCGCCGAGCAGGTAGCAGCGGCTGCCGGACGGATGAAAGGCCAGATGCCGTGGGCCGACGCCTGCGGGGAAGTCGAGCTGCGCCGGTTCGGCGGGCGCAAGCCGCCCGGTGGCTGCGTCGAAGCGCCAGTGCAGCACGGTGCCACCGCCCAGGCAGGTCGAATAGACGTGGCCGCGGCCCGGGGCCTGCACGATGCAGTGGGCGTTGTCGCCGGTCGGCAGCACCTGGCGCGCGGCTTGCGGCATGCCGTCATCGTCGATCGGGCTGACGGCGATCTGGTGGCCGCCGTACGAGGCGCTGAACAGGTGGCGTCCAGTCGCATCGGTCGACAGGTAGGCCATGCTGTGGGGCAAGGGCGCCTCGCCGGCGCGGGCGAGCAGGCCGCTGCCGGTGTCAATGGCCAGCGTGACCACCGCCAGCGGCTCGGAGCGGCGCGCCACATGCAGGTGGCGCCCACCGGGCGCGATGGCCATCGGCATCAGCATGCCGCCGACGTCCATCCGTTGCAGCAGCGCGAGAGCGCCAGTGCGCTCGTCGATGGCAAGCACATCGACCTCGCCGCTGCCGGCGCAGGAGACATAGGCGAGCATGGTCATGCCGGCTCCTTCTGCCTTGTCAAAGGCCGAGCAGGCGCGGCAGCCAGAGCGACAGCGCCGGCACGTAGGTCACCGCGAGCAGCACGAGGAACAGCGCCGCGAAGAAGGGTGCGCAGGCGCGCGTCACGACGCCGATCGGAAGCTTGGCCACGGCACTGCCCACGAAGAGCACGGTGCCCACCGGCGGCGTGATGAGCCCGATGCCGAGGTTGACCATCATGATCATGCCGAAGTGCACCGGGTCGATGCCCAGCAGCTTCACCACCGGCAGCAGGATGGGGGTGAGGATCAGGATCAGCGGCGACATGTCCATCAGCGTGCCGAGGATGATCAGCAGCACGTTGATGAGCGCGAGGATCACGTACTTGTTGTCCGACAGGCCCGTGAGGAAGGCCGTGACCTTCAGCGGGATCTGCATCAGCGTCATGAGGTAGCCGAAGCAGGCCGCGAAGCCGATCAGGATCATCACGATCGTCACCGTCTTGACCGTGCGGTGCACCAGCTTGGGCAGGTCGCGCCAGCGGTAGTCGCGGTAGATGAACATCGTGACGAAGAAGGCCCAGACGACCGCGATCGATGCCGACTCATTGGCGGTGAACACGCCCGACAGGATGCCGCCCAGGATGATGACCATGGTCATCAGTCCCCACATGGCGTCCGCGCAGATCTTCAGCGCCTGGCGCAGCGGGATCACTTCGCCCTTCGGATAGTTCTCGCGCTTGGCGATGATCAAGCACAGCACCGCGAGCGTGAGCCCCATGAGCAGGCCGGGCACGATGCCCGCGACGAACAGGCTGGCGATGGAGATCGAGCCGCCCGCGGCCAGCGAATAGAGTACCGCGTTGTGGCTGGGCGGAATCAGGATGGCCTGCACCGAGCCGCTGACGGTGACCGCGGTTGCGAAGGAGCGCGGGTAGCCCTTGCGTTCCATCTCAGGGATCAGCACCGAACCGATCGATGCCGTGTCGGCCACCGAGGAGCCCGAGATGGCGCCGAAAAAGGTCGAGGCCAGGATGTTCACCAGCGACAGGCCGCCGCGGATGAAGCCGACCAGCACGCCCGCAAAGGCGACCAGCCGGCGCGACATGCCGCCCTCGGCCATGATCGCGCCCGCCAGCACGAAGAAGGGGATCGCCAGCAGCGAGAACTTGTTCACGCCGGAGGCGAGCTGGATCATGACCGCATCGAGCGGAATGTCGATCCAGAAGGCGCCGATCAGCGAGGCGAGACCCAGGCAGTAGGCAATCGGCATCCCGATCGCCATGAGCAGGACGAAGCTGCCCAACAAAACCAATGCATCCATCAGGCAGCTTTCTCAGCGTCGGTCAATTCTTCGTAGCGCACGATGCCGCGCGCTGCTTGCGATCCGAAGATCATGCGTTCGATAACGAACACCAGCGTGGCCGCGCCGCCGATCGGCAGTGCCGCGTAGGTGACGCCGACGGGCAGCCAGCTCAGCTCGCTGATCGACTGGTTCCAGGTTTCCATGCACAGGCGGGTGCCGTAGTAGGTGACGAAGGCGCAGATCAGCACCATGAGCAGGTTCACCAGCACCGCCATGGCGCCGCGCAGCGCTGGCTGCAGCGGGTCCGTCAGCATCGTGACGGCGATGTGGGCGCCCGCGCGGTACGCGGCCGCCGCACCGACGAAGGTGAACACCATCATCAGCAGGATCGCGATCGGCTCGGGCCACTGCGAGCCGGTGCCAAGCACATAGCGCGTGAACACGCCCCACGGAATGATCAGCGACATCAGGAAGATCGCCCCGCCCGCCAGCCAGATGCAGGCAAGGTAGAGGCGATCGCACAGGCGAATGAAGAAGGGGTCCATGTCCGGTTCCAGGCGAGCCCGGCCCATGGGGCCGGGCGTCTGCTTACTTGGTGGCTTCGATGCGCTTGATCAGGTCGGCGAACTGCGAGCCGTACTTGGCACGCACCGGCGCAGTCGCGTCATAGAACGGCTTGTTGTCGATCTTGATGAACTCGACGCCCTCCGCCTTGAGCTTGGATGTGTAGTCGGCCACGCTCTTGTCCCAGAGTGCGCGCTGCTCCATCTGCGCTTCGCGCGAGAACTTCTTGACCAGGGCCTGGTCGTCCTTGGACAGCTTGTCCCAGGTGACCTTCGACATCACGAAGATCTCCGGAATGATCAGGTGGTTGGTCTGGCTGTAGTACTTGGCGCCGGCCTGGTAGTGGTGGGCGGTGTACAGCGTGGGCGGGTTGTTCTCGGCGCCGTCGACCACGCCGGTCTGGATCGCGGTGAAGACTTCGCCGTAGCCCATCGAGATGCCGTTGCCGCCCAT
>JBDUCH010000087.1:0-12757 GCA_040003555.1 Variovorax sp. | reverse complement strand
GGTGGGCGACGATGGTGGGCATGCTGCCTCCTTGGGTGTGTGGGACAGAACTGTCTCTGCTGCACCTTAGGGCACTATCGAGGCGATGTCCATCATATGCAGCCAGGCCGAATCCACTTTTTTCTGGGCGATGCCGAGCAGGCGCGATTTAACCTGCACCGCGCGCTCGAGCGCCACCCGCAGAGTCTGGATGCGCGGGTGTACCTGGCGGCGGTGGACTCGGAATCCAGGGACCGCGACGCCGCCACGTGGGGGGGCGCGCGAGATCCGCAGCCTCGAGTCGGCCTTCAGCGCCGACAGGTGGCTGGAGAACTATCCGCTGGTCGATCCGGCGCAGCGCATGCGGCTGCGCGCGGCAACGGTCGAAGTCGGGCTGCAGGTGAATTGGGTTGGCGGATCCTGACGCTACCGGGGGAAGTCGGCTGCCGCAAAACGCAAACTGGCGTCACCGACATCCCTGGGGACCAAGTCGCACGAATGCCGAAGCTCTCACTGCGGTCTTATTGGCAGCAGTCGAAGGCGCTGATCGACGCTTCGGTGATCGACGACGCGCTGATCGCGCGGCGCGCACGCTTCTACTTATGCGGCCCCAAGCCGATGATGGATGCAGTCACGGCTGGCCTGATCGCACGCGACGTGCCGCACTTCGACGTCTTCAGTGAGGTCTTCCGCTCGCCGACGGTGCCGTCGGCGGACACCGGCCAGCGCTTTCAGGTCACCTTCGCGCGGTCGGGCGATGCACCGTTAACCTGGACGCGCGCACAAGGCACGCTGCTGAGCTTCGGCGAAGTAAACGGCCGCTCGATGCCGAGCGGTTGCCGCGTCGGCCAGTGCGAAAGCTGTGCCGTGCGTGTGCTCTCCGGCAAGGTGCGCCACCTGCACGGCACCGAACCCGACGACCCGTCCACCTGCCTGGCGTGCCAGGCGGTTCCCCTCGAGGACATCGTGCTCGACGCCTGACCCCGACCACACTGCCACCCATGAAGATCATCAAAAGATGTCATGTGCCGCCGAGCGAAGTAGCAAGCCTCTATGAAGACGAGCTTGCGGATCTCGACGCGGAGGCCCGCATCGCCCAACTTCCTCCTAATCTTTGCAATGCGAAAGGTCGAGGAGACATTGCATCGCATTGTCGAGCCGCATCTGTTCGAGCAGCTTGAGACGATGCCGGCGTCGGATTGATCAAGTGGGTCGAACCGTGATGCAGCGACGGCGACCTGTTTCATTGATCTCCCCGACACGTGCGAACTGACGCGCTCCTCGCGACGGATTTGATCCAGGACAAAGTCCCGATCACCCATTTGCGGCAGCATCGTAAATACCTTCAGAAGGAGCCCCATGAAACACAACGTTGGCACGATGGATCAAATCCTTCGGATCGCTCTTGGTCTGGTCTTGATTGGCGCCAGCCTGCTCGGCTACATCGGCGCCTGGGGCTGGATCGGGCTGGTGCCACTCGCCACCGGCGTCTTCCGCTTCTGCCCGGCCTACTGGCCCTTGGGTCTGAGCACTTTCCCGATCAGCTCTCTCGGCCCGCGGCCTTGATTCAGCTGGATCCGACATGACCAACCCTTCGAACAGCTTTTTCGACCTCACGCAGGGCGTCACTGCACGCCTGGCCACTTTGCGATCGGGCGTTCCGGACGTGATGAAAAGCTTCGGAAGCCTGGGAAGGGCTGCCATGGCGGACGGCGCCCTGTCCGCCAAGACCAAGGAACTGATGGCGCTCGCCCTGGGTGTTGCAGCCCGATGCGATCCGTGCATCGGTTACCACGTGCAGGCACTCGTCAAACTCGGCGCGACGAGACAGGAACTCGACGAGACGCTCGGTGTTGTGGTCTATATGGGCGGCGGCCCGGCTCTGATGTACGCCGCAAACGCGATCGCTGCATTCGACGAATTCTCGGCCAAGGTGCCCGCCTGACGATCACCCGGCGATCACCTGGCCCCGACGCGATCGAACCTTGACAGCACCACGAGCACGAGCACGACCACGACCACGGCCGCCACTGGCCCGGCGAACGGATGCAGCAGCGACGCCAGGATGGGTGCGACGAGGATGAGGTGGCGCAGGCCCCAGCTGTACAGGAGACCTGCACGGCGCACGTAGGCCGTACCGGCAGGCGTCCACCGTTGCCGTGCTTCGGACGCTACCGGCATGCCGCTGATGAAGGCGACATGGTTGTAGTAACGCACTGCCATCGCCGAGCAGACCAGCGAGGAGAAGAGCAGGGTGAAAAGCAACCGAAGTGAAACCGGCGAAGGCCATTGAGACAATGGCATAGAGAACCCACTTTTTCATCGCTTCCTCCTAAAGGCGAAGCCAATAAAAATCAGGCCGATCGTCACCAGGGCTGAGCGCCGGAGTAGGCGTCAAAGGCGGAAGGAAGCACGAACTCTGCGGCTGAATCGAGCCCGCATTTGTGCTGGCAGATCTCTTGCTCGGAAATGCCAAACACGGCTCCGATGCCACAGACACCAAGCGCGAAGCAGAGTTCGAGAGATCTGGTTTTCATCTGTGGTGCGCCTGCCAGTACCAGCCTGCAACGCTTATGGCGATCCACAAGGTCACGATCACCGCTGCTCCGCTGCGACTCGTCGGCTTCTTGCCTGCACTTTGCATCCAGTCATCGGCTTGGCTGCGGCACTCGGCCAGTGTCGATTCCGGGATCATCCTGACTGCCAACCAGATCAGGGCCGGAAGGAGAAGGACGTCGTCGACATAGCCAAGGACAGGAATGAAGTCGGGGATCAAGTCGATCGGGCTCAGTGCGTAGCCCACGACGAACACGCCAAGCGCCTTGGCATACCAAGGGGTTGCCGGGTGTTTGCCGGCGAACCAGAGCGTTACGCCGTCGCGCTTGACTCGCGTGGCCCATTCTCTAATTGGTGTAACGAAAGCATGCATGCTGCGGCGCCATTGTCAGCGTCAGGTAGAGGCTGACAACGGCAGTCTAGCCTCCGAGCCGAAGAGGTAAATTTCTTGGTCAAGATGGAATGGCTGACTGCTACCATGCCAACTCCGTATTGCCAGAGGGCCTTGAAGCCACGCTTGCTGAAACGACGCTGCACTAGCCGTCGCAACTCTGGCTGAACTACTGGAAGACCAACCCGGAACTCGCGAAGCGCATGCGAATTTTTTGGGTTCAAGCGATAGCTGGAGAAGGCCGCGAGCGGAAGACCGCCACGGTGCCGGAACGGTCGGGCAGCGCCCGTTCCTCAACGTCGAAGGCGGGCTGCTCCAGGTTCGCGCCTGCGCGCTCATCCCTGCGGGACGGCCTGCCACCGCTTGCGCATCCCCGACGCGGATGCGCGGATAAAGCCATTCGTGGTGTCTGCAGAGGGCGGGGTGGGCTTGCCTGTGAGGCCCGACGCTACCTCACCGTTCTCGCGTTCAAGCCCCTGCACGCGCTGCGCGTGCTGCTCGGCGCCGACTGGCGTGCGGCGCGCCTGCGGCGGCCTTGAGCACTGCGCTGCGGCAAGGCAGCTGGGGCCACGCAGGCAATCCCGCCTGTGTCGTTTCCCAGGAGTTCCCCATGACCGCATCTTCCGATCTGACCGTTCGCCAGCAACGCATCGTCGACGCTCTTCGCCCGTTCTTGGGCGCCGAGGCCCCCGTGCTGTACCACGTGCTGGGACAGGAAGAGAAGTCCGGCGAGTCGGACACGCCCACGCACCGGCTGGTGGCGCAGGCGATGCTGCATTGCGGCCGTCCCGTACTGGTCGTCCCCTACGCAGGCGATTTCGAAGCGACGGGCAAGCACGTCCTCGTGGCCTGGGACGGATCGCGTGAATCGGCGGTGGCGATGCGCGCCGCATTGCCGCTTCTCGTCACGGCGACCCGGGTGACGCTCGTTTCGCTCAGAAAAGGCGTTCAGCCGCAGGATCCGGATCGGTTGCTCGTCGCCGAGATGGTTCGCTGGCTCCAGCGCCATGGCGTCCCGGCGGTGGTCGAACAGGGCGTGACAGAGATCGCCATCTCCGATGCGCTCCTCTCGCGTGCCTCGGATCTGAGCGTCGACCTGATCGTGATGGGTGGCTATGGGCACTCGCGCTTGCGCGAACTGATGCTCGGTGGCGTCACGCGGCAAGTTCTTGCGCAGATGACCGTGCCGACCCTGATCGCGCACTGACGCGGGTTCGCCACGCACGCTGCAGAGCGCGGCGAGTCAGGGCGCCGCCGCCGTCCTGGCGGCCGCATCCTTGGCAGCGCGCGCTGCGGTGCGCGCGGCTTCCAGCGCCTTCTTCAGAGCGTCGCGGGTGGCTTGCGCGGCTTTCTCGGCATCCTCCCTGCTCGCGGCCACCGCGCGCCTTATCGCTTCATCGGCCTTGGCCAGCGCGTCCTGGGCTGCAGTCGCAGCCTTCCTGCTTTCCGCTTCCGCCTCGCGTGCGGCACCGCGACTCTCGTCACCGGCCTTGCTAGCCGCAGTCGCCGCCTTCTCCTCGAACCGGGTGGCTGCCTCCGCGACTTTTCGGGCTGCGCGCCGAATCGCCTCGGCCGCCGCCCTGGAAACCCTGCCGGTCGTCGCTTCACTTTTCTCGACCGCGAGCTTCGCTTGCTCGGCTGCTCTTCTTCCCGCCATCTCAGCCTCGCGAGCTGCCTTGCCCGCCGCTTCCCTGGTCTGCTGGCTGATGCGGGCTGGGGGGCTGAGCTGTCCAGGCGGGCTGGTGTCCGCACCGAAAGCCGTTGCGCTGACGGCGATGGCCAGCAGGCCGAGCAGTTCTTTCGATCTCATGGGGTCACTCCGGCGTTGTAGGTTTGCCGAGCATGCCGCCTGCGAACCCGCCGGGGTTTGCGTCAGCGCAAGCAATGCCTGGGCAAATCGGAAATACGTGACGGCGACGAGATTGCAGCGCTGCCTTGATGCGCGTCAACATCGGCGGGCGGCCACGCGCCGACACTGGAACAGATCAAACTTGCTTCGATCAATGGGGCCGGGCATGCACACTGCCAACACGTTGGATCGCACCTTGGTGAGCGCGTTGCGCGAGCAACTGCAGGCCGAGACCGGTCAGCCGGTCTCCGTGGTGGAGACACACATCTCCTGGGTGTTGCTGACCCGCGACCTGGCCTACAAGCTGAAGAAGCCGGTCAGCCTGGGCTTTGTCGACTTCAGCACACTCGCGGCGCGCAAGCACTTTTGCGAGGAGGAGGTGCGACTCAATCACCGCCTCGCGCCGTCGTTGTACCTGGGGGTAGTGCCCGTGCGCGGCACGCTGCAGGCTCCCTGCATCGGAGGGGACGACGGAGAAGCCATCGATTTCGTCGTCTGCATGCGCCGCTTTCCCGAGGAAGACCTGCTGCTCAACCTGCTGCAGACGGGTAGGGTGGAGGGCGCCGAGTTGCAACGCTTCGCGCAACGGCTGGCGGCATTCCACAGCGAGGCGCAGGTTGCCTCGCCCTTGTCTGCGTTCGGCGGATCCGAACAGACGGTTCGCGCTTTGGTCGATGCGCTGGCGCGCCTGCGCGCCGAATGCGATGCCCGTTGCACGAACGCGTTGGAGACCTGGGTGACCGAGCAGCGGAAAGAACTGCATACGGCCTTGCTCGCACGCCAGCACAACGGCGCAGTGCGCGAGTGCCACGGCGACCTTCACCTGGCCAATGTGGTGCTGATCCACGATGAGCTCGTCGCCTTCGACTGCATTGAGTTCAACTCCGCGCTGCGTTGGATTGACGTGATGAGCGACGTCGCGTTCCTCACGATGGATCTGAAGGCACACGGCCGCAGACATCTTGCGTATCGCTTTCTCGATGCCTATTTGCAGCACAGCGGCGACTATGCTGGCGTGCCAGTGCTGCGCTTTTACGAAGCGTACCGGGCATTGGTGCGCGCGCTGGTCTGTGCCCTGCGTGCGCGAACCGGAGGCAGCGCTTCGCGGCCTCCGGAGCCTGACTATTCCGCCTGCGCTGAAAGGCTGGTGGAGAAGCTCGGGGATCCACCGCGCCTGATGATCACGCACGGGCTGTCGGGCGCGGGCAAATCGACCGTGGCGGGGGCCCTGCTGGCGGCGGCGGGCGCCATCCGCATTCGATCCGACGTCGAGCGTAAACGCCTCTTCGGATTGGGCGCCCTGCAGCGATCGAACGACCTGCCCGTAGATATCTACACACCCGACGCTACACGCCAGACTTTCGACCGGCTGGCCGAGTGCGCACGCACGGCGCTGCAAGCCGGCTACCCGGTGATTGTCGATGCGGCATTTCTGCGCCGTCGTGAACGGCGGGCATTCCGTGCACTCGCAGCCGAACTGCGTGTGCCTTTCTCGATTCTTCATTGCCGTGCGTCCGAAGTGCAACTGCGCCGCCGGGTGGTGGCGCGCGGCGTCGACGCAACCGATGCGTCGGAGGCGGGCCTGGCGGTGTTGGAGCGTCAGCTTGCTTCGCACGAGCCGCTGGACGACGACGAGCGCGCCTTCCAACTGGAAGTCGACACCGACGCGCCGGTGGATGTGGCCGCGTTGCTCGCACGCTGGCTTGCCCCGGAAGGGCGCCGATGACCGCAGAACGTGACGCACATCAAAGGCCGAGGATTTGCGCGCGAGCATGCTGGTGCCGCCAAGACGCCTGCCAGCCATGACTTTTGAAGGAGCCTTCATGCAAACGCCCAAGACAATCCTGCTTCATCTGGACAGTTCCGCGCACACCGCAGAAAGAGTCAGGATTGCGAGACAGCTGGCCGATGCGTTCGACGCAGAAGTCACAGGCCTGCCGTGCACGATGTCTGCGCTCATGCGATACCCCTATGCACTGGAGGGCTCGGCAGAAGCGGTTTCGATCATGCAGACACTCGACAAGGAATGCCGTGACAAGGCGCATGCGACATTCATGGAGGCCGGCGCGGGCTCGCCCCGCCTGCGCTGGGCCGAGCCGATGAGTGATGCACCGTGGGGATTCGCCCGGCGCGCACTGTATGCAGATCTGATGATCCTGGGTCAGCGCGACGCTGACGACCCTGCGCTCGGCGAACTGCCGGGCGACTTCCTGCCCAGCGTACTTGTGGAGAGCGGGCGGCCCGCGCTGGTGCTGCCCTATGCGGGTTCGGTTTCATCTGTCGGGCGGACCGTGCTCGTTGCATGGAAGCAAACGCGCGAAAGCGCACGTTCGTTGTCGGCCGCGCTGCCGTGGCTGACCCGCGCGGATTCCGTGCGAGCGGTCTGTTATGGGGACGACGCCGACGCCTCACTGCGCAGCTTGCAGGCCTACCTGACGGCACAGGGCGTGGACGCCGCCGTGCAGCAGGGCGGGCCGGAGGGTGGCGATGTCGGCGAGAAGCTGCTGTCGGCGGCCGCTGACATGAATGCGGATCTGCTCGTAATGGGCTGCTATGGTCACAGCCGCGCACGCGAATGGGTGTTGGGCGGCGCCACGCAAACGATCCTCCGATCCATGACGCTGCCGGTTCTGATGTCGCATTGAAACGACTGGTGCCGAGCCCTCGCAGGGGATCAGGTGGCCGGGTCTGGCCGCCATGCCATATCGATGCGTCCGTCGACAATGCCGATGCGCCTGTCCGCGACGGAGGCAAAGCTCGCGTCGTGCGTCACCGCGACGACGCTCTTGTTCAGCTCGCGCGTCAGGATTCGCAGGATGTCGCGTACGTGCGTGCTGGCGACCGAGTCTAGATTGCCCGTCGGTTCATCGGCGAGGATCACGAGCGGGTCGTTCGCCAGCGCGCGAGCGATTGCGACGCGCTGGCGCTGGCCGCCCGACAACTGGCTCGGCCGCTTGTGGTGGTGGCCCTCCAGCCCGAACCGATCCAGAAGTTCGGCGGCCCGAGCTCGGGCTGCATCGTCAGAGAGGCGGCCAAGCTTTCGAATCGGAAGCGACACGTTGTCGAGCGCACTGAACTCGGGCAGCAGGAAGTGGAACTGGAAGACATAGCCGAGCCGGGCCAGCCGGAAGTCGGTGAGCCGATCGTCGTCGAATTCCCTCGTGTCCTCCCCATCGATCCAGATCCGCCCCTGCGTGGGAACGTCGAGCAGGCCGAGCAGGTACAGCAAAGAGGACTTGCCCGATCCCGAGGGCCCCATGACGCAGACGAACTCGCCGCGTTCGATCTGCAGGCTCACGTCGTTCACCAGGGTGACCGGCACTTCGCCTTCGAGCGTGCGGGTTACATGTTCGACGCGGATCACCGGGACGGACGCCGAGGCGGAATCGCTCATGCCGCGCCCCGCAGGATTTCCACCGGGCGCAGGCGACCGGCGCGCCTGGCGGGAAGGTAGGAGGCCCCCACGCACGAGAGCATCGCGAACGCAGCCGCCAGCACATACTGCTCGGGGCCCCAGAACATCGGCAGGTGAACGATCTCGGTTACGCCGGGTGGCCGGATCTCGACCTGCCCGAGCAATAGCATCAATGCGACGCCGAGCAGCTCGCCCAAGGCGCTGCCAATGAGTCCGACGATCAGCCCCTCAAGCAGAAAGATGCGACGCAGGTCGCGCGGATGAAATCCAATCGACTTCATGATCGCGATGTCGCGTGTCTTCTCCATCACGATGGTCGAGATGGTGTTGTAGATGCCGAACGCCGCGACCACGAGGATCGCCGAGACCACGCTGTACATGATGATGTTGCGTACCAGCAGCAGGCTCAGAAGGTCTTCGGAGGCTTCGATCCATGAAACGGACTTGTAGCCTGTGGCGGCCTCGATGGTCTGCGCCACGCTCTGTGCGGCATACGGGTGGGCGAGCTGGATGATCAGGCGATTGACCCGGTTCTCGCGCCCAAGCAGCGATTGGGCGCGCTTGAGCAGCACAAACGCCTGGGCTTCGTCGTAGGCCGCATTGCCGGTGCGGAAGATGCCGACCACGCGCAGCGACCGACTGGTGCCGTCGGCGGCCAGGATGACCAGCGTGCTGCCCAGCCGCAGGCTGAACTTGTCCGCCAGGCCGCGACCGATCACGACACCGTTGGGATCGGCCGCGAGCGCGTCGAGCGAGCCTTCCAGCATCTTCTCCTCGATGGTCGTCACGTGCTTCATCTTTTCGGGCACCACACCGGACAAGGTGACACCCTGCTGGCGTCCGGCGAAGGTGAGTACCGCGGCGTCGGCGAGCACCGGCGCGGCGCGCAGCTCCGGCATCGCCTCGATGAAGGCCAGCCGCTGCGGCCAGCCACGGATGCCGCGCGTTTCGCGCAGCGGCCGGACGTTGCGAATGCGGATCGCGCCGTCAGGCCAGCGCAGCTCGGCCGGTTGAGCGCGACCCTGGCGCACCTCGTCGTAGACCGTGATGTGCGGGCTGCTGTCGACCAGGCGCTTGAGGAAGTCGGCCTCCGAGCCGCGCATCAGACCAGACACAGCAAGGAAGAACGCAACGCCGAGGATCACACCGGTGAGCGAGACCAGTGTTTGCCGCTTGCGGCTCGTCAGGTGCGCCAGCGCGATGTCGAGTGCGATCGCCATGGTGTCACTGCCTTGCCAATGGAACCGCCGACGCAGAAGAGGCGGCCGAAACCGGGCTGCCGACGGCGCGCTGGCCGTCGCGCAACGTAGCGGGTGGCAACACCACCACTGTCTCGCCGTCGCCGAGCCCGGAAACGATCTCGGTGCGCTCGGCGCCGGCCGCACCCCTTTCGACCACCCGCCGCTGGAGCCGGCCTTTCGCGAGCACCCACACGTCGTCACCCTTGAGTGTGCGATTGGGCAGCAAAAGCGCGCCCTCTCGACGCGAGACGATCACGTTGGCATCCATTGTCATGCCGCTTCGCATCGGCCCGGAATTGACCGCCGGGGCGTCGGCCAGGCGGATGCGCACGCGGTAGCTGCGGGAGATCGGGTCGCCCTTGGGCGTGATCTCCGCCACCGTGCCTTCGAACAGGCGGCCGGGCAAGGCATCGCTGCGCATGGCCACGGTCTGGCCGATCACGACACGGGCGATGTCCTCTTCGTCGACTTCGGCCGTCACCCGCAGCGGCGCGCAGCAGGCTAGCGTGAACACCGCCTGGCCCGCTGGCACGAACTGGCCGGCCTCGCCGTCCCGCCGCAGCACCATGCCATCCGCAGGTGCCACCAGCTGGTTGTAGTCGCGCTGAACCTCGGCTCGCCGGGCGGCGGCCTGGATGGCCTGCAACTCGCTGCGCGCGCGGTCGAGTTCGGCGGGCGCGACGAAACGCTGAGCCACAAGGGAGCGCGTGCGCTCGAACTGGGTCCGCGCCAATTGCTCGCGCGCGCGCATCTCCTGAACGGTTTGTTCGAGGTCATTCGATTCGATTCGCGCCAGCACCTGCCCGCGGCGAACCTGCTCGCCTTCCTGTGCATCGACCGCAACCAGCCGGCCACCGACGCGTGGTGCCACAGGAATCATCACGGTCGGTTCCACAGTGCCAGTGGCGTACACCGACTCGATCGCAGGTCCGCGTGTGGGCCGTACCGTTTGCACGCGCACGGGCCACTGCCACCAGCCGGCGGCGACGACCAGCACCGTCAGCAGGCCGAGGCCGCCGAGGAGGAGGCTCTTGCTCCGCTTCAACCTGTTCCGTCCCGGTGGGCGGGGGCCGTGGGTTCTCGAGAGGAGGACATCGCCGACGCAACGGGCTACTCGAAGCTGAGGGCCCCTGTGGGCAGTCTGACGCGCACCGGCTCGTTCGTCTTGGCCTTTGCTTCGACCTTCGATTCGCTTTCGGGCGCACGCACCAGCAGAACCGGCACGGGCGCAGAACGCAGGATGTGCTCCGCACTGCTGCCCATGACGACGCGCCCGATGCCGTGGCGGCCGTGGGTGCCCAGGACGATCAGATCAGCCGGCCACTTGGCGGCTTCGGTGGTGACCAGTTCGTGAACCGAGCCGCTGAAACTGTCGCACAGCACAGTGTCGGCATCGATGCCTGCCGCCTGCGCAGTGGCCGCGGCTTCGGCGAGCAGGCGCTTGCCGTTTTCGCGCAGGACGTTCAGCCAGTCGCGGGCGTAGCCCGTGTAGGCGTCAAGACCGAGGGCGAACGACAGCTCGTCGATCACGTGGAACAAGCGCAGCCGTCCGTGCGTCAGCGTGGCAAGGCGAATGGCCTCATCCAGGCCGCGTTGCGAAGTGGAACTTCCGTCGATGGGAACAAGGATCTGCTGGTACATGACGCGCTCCTTTATTGAGAGACGGTCAGTATGGGAAGGTTGCCGCGGCATGACTTGATCTGGCTCAACGCGAGTCGACGACGCCGCGTCGAACATCGGGCCACAGAGACTTCCACTCGAAGGAACATCATGAAGGTTCTTCTTGCCGTGGACGGCAGCGACTACACCAAGCGCATGCTTTCCTATCTGGCAACCCACAGGGACGCGCTCGGTTCGGGTCACGCCTATACGGTGTTTTATGCGGTTCCTGCGGTGCCGCACCGGGCGGCGGCGTTTGCAGGGCCCAAGCTTGTTCACGAATACTACGAAGACGACGCACGAATCGTGCTGGAGCCTGTTCGCGCGCTGCTGGCGGAACAGGGCATCGAGGCGGCGTTTGCTCACAAGGTGGGTCATCCAGCGGAGGAGATCGCCGCGTTTGCGGAGTCGGGCAAGTTCGATCTTCTGGTCATGGGCTCGCACGGGCATGGCGCGCTGAAGAATCTGGTGCTCGGCTCTGTTGCCACGAAGGTGCTGGCACGCTGTTCGGTGCCAGTCTTGCTGGTGCGCTGAAATGCGGCGCGGTCGGTGGGCTCACGGCATCGCCGCGGCGGCCCTGGGCCTGCTCGCATGCTGGAGCAACGCTCCTTCGTGGTCTGGGGATCGGCGCTGTCTCGACCGGCCCGAGCTTGGGAAGCAGCGCCCCGACTTCGTAGCAGCCGTAGCCCGGCAGGCACCCTCCGTCGTGACGGTGCTGGTCTTCGGGCAGGCCGATAGCGGGTTCGATCGGGATGAGATGCGAATGCCGGCCCGCTCTCGACTGGGGGCGAACCACTCGTCCGCGTCTGGCATTGTTCTCAGCAATGACGGCTACATCCTGACCAGCGCACATGCGGTGGTCGGCGCCCAGGAAACAATGGTGATCGTCCAAGGCCAGCGCCGCTTGCCGGCCGAGATCGTCGGGCTTGACCGGCGCACCGACGTGGCCGTGCTGAAGGTTGCGGCGTCGAACCTTCCGGCAGCCGCCGTCGACAGCAGCGCGCGGCTTTGTCCCGGAGAATGGGTGGCGGCGCTGGGCGCACCATTCGGATTCGAGCTCAGCGTGACCGCCGGCGTGGTCAGTGCCAACCCGCGGTTCCTGCCGGCAGGCAATGGTGTGCCGCTGATACAAACGGACGTGGCCCTGAACCCGGGCAACTCGGGCGGGCCGCTTTTCAACGAGCGCGGCGAAGTCGTGGGAATGAACTCGATGATCTATTCCGTGAGCGGTGGCTATCAGGGGGTGTCCTTCTCCTTGCCGATTGACACTGCGGTGCGGATCGCCACCGAACTGCGATCGAACGGCCGGGTGACGCGCGGGCAGATCGGCGCCAGAACCCAGGCGCTCACGTCGGATCTTGCACCGGCGTTCGGGCTCGATAGGCCCCTTGGGGCCTTGATCGTGCACGTAGACCCAGCGGGTTCGGCCGAGGGTGCTGGACTTCGAAGCGGAGATGTCGTGCTCGCCGTCAACGGGAGCACGGCATTGGCCTATGCGGAGATCCAGGAGCGTGTCGCGGCCACCGCCCCAGGAAGTTCGCTCACCCTGGGCGTTTGGCGCCACAAGGCACCATTGACTGTGACGGTCGCCGTGAAAGAGAGTCAGCCCGATTTTCCGCAGCGCGCCGCTGCATTTGCGGATCCGTCAGAGCTCCGACTGGGGCTGG
>JBDUCH010000390.1:0-3794 GCA_040003555.1 Variovorax sp. | reverse complement strand
TCAACATCACGATGACGCAGGCCAAGGCGGTCAGCAACTACACCAACTCGATCCTGGCCAACATGGAAGCGCTGGACGACGGCTACGACGAGGCGCTGCTGCTCGACGCGAGCGGCTTCGTCAGCGAAGGCGCGGGCGAGAACCTGTTCATGATCAAGAAGGGCGTCGTCTACACGCCCGACCTCTCGGCGGGTGCGCTCGACGGCATCACCCGCAACACCATCCTCGCGATCTGCAACGACCTCGGCCTGAAGCTGGTCGAGAAGCGCATCACCCGCGACGAGGTCTACATCAGCGACGAGGCCTTCTTCACCGGCACCGCCGCCGAAGTCACGCCGATCCGCGAACTGGACCGCATCGAAATCGGCGCCGGCTCGCGCGGCCCGATCACCGAGAAGATCCAGACCGCGTTCTTCGACATCGTGAACGGCAGGAACCCCAAATACGCCCACTGGCTGGCGAAAGTCTGAACATGTCCACCACCGCTGTCGTCGAGTTGCTCGGCAAAGAACTGAACCACCAGGGCGGCGTGTTCTGCCCGAATCCCAAGGCCGACATGCCGCTGTGGAACAACCACCCGAAGGTGTACCTCGACGTGGGCCGCACCGGCGAGGCCAAGTGCCCCTACTGCGGCACGGTCTACCGGCTCAAGGCCGGCGAGATGCTGGACCACCGGCACTGAGCCGCAGCCAGTCGGCGAACGCCACCATGGCGGGCGTCACCGGTTTCGACTTGAGGCGGGTGAGCCAGTAGCCGCCCCGGTCGATTTCAACCGCGAACGGGCGCGCCAGCCGCCCATGCCGCACGTCCCGCTCGAACATGCGGGCCGGCAACAGCGCCACGCCGGCGCCCTGGGCCGCCGCCTCTGCCATCGTCAGCGACGAATCGAACACCGCGCCGCGCAGGATCGGGCAGGCCGTCCCGGCCGCGGCGAACCAGGCGCTCCACTCGTCGCTGCGGTAGGAGCGCAGCAACACCTGGCCCGCCAGGTCTTCCGGCCGCCGCAGCCGCGCCGCGATGTCGGGCGCGCACAGCGGACACAGGGGCGCTGCGAACAGCAGCTCCGCGTCGGTGCCGTGCCAGGCGCCATCGCCGAAGCGGATCGCGACGTCCAGCCCCTCGCCAGCCAGATCCACGCGGTTGTTGTTGGTCAGCAGGCGCAGGTCGACGAACGGATGCGTCTGCTGGAACTCGCGCAGCCGCGGCATCAGCCAGCCCACCGCAAAGGTGCCGACCGCGCCCACCGTGAGCACCTCGCGCGAGCGGCCAGCACCGAATTGCCCGAGCAGCGCCTCGATCCGGTCGAACGACTCGGCCAGTGCCGGCAACAGCGCGGCGCCTTCGTCGGTCAACGCGAGCCCGCGCGGAAGCCTTCGGAAAAGCGGGACACCCATCCGGTCTTCGAGGTTGCGAACATGCTGGCTCACGGCCGTCTGGGTGACGTTGAGCTCTTCGGCCGCACGAGTGAAGCTGAGGTGGCGCGCGGACACTTCGAACGCGCGCAGGGCATTGAGGGGGAGGTGCATGTGTCGGCGCGAGCCCCAAGTTTTGCTTGGGGCTCGCCGCAATTATTGCCATTTGCCGGGGCGCCGGTGCCTGCATATCGTTGCGCCTCCATTTCCATCCACCACCTGCATCCATGAAGCCAACGATGTCCCGCCGGAGCCTGTTGCTCGGCACCATTTCCGCACCCCTGATCGGCGCCTGTGCGCCCCTTGCCGCGGCGACGCAGCCGCTCGTCAAGCTCGAGGCCGAAGCCGGTGGCCGGCTCGGCGTGATGGCCTTCGACACGGTCAGCGGCCGGCAGATCGGGCACCGCGCCAACGAGCGCTTTGCGGCCTGCAGCACGTTCAAGGTGCTGGCCGCGTCCGCCGTGCTGGCCCGGAGCGCCAACGATGGCGGCCTGCTGCAGCGGCGGGTGCGCTACGAGGCGGCGAGCCTTGTCAGCTATTCGCCGATCACCGGCAAGCATGTGGCCGACGGCATGACCGTTGCCGAGCTGTGCGCGGCCGCGCTGCAGTACAGCGACAACACGGCTGGCAACCTGCTGATGAAGCTGGTAGGCGGGCCGGTCGGAGTGACTGCGTTCGCCCGGGCCATCGGCGACACCAGCTTCCGCCTCGACCGCTGGGAAACCGAACTCAACACGGCGATCCCGGGCGACCCGCGTGACACCTGCACGCCCGCCGCGATGGCGCGCAACCTGCAGCGGCTGCTGCTCGGCGACGCACTGCCGGAAGCCCAGCGTGCGCAGCTGGAGGCGTGGATGCGCGGCAACACCACCGGGGCTGCGCGAATCCGCGCAGGCGTGCCGGCAGCGTGGGCGGTGGCCGACAAGACCGGGGCGGGCGACTACGGCAGCGTGAATGACCTCGGTGTGGCCTGGCCGCCGGCCGGTGCGCCGCTCGTTCTGGCGATCTACTTCACGCAGGAAGTTCCGGATGCGCCGATGCGCAACGACGTGCTGGCCGCCGCCGCGCGAATCGCGGCCGACGCGCTGGTGGTCTAGGGGTTGGGGGCAAGAGGGGCGGGGCGTGCCGCAGCGCCTCGCCAGGGCCACAGCTCGCGCCACGGCTCGCCCGGCTCCTGCACCAGCCGCAGGTAGAGCATCGCGATCCAGAGCAGGCTCAGGCCGATCTGCGCATCGCGCAGCGCCGAGTTCGCGCTGGTTGCCACCAGCAGCACGAACATCGCCACTAGCGCGAAGCGGCCGGTCAGGTCGTGCCGTCGCCAGGCCTGCCAGAGGCCCACGAGGACGATCGCCAGCAGGCTCAGCGCGCCGGGCACGCCGGCCTGCGCACCCATCCACAGGAAGTCGTTGTGCGGCATGTTGTAGTCGGCCAGCAGCTTGGGTCCGCGCAGGTGCCACTGTTGCGTCCAGCCGCCGATGCCCCAGCCGGTGAGCGGCTTGTCGATGATCATGCGCGCCGTGTCGCGGTACATGTAGAAGCGCACGACCCAGCTGCCTTCCGACACGGCGCCGGCCTGCGCCGCCTCGATCTCCTGCACGCCGAGCGCGAACTTCTGCTGCACCGCGGGCGATTGCCACACCACCACGCCGACCAGTGCTCCGCCGAGCAGCATCGCGATCGCCAGCACGCGCAATTGCCGCCGCCACTGGTGCAGGCAGGCCAGCGGCAGCGCCAGCAGCAGGGCCAGCATCGAGGTGCGCGACGGCAACGTGAACGTGATGATCACCATCACCGCCAGCGTGAAGCCGAACGCGAACACGACGGGCCATGGGCGGCGCCCGGCCAGCAAGGCCAGCCCGAGCACGGCCGCGCTGGCGCCGAAGATGGTCAGCAGCAATGCGTTGCTGATCGACTTGTTGCCGACCAGCACCAGCAGGCCGCGCCAGGCCTCCACCATCGGAAAGCCGACCGTGTAGTACAGCGCGATCATCACGATGCCGGCCACCGTCATCAGCAGGAAGCCGCGCAGCGCCCAGACGGCTTCTTCACGCGTCAGCGCCAGCGCCATCAGCACCGTCGCCGCGATGCGCAGGCCATGCACGATGTTCGACGGCGTCTGCGGATAGTGCGCGCCGAAGGCCAGCACCAGCAGCGTCCAGGTGACGTAGGCCACGGTCGGCCACCAGAGCGGATGGTGGCGCACGCGCTGCGCGCGTTCGCGCCAGCCGCCACCCGCAAGCAGCGCCAGCAACAACAGCGCAAAGGCGCCGTAGTTGGCGCCGACCGGCATGAAGACCACAAAGCCCCAGAGCATCGCTGCCGGGCGAACCAACCAATTTCTCGACATGGGCGAGATTCTAGGGATCAAAAGTGGATCAAAAG
>JBDUCH010000086.1:0-12847 GCA_040003555.1 Variovorax sp. | reverse complement strand
CAACCTGCTGCGCCGCGAGGCCGACATCGCGGTGCGGATGGTGCGGCCGGCGCAGAGCTCGCTGGTGGCACGCAAGCTCGGCGAGGTCGGCATCGGCGCGTATGCCCACAAGTCCTACCTGCAGCGCGCCGGCACGCCGCAGGAGGTCGCGGATCTAAAGCGCCACACGCTTGTCGGCTATGCGAGCGACGACCTGCTCCTTCGCGGCTTCGCGGCATTGGGCATGCCAATGCAGCGCGACGACTTTGCGGTTCGCACCGACGACCAGGTCGCCTACGGCATGCTCGTGGCCCAGGGTGCCGGCATCGGCTTCGTGGCGCACTACAACACCCGCCACTGGCCCGGCGTGCGCCGCGTGCTGCCGCAACTCGCCATCCCGCCCCTGCCCTGCTGGCTCGCGGTACATCGGGAAATCCGCTCGAGCGCGGTGGTGCGACGCGTGTACGACTTCCTCGCCGAGGCACTGCCGCCGGTGCTGGCGCAGGACACACAAGATGCGCAGGCCGCACGCGCGGCCTGACATTCCCCCAGCCACCTCAGGCTTTGAGGTATTCCGCCTTGCTGCCGAGCCAACGATCCACGTGCTTTTGCGCCAGTTCGGGATGAAGGCCGAGCATCTTTGGCGCCAGTTCGCGAGCCCAGTCGAGCAACAGCGCGTCGGCCTCCAGATCGGCAAAGCGCAACAGTGGCGCGCCCGACTGCCTGGCGCCCAGAAACTCCCCGGGCCCGCGGATATCCAGGTCGCGCCGCGCAATCTCGAAGCCGTCGCCGGTTTCAACCATGGCCTTGAGCCGCGCGCGCGCCGCCTCGCCGACGCGGCCGCCCTCGTTCGGCGCATACAGCAGCACGCAGGCCGACGCCGCCGCGCCGCGCCCCACGCGCCCGCGCAACTGGTGCAGTTGGGACAGACCGAAGCGCTCGGCATGCTCGATCACCATCAGCGAGGCATTCGGCACATCGACACCGACCTCGATCACCGTGGTGCTGACCAGCACCTGCAGCGCGCCGGCCGTGAAGCCCGCCATCACCGCCTGCTTTTCGGCCGTGGGCATGCGCGAGTGCAGCAGGCCGACGCTGACCTTGTCGCCCAGCGTTCCGGCGAGTTCGTCGCGCGTCTCGGTCGCATTGCGCAGATCCACCGCTTCGCTCTCTTCGATCAGCGGGCACACCCAGTACACCTGCCGGCCCTGCGCGAGCTGGGCCTGGATGCGTCCGATCACCTCGTCGCGCCGATGCTCGGCCACGAGTTTGGTGACGATCGGCGTGCGCCCGGGCGGCAGCTCGTCGAGCGTCGACACATCGAGATCGGCGTAGTAGCTCATCGCCAGCGTGCGCGGGATCGGCGTGGCGCTCATCATCAGCAGGTGCGGTTCGAGCCCTTTCGTTGCCTTGCCGCGCAACGCGAGCCGCTGCGCCACGCCGAAGCGGTGCTGCTCGTCGATGATCGCCAGCGCGAGGTGCTTGAAGCGCACCTTCTCCGAGATCACCGCATGCGTGCCGATGACGAGTGCGGCCTCGCCGCCTTCGACGGCGGCGGCCATCCCGTCGCGCTCCTTCTTCTTCTGGCTGCCGGTGAGCCAGGCCACACGCAGTCCGCGTTCGGCCAGCAGCGGATCCAGCCAGTCGACCAGCTTGGCAAAGTGCTGCGAAGCGAGGATCTCGGTGGGTGCCATCAGCGCGCACTGGTGGCCGGCGTCTATGCAGAGCGCGGCCGCCAGCGCGGCGACCACGGTTTTGCCGGAGCCGACATCGCCCTGCAGCAGCCGGTGCATCGGGATCGGACGCATGAGGTCTTTGCCGATCTCCTCGCCCACGCGGGCCTGCGCACCGGTCAGCGCGAACGGCAGCACGGCCAGCAGCTGTGAATGCAGCGTCTGCGATGTGCGCGCCGGGTTCAGCACCGGCGCACGTTGGGCCGCCCGTTCGCGCCGCGCCTGCAACTGCGAAAGCTGTTGCGCCAGCAGTTCCTCGGCCTTCAGGCGTTGCCAGGCCGGATGGCTGCGGTCTTCGAGCGTCGCCATGGCGGCGTCGGGCGTCGGGTAGTGCAAAAACGAGAGCGCCTCGCGCAGGCCCCATACGCCCCGCGGCAGGTGTTGGCCTGGAATGGTCTCGTCCAGCACGGCCCGCGCGAGGCCCGCGCGCACCTCGCGCCGCAGCACCGGCTGCGCCAGCCCCGCGATGGTCGAATAGATCGGCGTGAGCGCCAGCGGCAGTTCGATGCCGGCGCTCTTGACGCTGGGCTGCATGATCTGCCGCCCCAGAAAACCGCCCTTCATTTCGCCCCGCACGCGCACCCGCGCGCCGACTTCAAGCTGCTTTTGCTGCGAGGGGTAGAAGTTGAAGAAGCGCAGGATGCAGGTGTCGCTGCCATCGTCCAGCGTCACCAGCAGTTGGCGGCGCGGCCTGAACGTGACCTCGCTCGCCATCACCACGCCTTCGATCTGCGCCAGATCGCCGTCGCGCGTATCGACCAGCCGCACAATACGGGTTTCGTCTTCGTAGCGCATCGGCAGGTAAAGCGCAAAGTCGATGTCGCGCAGCAGCCCCAGCTTGCGCAGCGCGCGCTGGATCGCGCTCAGGCCCGAGCCAGGCGGCGACGCGCCGATGCGCACCGGCGTTTTGGACGCGGACGCAGCAGGAGAGATGTCAGCCATCGGACGATTCTGCCTTGGCATGGGACAATCGCCGCCTTCTCTTGGAACGGGTCTGTTCGGCCCTCAAGCATGTCTGCCTTCACTCTCTCCGATTTCGATTTCGCCCTGCCCGCCGACCTGGTGGCGCAGCACCCTGCCGCGGAGCGCACCTCGTCGCGGCTGCTCGATGGCACCGGGCCGGCGCCGGTCGACCGTATTTTCAAGACCTTGCCCTCGCTGCTGCGCGCCGGCGATCTGCTGGTGTTCAACGACACGCGCGTGGTCAAGGCGCGCCTGTTCGGCGAAAAGCCGACCGGCGGCAAGCTCGAACTGCTGGTCGAGCGCGTGCTGGCCGGACCCGAGGTCGTGTGCCACATGAAGGTCAGCAAGAAGCCGCTCGTCGGCACCGTGCTGCGGATGACCGGCGGCTTTCGCGCCACCCTGCTCGGTCGCTGGCCCGACGCGAACGGTGCGCTGTTCCATTTCGCCTTCGAAAGCGATGCCGGCGAAGACCCCTACGCACTGATGCGCCGCCACGGCCACGTGCCGCTGCCGCCCTATATCGAACACACCGATTCGGCCGAAGACGAGAGCCGCTACCAGACCGTGTTCGCCCGCGTGCCGGGTGCGGTGGCGGCGCCGACGGCGGCGCTGCATTTCGACGAGGCGCTGCTGGCAGCACTCGACGCCCGCAACGTGCAACGCGCCAATGTCACGCTGCACGTCGGCGCCGGCACCTTCCAGCCCGTGAAAACCGAGAACATCGCCGAGCACCAGATGCATGCGGAGCGCTACGAGGTGCCCGCCTCCACGCAGCAGGCGATCGCCGACTGCAAGGCGCGCGGCGGCCGCGTCGTCGCCGTCGGCACCACCACGGTTCGCACGCTCGAATCGTGGGCGCAAAGCGGCGACGCTTGCGGCGATACGCGAATCTTCATCACGCCGGGCTTCGCGTTCACGCACGTCGACCTGCTCGTGACCAACTTCCACCTGCCCAAGAGCACGCTGATGATGCTGGTGAGCGCCTTCGCCGGCTACGAGCGCGTGATGGAGCTCTATGCACATGCGATCCGCGCGCGCTACCGCTTCTTCAGCTACGGCGACGCAATGCTGCTCGAGCGAGCCCTTTGACCACCATGCTGCACTTCGAACTTCTCACCGCCGACTCCGACAGCCACGCGCGCCGCGGCACGCTCACGCTGAACCATGGCCCGGTGCAAACGCCGATCTTCATGCCGGTGGGCACATACGGCACGGTCAAGGGCGTAATGCCGCGCAGCCTCGAGGAGATGGGCGCGCAGATCATCCTGGGCAATACCTTCCACTTGTGGATGCGGCCTGGCCTCGACGTGATGGCGAGCTTCGGCGGACTGCACGGCTTCGAGAAGTGGCGCAAGCCGATCCTCACCGACTCGGGCGGCTTCCAGGTCTGGTCGCTGGGGGCGATGCGCAAGATCAGCGAGGAAGGCGTCAAGTTCGCCTCGCCGGTGAACGGCGACAAGCTGTTCCTCACGCCCGAGGTCTCGATGCAGATCCAGACCATCCTCAACAGCGACATCGTCATGCAGTTCGACGAGTGCACGCCCTACGACACCCAGGGCCACGTCACCACCGAAGACGAGGCGCGCACGTCGATGGAACTGAGCCTGCGCTGGGCGAAGCGCTGCCAGACCGAGTTCGCACGGCTCGAGAACCCGAACGCGCTGTTCGGCATCGTGCAGGGCGGCATGTTCGAGAACCTGCGTGAAGAATCGCTCGCGCAGCTGGTCGAGATGGACTTTCCGGGCTATGCGATCGGCGGCGTCAGCGTCGGCGAGCCGAAGGCCGAGATGCTGCACATCATGGGCCATACGCCGCACCGGCTGCCGGCCCACAAGCCGCGCTACCTGATGGGCGTCGGCACGCCCGAAGACCTGGTGCAGGGCGTGGCCGACGGCGTCGACATGTTCGACTGCGTGATGCCGACGCGCAACGCGCGCAACGGCACGATCTTCACGCGCTACGGTGACCTCAAGCTGCGCAATGCGCGCCACAAGAGCGACCCGCAGCCGCTCGATCCGAGTTGCACCTGCCATGCGTGCGCCGGTACGTCGGGGGTGTCATGGAACGATGGCGGCCGCGAGGGCTTCAGCCGCGCCTACATGCACCATCTGGATCGCTGCGGCGAGATGCTCGGGCCGATGCTCTGCACGATCCACAACCTGCACTATTACCTGAACCTGATGACCGAAATTCGCGCGGCGCTCGATGCCGGCGAGTTCGGCGCGTTGCGCGCACGCTTCAAGACAGACCGCGCACGCGGGGTGTAGCGGCTACTTCGCCGCGCCGATCGGCTTGACCGGCAACGGCGTGCTGTACGGCTCGATGCGCACCGCGTCGTTCTTGAAGATCGCGACCTGGCGCAACGGCGCCTGCACCAGTTCGCCGCCGGGCTCCTTGTGCGAGGCGTACTGCCAGACCGTGAGCTGGCCCTTGTCGGCCAGCATCGCCGCGAGCCGACCGACCTCGGGGCCGCTGCCGGCGCCGAGTTGCGCGGCATCGAGCCCGACCACGATCTCGTCCCGCGTGGAGACGAACTTGAACAGCTTGACGCCAGCCGGCGCCTGTGCCGACGCGGCCAGCGCCCAGGCACAGGCCGAGGTCAGAACCAGCGAAGAAACGGCGCGACGGAAGTTGGGGTGCATGGACGGTTTCCTGTGTTCTGGAAAACCGTCGAGCGTAGCCACACCGGGCCCGGCTGCGAACCCGCCGGAAGCCATACGCCTTGCGTTGCTCAGGCGATCAGGTCGGAAGGCACCTTGCCGCCGTTGGCCGCAAGCTTGGTCATGACCTGGCGATGCAGCCAGATGTTCATCTTGGCGCTGTCGCTGGTGTCAACGCCATAGCTCAGTTCTTGCGCGAGTTGTTTGCGCGAGTCGAGACTGCTGTCCAGGCCGAGCAACTTCATCAGGTCGACGATCGACGTGCGCCAGTTGAGGCTCTTCGCGCCGGGCATGCCGTCGAGCAGCGCTTCCACGTCGACCAGGGTGATAGGCGAAGGTGGCGCGGCGGGAGCCGGGGCCGCACCCGGGGCCGGAGCGACCGTCGCAGCCTCGACCTCGGCGGCGTGGGCGGAGGGGAAGATCTTGGAAAGGATGCTGCCAAAAATGCTCATGTAATTGCTCCCGTGCGATGTGATGGTTGGTTGCTGCGCGCGACGTGCAACGCAGGCCAAGGTTCTATCACGCCACAGCGCGCGCGAATATGACGGGGCATCGCGCGTCTGTGCAGAATTGGTCTATCGGCGAGCTCTTACACCCGCTTACAGCACGCGCTCTTTCTCGCTTTTCTCAGGTGGCGGCTGCCACCGTACCGCAACCGTGGCAGAACTTCGAGAACGCGCTCTTGCGTGTGTCACAAGCGCGGCAATGGTCGAACAGGCCAATGCCGCAGTGGGGGCAGAAATCGATGGTGGTGTTCTTCAGGTCGACCGGTCGCTCGCAGCCCGGGCAGACGCTCTTGGCCAGCCGCGCCAGTGCCGTGTCATAGCTCAGCTCCTCGCGTCGCACCTGGTCGGGTTGTGCTTCGGCCAGTTTCTGGCGTGCGAGATAGCGGTTGAGCGCGACGATGGCATAGCGCCCCACCAGCACCGTGACCACGATGCCCACGATGTAGCGCACATAACCGCCATAGCTTGGCAGGTAGGGCACCAGTTCCACGAAGAACGCGAACAGCGCGAAGAAGATAAAGCCCCATACGAACGGCCAGTAGGTGCCCTTGCGCTTCTTCACGAACAGCCAGCCGGCGATGGCGAGCAGCGGCAGCGTGAGCGCCAGCCGGTAGCCGAACACGCGCAGTTCGACACGGCGATATTCCGCATCCAGTCGGATCTGCGCGTCCCGCTCGAGCAGGCCGAGCTTCTGCTGCTCGCGCCCCTGCGCCTGGCGTGCGTCGAGCGCGATTTGCCGCTGCGCATCGACCTTCTGCTGCTCGGCATCTACTCGGGCCTTGAGTGCATCGAGCGCCTTGCTGCGGGCGATCAGCTCGGCGTCCTGATCCGGCTGCTGCGTGGCGCGACGCGTGGCGACCCAGTTGGCAAAGGTCTCGCGGGCGTTCTCGCTGGCCTGCGACGAAGCCTGCAGCTTCAGCTCGGCCTGCTCCAGGTCGCGCTGCGCCTGTTGGCCTGCGCGGCCCGCCTCCTTGACGGCCGCGCGCAGCGGTTCGGCGGCCGCCTTGTCGATGAAGTCGTCCAGCGTGCGCTGATGCTCGACCTGCGGGAGGTCGCCCACCACGGTGCCTCCGAGCCCGATCAGGAAGCTCGCAAACACCAGCGCCACGACCCACAGGCCCCGGCGAAACCACTTCTCCGACAAACGCAACGACTTACTCATGAATTCCTCTCTCTCGGTTGTTGATTTGGATCAGATCTTCAGGCGCACCGGCGCGGCACCCACGCCGACCCGCGGCAACCACGCGAACACGGAGTCCACGGTCACCGTCTCGATGCGATCGGAGAAGCGCTTCTCGTTCGGGTGATCGTCGAAAGCCACGTTGGCCGCGCCGATGCGGCCGCCCAGCCGCGTCAGCGCACCCAGCTTCAGCGTGCCCGGCTCGTAGCCCTTGAACTGCAGCCAGGCCTGTGCCTGAGCGCGGGTGCGGATCGTGTCCGGCTCCATCGCACCGGCCAGCGTTTCGATCGCCCACTGGTTCGACTGCTGGTATTTCTGGCCCCACGCATAACTCACGAGGTTGTAAGGCGCGCTGTGAAGCCGCACAACGGCAGCGGGCGGCGCCTGCAGCGCCGTCAACAGCTGTGCCTGCACAGCCGGCGTCGGCACCACCCACGCCGCTTCATAGCGCCAAAGGTCATCGAGGAAAAACTCCCCAAGACCCTGGCGATAGACCGCCGCGACGGCGGTTCCGCAGTGGTTGAGCTTGTGCACCACGCGCCACGCACCGGCGTCGGTCTTGTAGGCCAGGCCGAGGTGCGAGTACTGCAAACCGTATTTCTCGAGGTTCTGTCCAGCGCGCGCCAGCACCACCACGCGCGCGCCGCTGGCATCGAGCGCGGCCGAGGTGCGCTCGGCCAGTTGCATGCCCTTCATGATGAGCGCCGGCGTGGGTTTGACCGCCTCGCAGGAACGGCCGGCATGGGCATTGATCGGGAACAGGAACACTCCCGCAAGCACCACCGCAGCCCCCACCAGCGCGACCCGGGCAACAGCCCGGAACACCCGCTGCCAGAGCGGCACTTGCAGGGCATCTTCCTGGTCGTACGGACCGAAGTTGGTCGTTGCGGCGTCGGCCCGGGCCGCCCGCAGTACGTTCAGCACCTCCTCGGGCGGCAGCGAGCTCAGCGACGAATGGCGGAAGTTCATCCCAGTCTCTCGTTGTGCAACAGGGCGCGGCCCAAGGCGTTGGGCAGGAAGGCCAGCACTTCGCCGGCGACCGACAGCAGCACGCCGCTGCCGATCACGCTGACCAGCACAGTGGTGCCCACTGCCTGCGAGGCGCCCTGCGCGACGCGCCCCGAAACCTTGACGCTGGCGCGCGCGCCGTCAGAGGCACGCTCGAGCAGGTAGACGGCGCCATCGGCCGAAGCCTCGACCGCCACGACGGTCAACACCGCACCGCCGACCGACAGCGCCGCTGGCAGCGCGACCACGGCACTGGCTGCGCTACCGGCCACGGAAGCGGCACCGACCACCGACGCCACCGGCAGCATCGAGAGTGCGGCCGAGGCCTCGCTCTGGGCCCGGGCCTGCAGCGGCGCGGCCACCCCGGCCACTGCGGCGCAGGCTGCGATCAGGAGGGTTGCGAACGACTTTTTCATGAGGGTTTCGGAACGGGTTTGCATGTGGGCCTCGCGGCGTGTTGAAGGTGTGCGAATGATGTGGCGCACGTGCTCCAAAAGCCTCTCAATACTGCACCGGTGGCGATGCAATGCCCTCGAGGTATCGCATTTCGATACCAACATGCCCCAAGCACTACCCCGGCCGCCGGAGCAGATCGTCGCGCGTATAGGCCCGCTCCACGCCGGCCAGTCGCATCGCCATCAGTTCCAGCGCGCTCTGGGTCGGCGCCGGTGTACCTGGCTTCAGCAAGGTCAGCGGCACAAGCAGGCTCAGCACCACCAGCACCCCCGGGATGCGCGAATGCGGGCGCCCGCGCTGCAGCGCCAAAAAGCTGGCGCTGACCACCACGCCGAGCAGGTAGCCCGCCACCACTTCCGACCCCGAATGCGCAAACAACGCCAAGCGCGACGCGCCGATGGCAGCCGCCAGGGCCCACCCGGCAAGCACAGCCGCGACCCGTATGCGATGGCTCTGGCGGCTGGCGATCAGCCACAGCGCGACCGGCCAGACGCTCGCCGAGATCGCGGTGTGGCCGCTGAAGCCGGTGAAATTGAAGCGCGCGCTGCCGATGCCCCAACCCATGAAGGCCAGCTTGGAGATCAGGATGGCCGTGCTGCCGCAGCCGAACACGAACACCCACAGCGCCGCCGTCGGCCAGGTACGCCGCGACAGCGCGAGCCACACCGTGATCGATACCGCCGCCGGCAGCAGCAGGCCACTGTCGCCGAGCCATGTCAAGGCGTGCCAGAACGACTCCGGAACCGACGCGATGACCTGCCACAGAGCGTGGCGCAACGACGCCATCAGCTCACGAGCAGCGCATGCACGCGTTGCCGCAGCGCGTCGGGCTGCACTTCAGCCTGAGGAACCTCACCCCCCACGTGTAGGCCGACGCTGCTGAAGAAACCGCGGCGAAAGGGCTTGGCCATCGCGATGTTCTTGTCGCCGCGCCTTTCGATGCGGCTGAAGTACGAGCCCCAGAGGTTGCTCAGCGCCATCGGGATCACTGGCGCCTCGATGCCCTGGCTGCGCGCACCGTCGACGATCTTCATGACACCGCCCTTGAACGGCTGCAATTCGCCGTCGCGCGTCAGGGCGCCTTCGGGAAAGATCGCGAGCAGATCGCCTTCGCGCAGCACCTGCACGGCCTGCGCAAAGGCGGCTTCATAGGCGGCGGGGTTCTCTTTCTGCGGCGCGATCGGAATCGCCTTGGCCAGCTTGAACAGCCAGCCCAGCACCGGCACCCGGAAGATCTGATGGTCCATGATGAAACGGATCGGCCGCGGGCTCGCCGCCATCAGCAGCACCGCGTCGACGAAGCTCACGTGGTTGCAGACCAGGATGGCCGCGCCCTCGGCCGGAATGTGCTGTTCGCCGCGCACCTTGAAACGGTAGACGAAATGCGACAGCACCCACGACACGAAGCGCAGCAGGTATTCCGGCACCAGCATGAAGATGTAGAACGCCACCACCGCGTTGGCGATCCCGGTAAACAGGAAGATCTGCGGAATGGTGAAGCCCGCGCCGAGCAGCGCACCGGCGATGACCGAACTGCCGATCATGAACAGCGCGTTGAGGATGTTGTTGGCGGCGATGATCCGCGCGCGATGCGTGGGCTGGCTGCGCAGTTGGATGAGCGCATACATCGGCACGCTGTAGAGCCCTGCGAACAGCGACAGCAGGCCGAGATCGGCCATCACGCGCCAGTGCGCGGGCTGCCGCACGAAAGCACCGAGCCCCATCTCGGCCACCGGCGGCAATGCGCGCGAGGCAAAGTAGAGATCGATCGCAAAAACGCTCATGCCGATCGCGCCCAACGGCACCAGGCCGATCTCGACCTGGCGGCGCGACAACGTTTCGCAGAGCAGCGAACCGATGCCGATGCCAACCGAGAACACCACCAGCAACAACGAAGCGACCTGCTCGTTGCCGTGCAGCACCTCCTTGGCAAAGCTCGGGAACTGGCTCAGGAACACCGCACCGAAGAACCACATCCACGAGATGCCGAGCAGCGAGCGGAACACCACGATGTTGCCGTGCGCCAGCTTCAGGTTGCGCCAGGTCTCGCTGACAGGGTTCCAGTTGATGACCAGGCCCGGATCGGTGGCCGGTGCGGGCGGGATGACCTGCGCGACGCCGCGGCCTACCAGTGCAAGCAGCACGCAAGCCACCGCCACCGTGGTGTGTCCGATGCCCGGCAGTCCAACCAGCAGCCCGCCCGCCACCTGCCCCAGCAGGATCGCAACGAAGGTGCCCATCTCGACCATGCCGTTGCCGCCCGTGAGTTCGCGCGCATCGAGCACCTGCGGCAGGTAGGCGAACTTGACCGGCCCGAACAGCGTGGAATGCAGCCCCATGAGAAACACGCAGCCCAGCAAGACCGCGGCATCGGCGCGGATGAAGCCCCAGGCCGCGAGCAGCATGATCGCGATCTCGAGGTTCTTGACGAAGCGGATCATCTTCGTCTTGTCGAACTTGTCGGTGAGCTGGCCGGCCGTCGCCGAGAACAGCAGGAAGGGCAGGATGAACAGCGCGCCGATCGCCAGCCCCGCCATTGCCGGCGGCATCCAGCTCAACTGGAGCTGGTATGTCACCATCACGGTGAAGGCGAACTTGAACAGGTTGTCGTTGGCCGCGCCGGCAAACTGCGTCCAGAAGAACGGCGCAAAACGCCGCTGGCCGAGCAGCGCAAACTGGTTGGCATGCGCTTCGGTGGCGGGGGCTGCGGCAGTTGTTGTTGTCATGAATCGTTGTGCCTCGTGGTGCCTCGACATCGCCGGACGGCGTTCACAGCGCGGCCTTCACGCTGTAGCGGTCGCTGCGCCCGGATTGTGCCGCAGCAGCGTATGGCGCTCTGCCGTGCGCAGCGTCAGCAGCACCGGGAGCGCTGCCAGGGCGGCGGTCAGGTGCTTGAGGCTGTGGCCCGACACCAGATGCGCGGTGGCTTCGTAGATCGCACCGTCGGCCATCTCGAACAACTTGGCCGCCGCGTAGAAGAAGATCACCCAGCCGAGCCGCAGGCCCCACGCGCCGGCCACCGGACGCAGCAACGCCAGCCCGAGCACCAGCAGCATGCCGCCGAACTGCACCACCGCCCAGGGCATCACGTTGCGCGTCTCATGGTAGACCGCCACCGCCAGCAGACCGCCGGCCAGCGTGAACCAGGCGGCCGGCCAGCCGGCACGGTGGCTGACCCGCTCGCACACGGCCATGCCGACAAGGCCGGCAAACGCCACCGCCATGCCGGCCCGATCGGCTGCGAGCCGCAGCGCATCGGGCTGCAGGTGATAGAACACCGACCCCGCAGCAGTGAGGAGCAGACCCGCGAAGAACAGCCAGGCGCAGTCGAGCGCGTCGACCGGCGGCTCAACCAGCGCATGGGGGCGCGTCGGCATCGCAGCCTGCGCCCGCTCGTGCGCGTGGTCGAGCCAGTGCAGCCGGATCAGGCCCCACAGCCCGATCGCGAAGAACGGCAGGTTGCTCAATACATCCATCGCGTTCGGCAGACCCCGCCATTCGCGGCTGTCGGCCAGCAGGGTGCCGCCGCCAGCCCGCGCCGGCAGCTCCGGGCCGAACAGCGCGAGCAGCGTGAACAACACAAGGACGCCGAGCAAGCCGGCCTCGCGCGGTTGCAGGCTGGCGAACAGGCGGCGCGCGGAGAAGAAATTCATGACGGGGCTCCGGTAGGTGGGTGTGGGCGGAATGTAGGTTGTCAACCTCGCCTGGAGCATCGAAAATCGATACGGAGCACTTTTTCACGACCTGCAGTATCAAAAAGAGGTACCCGATCCATCATGAGCACCACCGTCGACCTCGTCCTCGCCCTCAAGAACGAACTCAAAAGCGCCCGCATGACCTATGCCGATCTGGCGCGCTCGCTCGATATGGCGGAGTCCAGCGTCAAGCGCATGCTGGCCAAGGGCGACATGCCGCTGTCGCGGGTCGATGCCATCTGCCGCGCGCTCAAGCTCGACTTTGCCGAACTCGCGCGGCGCGTGGCCGATGCCCAGCCACTGCTGAAGGAGCTGACGCACGAGCAGGAGAAAGCCGTGGTCAAGGACAAGAAGCTGCTGCTGGTGGCCATCAACGTGCTGAGCCAGTGGACGCTGGAACAGATCACGGGCGCCTATCGCATCACCGAGGCCGAATGCATCGTCTGTTTTGCCCAGCTCGACCGGATCGGCATCATCGAGTTGCGGCCGATGAACCGCTACCGCCTCAAGCTGGCCAAGACCTTCCGCTGGCGGCCGCACGGGCCCTTCATGGAGTTCTTTCGCGACAACGTGGTGCTCGACTACTACCGCGGCGGCTTTGACGGCCCGGCAGAGGCGCTGATGCTGGTGCACGGCACCATCAGTCGGGCGCTGGCGCCGTCGTTCC
>JBDUCH010000389.1:0-3803 GCA_040003555.1 Variovorax sp. | reverse complement strand
CCCTACCGGCGCGCGCTGACCGGCGTCTATTCGCGCCTCGCGGCCACGCTGAAGAAGCTGACCGGCGGCGACGCGGCGCGCCACGCAGTACCGCCGCAGAACCCGTACCCGAACGCAGAGGAGTTCCTGGCCGACCTGCGCACGGTGGCCGAGTCGCTGCGCGAAAAGCACGGCGGCGTGCTCATCGCCCATCGCATCGGCCCGCTGATCCGCGCGGTCGAGGTGTTCGGTTTTCATCTGGCCACGGTCGACCTGCGCCAGAGCTCCGACAAGCACGAGGCGGTCGTGGCCGACTTGCTGGCCCACGCCGGCATCGAGCCCCACTACGCGGCGCTCGACGAAGAGGCCAAGCAGGCACTGCTGCTGCGCCTTCTCGACGACGCGCGGCCGCTGCGCGTGCCCGATGTCGAGTACACGCCGCTGACGCAGAGTGAACTCGCGATCTTCGCGGCCGCGCGCACGATGCGCGCAAGTTACGGCACGGCGGCCATCCGCCACTACATCATCAGCCACACGGAGACCGTGAGCGACCTGCTCGAGGCGCTGGTGCTGCAAAAGGAAGTAGGACTGCTGCGCGGCACGCTCAGTGCCGATGCGACGGTCGACCTGATCGTGGTGCCGCTGTTCGAAACCATCGAAGACCTGCGCAATGCCGCGCCGATCGTGCGCGCCTACTACGCGCTGCCGGGCATCGCAGCGCTGGTACAGCGCTCGGGCGCCGAGCAGGACGTGATGCTGGGCTACAGCGACAGCAACAAGGACGGCGGCATCTTCACCAGCAACTGGGAGCTGTACCGCACCGGCAGCGCGCTGGTGGCGCTGTTCGACGAACTCGATCTGGGCGTCCGCCTGCGCATGTTCCATGGCCGCGGCGGCACCGTCGGCCGCGGCGGCGGCCCGAGCTACCAAGCGATCCTCGCGCAGCCGCCCGGCACGGTGCGCGGCCAGATCCGGCTGACCGAGCAGGGCGAGGTGATCGGCTCCAAGTACGCGAATCGCGAGATCGGCCGGCGCAACCTGGAAACCCTGGTCGCGGCCACGCTCGAAGCCACCCTGTTGCCGCCGGCCAAGGCGGCACCTGCGTCGTTCATGGCCACGGCCACCGTGCTGTCGGCTGCGAGCATGGCCGCCTACCGCAAGCTGGTCTACGAAACACCCGGCTTCGGCGACTACTTTTTCGGCGCCACGCCGATCCGCGAGATCGCCGAACTCAACATCGGCTCGCGGCCCGCGTCGCGCAACCCCAGCCACAAGATCGAAGACCTGCGCGCCGTGCCCTGGAGCTTCAGCTGGGGCCAATGCCGGCTCACGCTGCCGGGCTGGTACGGCTTCGGCTCGGCCATCGAGCAGTTCCTCGGCGAAGGCAAGCCGGCCGAGCGCAAGGAGCGCCAGGCGCTGTTGCAGCGCATGTACGCGCAGTGGCCGTTCTTCCGCACGCTGCTGTCCAACATGGACATGGTGCTGGCCAAGAGCGACCTTGCGCTGGCCTCGCGCTATGCCGAGCTGGTGGCCGACCGCAAGCTGCGCCAAAAGGTCTTTTCGATGATTGAGGCAGAATGGCATCGCACCTCCGATGCGCTGACGCTGATCACCGGCGCGAAACAGCGGCTCGAAGGCAACGCCGATATGCAGCGTTCGGTGCGACACAGATTCCCTTACATCGACCCGCTGCATCATCTGCAGGTCGAACTCATGCGGCGATACCGCGCCGGCGAAGGCGGCGAGCGGTTGCAACGCGGCATTCACATCTCGATCAACGGCGTTGCGGCCGGTTTGCGCAACACCGGTTGACCCGTTGGGCGCGTGCGGCGCGCCCTCCTACACCCTTATCCGCGCATGACTGCGCGGCTTTTTGCTGCGCGCACGTAGCCTGACTTCGAGTCCGAATGGGAGGCGTGTTTTGCCTTCCATGGCGGACACTCCACAGGGGCG
Organism: Variovorax sp.; assembly: GCA_040003555.1. Taxonomy (GTDB): domain Bacteria; phylum Pseudomonadota; class Gammaproteobacteria; order Burkholderiales; family Burkholderiaceae_C; genus Variovorax. The sequence continues at coordinate 1,871 of JBDUCH010000389.1, read as the reverse complement.
CTGCCATGTCTTTCAAGCACATGCTGGGTACTCCCGGCACTTCCACTTCGGTCGATTTCGTTCCCGGCGATTTCGCTGCACTGGCGTCGCACATGCAACACTGCGCGCGCTCGCGCGGGTCGATGTCCGGGCTCAAATCCGCCCTGCAGACGGGTCGGGCGGTTGCCGCAGGACGTCTCGTCACGATGGCATGCATCGGCGCAGTTCTCGCGATCGTGGTGTTGGCCATGGCTTGAGGCGTGAGCGCCGATATCCTGCACCGACTGGTTACCCTCAGCGACGAAGCACGCCAACTGCTGCGCACCCCGCGCGAACCGGTCGAGCCGCCGATTCGCGCCGAACTGTTCGGAACCCAGCGCTTCGAGGCACACGGCCGCAGCCTGGCCCGGGCGCAGGCGATTCAAGACCCGGGCAGCAGGACGCGCAGCCAACCTTTCTTCCCTCGCGTCGAGGAAAACCTTGCATCGCTGCGGCAAGCCTTCGACTACATCGCGCTGACCTCCCGCAGCGGCCGCTATGTGTCGCCCGCAGCCGAATGGCTGCTGGACAACTTCCATCTGATCGAAGCGCAGCTGCAGCAGATCCGCGAGGGCGTGCCGCGCAGCTACTACGCGCATCTTCCCAAGCTCGCTGCGGCGCCGCTCGCGGGCCTTCCGCGCGTCTACGGCATCGCCTGGGGCTACGTCGCGCACACCGACAGCGTGCTCAATGCCGAACTTTTCACCGCCTTCCTCAATGCCTACCAGGAGGTCGACGAGCTGACGCTCGGCGAGCTTTGGGCCTTGCCGACCACGCTGCGCGTGGTGCTGCTTGAAAACCTGCGCCGGGTCGCCGAGCAGATCGCCCGCAACAAGGTCGCGCGCGAGGTGGCGCATGCGACGTGGGATGCCGCCGATGCACTCACCACGCCGGAGCTCGATGTGCTTGGCCGCCTGCTGCAAAGCCAGGGCCTGAGCGACAGCTACCTGCTGCAGCTCTGGCAACGGCTCCCGGTCGAGCGCGGCGACAACGCCACCGCACTTGTGCGCTGGACCGAACAGCACTGCCCGAACGGGCCGGCACTGATCGACCAGGCGCAGACGGCCGCCGTCGCAGCGAACATCACCGTCGGCAACATCATCACGACGCTGCGCCTGATCGGCCAGGTCGAATGGTCGGATCTGATCGAGCCGGTCAGCCACTCGCTGCGCGTGTTGCGCGAGCTGCCGAGCTTCGGCCGCGAAAGCGAACTCACGCGCCAGCAGATCACCCACGCGATGGAACAGGTTGCGCGCCAGAGCGGCCGGCCCGAGCGCAAGGTGGCGCAGGCAGTGGTGCGGCGGGCCCGCATGGAATACACCGGCAGCATGGTCGACGCACCGATGGCCGACGCCGACGCACGCGCCGAACGCACGGCCGGCTACCACCTGATGGGACCGGGCCGACCCGCCCTGATGGAGGCGCTGCGCAACGCAGGCACAACGGATGGCGTCGGCGCCTCCCCCTGGCCACCCCGATTCCACAGCTGGCGACTGCCGCTGTACCTGCTCGCGGTGCTCGGTGGCACCGGCCTGGCGATCGCCGCGGCAGTTCACCACCTGCACAGCACCCAGTGGCCCGAGGTCGGCGCGGCGGGCGGGCTGACCGGCCTTGCCCTGCTGCTGATGGCGCTGCCGCTGTCTGAAGCCGTGATCGCGCTGGTGCACCGGATCGTCGCCGAGTCGGCGCGCGTGCAACCGTTGCCGCGGCTTGATTTCTCGGCGGGCATTCCGGCTGCGCACCGCGTGCTGGTCGTGATTCCGACGCTGCTGGGCTCGACCGCCGGCAATGCCGGGCTGGTACGCCAGCTCGAGCTGCATTGGCTCGCAAACCGCGAAGAGGCGGCCCAGTTC
>JBDUCH010000388.1:0-3806 GCA_040003555.1 Variovorax sp. | reverse complement strand
AGACGAAGCACGACGTGGTCGCGCGCATGGCGCTGGTGCCGCGCACGCTGGAGGCGCGCGGGCTCGACGCCACGCCGCAGATCCAGGCCAAGCTGGCGCGCATCGGCACGCCCGATGCTGCCGCGGCCAGCGCGATCCTGGACATCATCCTGCGCGACGAGGTCGGCCACGTGGCCATCGGCAACCTCTGGTACCGCTGGCTCTGCGCACGCGACGGGCTCGACCCGATCGCGCACTACCGCACACTGTTCAGAAGGCACGAAGCGCCGCGGCCGCGCGCGCCGTTCAATCTCGAGGCGCGCGCACGCGCCGGCTTCACCGACGAGGAACTGGCCGCGTTGTCGCAGCCGCACTAAGGCCGCCGCATCACCACCAGCTTCGGCAGGAAGTGCTGCAGCACCTCGCCACGTTGGTTGCGCGTTTCGCAGCGCATCTGCACCGTGCCGCGATCGGGCTTGGAGCGCGACGGCGTGATCTCGACCACTTCGCTCGCGACGCGCAGCACATCGCCGGGCCGGGTCGGCTGCGGCCAGCTGATCTGTCCACCCGAACCGATGACGCCGTTGGCCAGCGGAACGCTGTTCACAAGAAGCCGCATCGTGATCGCGGCCGTGTGCCAGCCGCTTGCGGCCAGGCCGCCGAAAAAGGTGCTTTTGGCGGCCTCTTCATCGGTGTGAAAAGGCTGCGGGTCGAACAGCGCCGCAAAGGCCTTGATCTGCTCGGCGTCGAGCTCGTGGCCATCGCTCATGAAGCGGTCGCCGACATTCAGGTCTTCGAGGTACAAGGCGCGTTTTTCACTCGCAGGATGGGTCATGGATGCTCCTTGGTCGCCTTGATGTTCGTTCAGCCGCGCGGGTGGTGCTGTGCGTGCAGCTGCTTGAGACGCTCCCGCGCCACATGGGTGTAGATTGTCGTGGTCGAGATGTCGGCGTGGCCGAGCAGCAACTGCACTGCGCGCAGGTCGGCGCCGTGGTTCAGCAGATGGGTTGCGAACGCGTGCCGCAGGGTGTGCGGCGACAACGGCACATGGATGCCGGCGCGCAGCGCATGTTTCTTCACGATGATCCAGAACATCACCCGCGTCATGCCGGCGCCGCGCGCGGTCACGAACAGGTCGGGCGTCTGCTGTGCGTCGAGGATCTCGGGCCGCGCGTCTTTCAGGTAGCGCTCGATCCAGCGACGCGCCTCGCCGCCGAACGGCACCAGGCGCTCCTTGTTGCCCTTGCCGAGGACGCGCAGCACACCGTCGTTCAGGCTCATATCGAACACCTTGAGCGTGACCAGCTCGCTCACGCGCAACCCGCTGGCGTACATCAGCTCGAGCATGGCGCGGTCGCGCAGGCCGAGCGGCGTGTCGACCTCGGGTGCGGCAAGAAGGTCTTCCACCTGCTGCTCCGACAGCGTCTTGGGCACGCGCATGGCCTGCCGCGCCGGGCTCAACCGCAAGGTCGGGTCGGCGGCAATGCGGCGCTCGCGCACGGCCCAGCGAAAGTAGCGTTTGAACACAGTGAGCCGGCGGTTCGCCGACGTGGCCTTGCCCTTGTCGGCCAGCCGCGCGCCCATGTAGGCGTGCAAGTCGTGCTCCTGTGCAGCGTCGAGCGCCACGCCGCGCGCGATGAGCCAGCGCTCGAACAGTTCGAGGTCGCGCCGGTAAGCTGCCAGCGTGTTGCTCGACAGCCCGTGCTCGAGCCATAGCGCATCGACGAACTCGTCGATCGCGGTGGATCCGGAAGTGGAAGCGGCGGTCATTTGACCCAACCATACCCAAAAAAGAAAAGCCGCCCTGCGGCGGCTGCGGAACGCAGGGGCTGGCTCAATCCAGCTTGAGCTTCTGCTTGGCGACCACGTCCTTGTAGACCGCGAACTCGGCCTTGATCTGCGCGGCAAACTGTTCGGGCGTATTGGCGACGATGATCGAGCCGGTGTCTTCGATCCGCTTCTTGACGGCCGGATCTTCCAGCGATTTCTTGACGCCGTTGCTGATGGTGGTGACCACATCCTTGGGCAGGCCCTTGGGCCCGACGATGCCATAGTAGGCCAGGCGGTTGACGGGTTCCAGGCCCAGTTCCTTGAAGGTCGGCACGTTCGGCAGATCCTTCAGCCGCGTCGGTGCGGACACGACGATCGCGACCAGCCGGCCATTCTTGATGTACGGCAACGCAGACGGCAGGTTGTCGAAAATCATCGGCACCTGGCCGGCCACCGTGTCGACCAGCGCCGGGCCGGCGCCGCGGTACGGGATGTGCGTGATGAAGGTGTTGGTCAGGCTTTTGTACAGCTCCATCTGCAGGTGGCCGATGCCGCCAGTGCCCGACGACGCGAACGAATACTTGCCGGGGTTCTTCTTAATCTCGGCGACGAACTCCGCATAGTTCTTGGCCGGAAAGCTCGGGTGCACCGCAATCACGTTGGGCGTGGCCGCGATGTTGATGATCGGCGTGAAGTCGGTCAGAGGGTCGTACGGTGTCTTCGGGTTGATGGCCGGATTGGCCGCCGTGGTCGACACGGTCGCGACACCGAGCTTGTAGCCATCGGGCGCCGCGCGTGCCGTTTCGGCCGCGCCAACCGTGCCGCCGCCGCCCGCCTTGTTGAGCACCACCACGCTCTGACCCAGCACCTTGCCGAGCGGATCGGCAATCACGCGCGCCACGATGTCGGTCGTGCCGCCCGCCGCGAACGGCACGCTCAGCTCGATCGGCCTGTTGGGATAGCCCTGTGCCCAGCTCGAGCCCGCGGCCCCGGTCAGCGCGACCAGCGCAGCGGCACCTGCGACCGCACTCCATCGACGACGTTGCATCATCAGCCAACTCCTAGTTTAGTAATTCAAGAATCAAAAGCCCGCATGCTAGCGGGTCGAGCCCTGTCTCCGTGCTCTGGAATACCCACGGAACACCACGGTTTATGCTCGAAGCGGTGAACTATGCGCAACTGCTCTTTCCCGATTTTTCCCTGATTGCCTGCGGCTGGCTGCTCTGCCGCTACTCGGCACTCGATCGCCGCGTTTGGGATCAGGTCGAAAGCCTGGTCTACTATTTTTTGTTCCCGGTGCTGCTGTTCCACTCGATCGTGCGCAGCCCGCTCGACTTCGGCGCCACGTCGGGCATGCTCAGCGCCGGCGTGGCGATGAGCCTCTGCGGCATTGCGCTGGCCTACGTGTTGCCGCACCTGCCGTGGCTGCGCACGCACATCGACCGCAGCGACCACGCAGCCAGCGCGCAGGTTGCGTTTCGCTTCAACTCCTTCATCTGCCTGGCGCTGGCCGACCGCCTTGCCGGCGCACAGGGGCTGCTGCTGATCGCGGTGCTGATCGGTGTTTGCGTACCGCTGCTGAACGTCGCCGCCGTCTGGCCGATGACGCGCCATGCGCAGAGCGGCTTCGTGCACCAGCTCATGCGCAACCCGCTCATCATTGCCACCGCGTCGGGACTGCTTGCCAACGTGCTCGGCGTCACCGTGCCGCCCTGGCTCGAGCCCAGCCTGTCGCGCATCGGCGCCGCATCGCTCGCGCTCGGCCTCATGGCAGCCGGCGCCGGCATGCAGTTTGCCTCGCTGGCGCGCGGCAAAGTGCTCGCGGTGGCGGTGCTGACCATCCGCCATCTGATCCTGCCATTGGTGGCATTCGGCCTCGCGCGTTTGCTGCGGCTCGAGCCCACGCAGGCGACTGTGCTGATGGCCTTCTCTGCCGTGCCGACCGCGTCGAGCGCCTACGTGCTGGCTGCGCGCATGGGCTACAACGGGCCGTTCGTGGCGGGACTGGTGACCTTGTCGACGCTGCTCGGGGTGCTGAGCTTGCCGTTTGCGCTGGG
>JBDUCH010000387.1:0-3812 GCA_040003555.1 Variovorax sp. | reverse complement strand
CGCTGGCGCTGCTGGGGCGCAACGGCACCGGCAAGACCACGCTGATCAACACGCTCGCCGGTGCCACGCGGCAGCACGGCGGCAGCCTCATGCTCCACGGCAGCCCGTTGAACAAACTCGCGCCCCACCAGCGCGCCGCGGCCGGTATCGGCTGGGTGCCGCAGGAGCGCAACATCTTCAAGTCGCTCACGGTGCACGAGAACCTCACGGCCGTGGAGCGGCCGGGCAAGTGGAACCCGCAACGGGTCTACGAGATGTTCCCGCGCCTGGCCGAGCGCAAGGGCAACCTCGGCACGCAGCTCTCGGGCGGCGAGCAGCAGATGCTCGCGGTCGGCCGTGCGCTGGTGGTCAACCCACGGCTGCTGCTGCTCGACGAGCCGCTCGAAGGGCTGGCGCCGATCATCGTGGAAGAGCTGTTGCGCGCGATCCGCCGCATCACGCAGGACGAAGGCCTCGCAGCCATCATCGTCGAGCAGCATCCGCAGGCAATCCTTGCGATCTCGGATCGGGCCGTGGTGCTCGACCATGGCACCGTGGTGCACACCGACAGCGCAGCCGCGCTGCGCGCCCGGCCCGAGGTGCTGGAGCGTCTGCTGGGCGTGGCCCGATAGCGAAACAACAGCGATCGCATCATGGCATCGATTCGACGCGAGATGGACGTGGCAGCCGACGCGGCACAGATCTGGGATGCCGTGCGCGACGTGGGGGCCTTGCACCAACGCCTGGTGAAGGGCTTCGTGGTGGACTGCCGGCTCGATGGCGACGAGGCCCGCATCGTCAAATTCGCCAACGGCATGGAGGCGCGCGAGCTGATCGTCGATCTCGACGATGCCGCGCGCCGCATCGTGTGGTCGGCCGTCGGCGGCCGGCTCACGCATCACAACGCGTCGTTGCAGGTGTTCGACGAGGGCGGTGGCCGCAGCCGCGTGGTCTGGGTGGCCGATCTGCTGCCGAATGCGCTGGCACCCGCCATCGCCGGCATGATCGACGACGGCATGCGCGCGATGAAGGCGACGCTCGAAGCCGCCTAGCGCTGCCTGCGCATGGATCAGCTCTCGGGCCGCACGGCGCGATAGAGCGCGCGCACGAAGTCCGACTGCGTGATCATGCCCGCCAATCGCAGTTCGCTATCGATGATCGGGATGTGGCGATGGCCGTTCTCCGAAAAGAGCGGCACCAGTTCGAGGGCAGGCCGGTCGTCGCTGGAGACGCGCACCTGCCGCGTCATGATCTGGCCGACCACCTCGGGCTTGCTCGAGATCACGCTGGCCGTCGCGCGGATGAAGCCGCGCAACCTGGCACCGAGCCCCTCGTGGTGCGCCAGATCGATGTGGCGGAAAAAATCGGCCTGCGTCAGGATGCCGACAACGCGGCGCGAGCGATCCACCACCGGCAGTGCCTTGATGCGCCGCTGCTGCATCATGGCCCAGGCCTCCTGCAGCGGCGTGCCGAATTCCACCGCCACCGGGTCGGGAGACATGATGTCGGCGCAACGCAAGGTGCCGAGGCGGCGCCGGAACGATTCGGCCTCGGTGTCGCGGATCAGCACTTCGAGGTCGTCGCGGCTGATGTCGAGCACCTGGTTGTAGCGGGCCAGCGCTGCATCCAGGTCGGCCGTGCTGAAGCGCGCGTCGGCGGGCGGGGTCGCAGGCGGTGTCTGCATGTGCGGGTAGCGCCGGCCGGTCAGGCTGTTGTAGGCCACGCCCGCAAGCACCAGCAAGGCGGAATTCGCAAATGCGGGAAACAGGGCAAAAGAAAAATCGGTGGTGTGCGTGAGCACCACCAGCAGCGCCATCGCGCCGCCGGGGGGATGAAGGCATCGCAACGCAAACATCAGGCCGATCGCCAACGCGGTGGCGATGGCGCCGGCCCAGGCCGGATCGGGCAGCCAGCGCGCGCACGCAATCCCGACCAGCGCAGCAAAGGTGTTGCCGCCCACGACGGCCCAGGGCTGCGCGAGCGGACTGGCCGGCACTGCGAACACCAGCACCGCGCTGGCACCCAGGGGCGCGATCAGCCAGCCGTTGCCGCCGAAATCGGAGCCGGCCAGCGCGCGGCAGACCAGTCCCGCAAGCAGCAGGCCCAGCGCCGCGCCGCCGACCGCCCGCAGGCGCTCCCGCGCATTGATGCGCGTGCGCCCCGGCAGCCAGGTGCGCAACGCGAAACGCAGCGACTGCGGTGTTCGCATGCTGCCTTCAGGCCGCCACCAGGCGGCCGATTTCCGGCCAGCGCCGGTGCAGCCAGACCCAGGCGACCAGCCCGATGCTCAACATGCCGAGCGAAGTCAGCGCGAGCCCCAGCGTCGAATGCATCACCAGCGGCGCCACCACGCCGGCCACCAGACCGTTGGCGGTGGAGCCGATCACGGCCTGTAGCGATGAGGCCATGCCGCGCCGTTCGGGGTGCAGGTCGAGCACCAGCAGCGTGACCACCGGCACCATGAGCGCCCAGCCGAATGCGAAGAAGGCCAGCGGCCAGAGCGCCCACAGCACGTTCGGCGTGAACAGCGCGTTGGCCGCCACATTGACCACCGAAGTGATCAGCATGATGAGGAAGCCATCGCGAATCTGCCGTTTCGGGGCCACCTTGCCCGCCATGCGGCCGCTGGCCCAGGCACCCGACATGATGCCGCCGATGGTGAGCAAAAAGAACCAGAAGAACTGCGTCGGCGCCAGCGCCAGGTGGTCGCCCAGGAAGGCCGGCGCGGCCAGCACGTAGAGGAACATGCCGTTGAACGGCACGCCGCTGGCGAGCGCGAGCAGCAGGAAGCGCGGGTCGGAGCACAGATCCCAGTAGCCGCGCATCAGATGGCGCACCTCGAAGGACTGGCGCTGATCGATATGCAGCGTTTCGGGCAGCAGCTTCCAGTTGGCCACGAACAGCACCACGCCGACCCCCACCAGGAACCAGAAGACGCTGTGCCAGCCCAGATGCACGAACAGGAAGCCGCCCACGATCGGGGCAATGGCCGGGGCCACACCGAAGTAGATCGTCACCTGGCTCATCACCCTCTGCGCCTCGGCCGGGGGGAACATGTCGCGGATCACCGCACGGGACACCACGATGCCGGCGCCGGTCGACAAGCCCTGCAGGGCGCGGAACAGCACCAGCTGGCCGATGGTCTGCGACAGCGCGCAGCCGAGCGACGCGACGGTGAACACTGCGAGCCCCCACAACACCACGGGCCGGCGCCCGAAGCTGTCGGAGAGCGCACCGTGGAACAGGTTCATGAACGCGAAGCCGAACAGGTAGGCCGACAGCGTCTGCTGCATCTCGGCCGGCGATGCGCCGATCGAGCGTGCGATGCCCGAGAACGCCGGGATGTAGGTGTCGATCGAAAACGGCCCGAGCATGCCGAGCACCGCCAGCAGCACCGCCAGTGCCCAGCGCGGCGCTTTCCAGAGTGTTTGGGCGTCGGGGTTCATACGGGCGTATTCACCAGGAACACCGCGGAACCGGCTTCGCCGGGCCGCTGGTGTTGCCCCCGGCAGGGGGCTGGCGGAGCGACACGCAGTGCGCGCAGCCTGGGGGCGAGCCTGATTACAGAGTGTCGATGAAGCTGCGCAGCTTGTCGCTGCGGCTCGGGTGCTTCAGCTTGCGCAGCGCCTTGGCTTCGATCTGGCGGATGCGCTCGCGGGTCACGTCGAACTGCTTGCCGACTTCTTCCAGCGTGTGGTCGGTGCTCATCTCGATGCCGAAGCGCATGCGCAGCACCTTGGCTTCGCGCGGCGTCAGCGAGTCGAGGATGTCCTTGACGACGTCGCGCAGGCCCGCCTGCATCGCCGCCTCGATCGGCGCCGTGTTGTTGGTGT
>JBDUCH010000085.1:0-12885 GCA_040003555.1 Variovorax sp. | reverse complement strand
ATCATGCTGAAGCTCGGCGCCTACGGTTTCCTGCGCTTTTCGATGCCGATCGCGCCCGACGCCTCGCGCGAGTGGGCCTGGTTCATCATCGCGCTGTCGCTGATCGCCGTGATCTACGTGGGCCTGGTGGCGCTGGTGCAGCAGGACATGAAAAAGCTGGTGGCTTATTCGTCCGTGGCGCACATGGGCTTCGTGACGCTCGGCTTCTTCATCTTCAACGACCTCGGCGTGTCCGGCGGCATCGTGCAGATGATCGCGCATGGCTTCGTGTCGGCGGCGATGTTCCTGGGCATCGGCGTGCTGTACGACCGCGTGCATTCGCGCCAGATCGCCGACTACGGCGGTGTGGTCAACACCATGCCCAAGTTCGCGGCCTTCGCACTGCTCTTTGCGATGGCCAACTGCGGCCTGCCGGGCACGGCCGGTTTCGTCGGCGAGTGGATGGTGATCCTCGGCGCTGTGAAGTCCAACTTCTGGCTCGGATTCGGCGCCGCCACCGCGCTGATCTTCGGTGCTGCCTACACGCTGTGGATGTACAAGCGCGTCTACCTCGGCCCGGTCGGCAACGACCACGTGAAAGAACTGGTCGACATCAATGCGCGCGAGTTCCTGATGCTCTCGCTGTTGGCGATCGCGGTGCTCTGGATGGGCATTTATCCGAAGCCGTTCACCGATGTCATGAATGCATCGGTGGGCGAGTTGCTGCGCCATGTCGCGGTGTCCAAGCTCCCCTGAAATGTATGACCCCCACGTTTGCGTCTTCGCCGCTGCACTGCCCCGCGAGAGGGCCCCGACCCGGCTGGGGGCGGCCCGGCGCCGACCGGCATCGCTGAACAAGAGAACGAGATGATTGACAAACTCAGCTGGATGACGATCTACCCCGAGATCGTGTTGCTGGTCATGGCCTGCGTGATTGCGCTGGTGGATCTGTCCGACTCAAGCCCCCGGCGCACCCGCACCTATGTGCTGACGCTGCTGACGCTTGCCGTGGTGGCTTTTCTCACGGCGCTCAATGCCAACGGCGGCAAGACTGCCTACGGCTTTGGCGGCATGGTGGTCAGCGACCCGATGGGCAACTGGCTCAAATGTTTCGCCACGGTCGCGTTGATGGTGACACTGGTCTATGGCCGGCCCTATGCGGCCGACCGCGGCATGTTGCGCGGCGGGGAGATCTTCACCCTCAGCATGTTTGCCTTGCTCGGCATGTTTGTGATGATGTCGGGCGGCAATTTTCTGCTGATCTACCTTGGCCTCGAGTTGCTCACCCTGTCGAGCTACGCACTGGTGGCGCTGCGGCGCGACAACGCGATCGCGAGCGAAGCGGCAATGAAGTACTTCGTGCTCGGTGCCATGGCGAGCGGTTTCCTGCTGTACGGCATGTCGATGATGTACGGCGCCACCGGTTCGCTCGACATCAACGAGGTCTACAAGGCCATTGCGAGTCGCAAGGTCGACCACCAGGTGCTGGTGTTCGGCCTCGTGTTCATCGTTTCTGGCTTGGCTTTCAAGGTTGGCGCTGCGCCGTTTCACATGTGGGTGCCCGACGTGTACCAGGGCGCGCCGACGGCCGTGACGCTGCTGATCGGCGCCGCGCCCGAACTCGCTGCCTTTGCGATCATCATTCGCCTCTTGGTCGAGGGGCTTCTGCCGCTCGCCATCGACTGGCAGCAGATGCTGGCGGTGCTGGCCGTGGCCTCGCTGCTGATCGGCAACCTGGCGGCCATTGCGCAGAGCAATCTCAAGCGCATGCTGGCCTACTCGACCATCTCGCAGATGGGCTTCATGCTGCTCGGCCTGGTCGCGGGCGTGGTCAACGGCAACACCTACAACGCCCAGTTCGCCTACAGCGCCTCGATGTTCTACATCGTGAGCTATGTGCTGACCACCCTCGCAAGCTTCGGCATCATCCTGCTGCTGGCGCGTGAAGGCTTCGAAAGCGAAGAGATCGTCGATCTTGCAGGTCTCAACCAGCGCAGCCCGCTCTATGCCGGCGTGATGGCGATCGCGATGTTTTCGCTGGCCGGGCTGCCGCCGCTGGTCGGGTTCTACGCCAAGCTTGCGGTGCTCCAGGCGCTTATCGCTTCGGGCCAGGCGCTCTACATCGGCATTGCGGTTTTCGCGGTGATGATGTCGCTGGTCGGTGCGTTCTACTACCTGCGCGTGGTGAAGGTCATGTACTTCGATGCTCCGGTCACCGCGACAACGGTTTCGGCGCCCCGGGACGTGCGTACCGTGCTCAGCCTCAACGGCGCGATGATCCTGATCCTCGGCATCGTGCCGGGCGGCCTCATGACGCTCTGCGCCGACGCGATCGTGGCCACGCTCGCCAATTGATCCGGCGTGTCGCAAACCGCGTCAGTCTGGTTCGTGCTCCTGATCGCGCTGATCGCGGCCAACCTGCCATTCGTCAACGAGCGCCTGCTCGCCCTGGTGCCGCTGCGCTCGCACAGCAAACCGCTTGCCACACGCCTGGCTGAGTTGGTATTCCTGTATTTCGTGGTGGGCGGGGTCGGGTTGCTGCTCGAGCGGCGCGCCGGGCAAATCGCCCCGCAGGGCTGGGAGTTCTTTGCGGTGACAGGAGCGCTGTTCCTGGTGCTCGCATTCCCCGGTTTCACCTGGCGCTACTTGCTTAAACACCGGAGAGCCACCCATGCCTGAATCGCACCTGAGGGAAGAGGCCACGGCCAGCGAGTTGCTGGTCAAGGGCAACTTCCTGCATGCAAGGCGGGACACCGTTCGCCTGCCCGATGGGCACAGCGCCACGCGCGAATACGTCGTTCATCCGGGCGCGGTCGTCGTGGTGCCATTGCTCGACGATGGCCGCGTCGTGCTCGAGCGGCAGTTCCGCTACCCGGTCGGTCACGTCATGACGGAATTTCCGGCAGGCAAGCTCGATGCCGGGGAAGACCCGTTGCTTTGCGGCCAGCGCGAATTGCTCGAAGAAACGGGCTACCGTGCCCGCGAGTGGGCCCACGCCGGTGCGATGCACCTTGCGGTGGCCTATTCGACCGAGATCATTCATGTGTACTTTGCGCGCGGCCTGGAGCTCGGCACGCGTCAGCTCGACCACGGCGAGTTTCTCGACGTCTTCACGGCCACGCCCGACGAGCTGCTCGACTGGTGCCGCAACGGCACCGTCACCGATGCCAAGACCCTGACCTGCACGCTCTGGCTTCAGAACGTCCTGTCGGGCGCGTGGACACTCGACTGGCAGACCACCGCCTCCGCAGACGCGGCCTGATAATCGGCGCATGAAGGTTCTCAACCTCCAATGCGCGCACGGCCACGGCTTCGAAGGCTGGTTTGCGTCCAACGATGCGTTCGAAACGCAGTTGGCCGATGGTCTCGTTGCGTGCCCGGTCTGCAGCGACACCCACGTCACCAAGCTGCTGAGTGCACCGCGCCTCAATCTTGGCAATGCAAAGCCGCCCGAGGCGGCACCGTCCCAGCCGCCGGCCGGAACGTCGCTGGAGGCGCGTTGGCTGCATGCGGTGCGCGAGGTGATGGCCCAGACTGAAGATGTCGGCGACCGTTTTGCCGACGAGGCGCGCAGGATTCACTACGGCGAAGCGGCCGAGCGTGGCATCCGTGGCCAGGCGACGCGCGAGCAAGCCGAGGCGCTGGTCGATGAAGGCATTGCAGTGATGCCGCTGCCAGTGCCTGCCTCCCTCAAGGAAACGCTGCAGTAGCGAGGCGGGTGCCGGCCGGCTGGTTGAAGTTACGGTTCGTCACCGAAAGCGCAGTGCCCATGCCCAGCAAATCCGGGGAGTCAGAAGCACCCCGATGGTCGCAAGGCCTCGTGCGGAGAAACGCTGCCGCCAGGACCAGTTCGGCGATAAAAAGCATCGCCATGCATGGAGGCGCTCACCGTCTCGCGCATAGCGAAGCACCGCGACAGGGGCCATGCCCGAGAATCGCTGCCGCTTTTGCGCGACCGCGTCTGCGGGCACAACGAGTTGCTCGGCGAGTTCGTAGAACCTGTGCACATCCATGCCGCGTCCGGCGGTCGTGACCGATCCCGGCTGCACGCGATAAGCCGAAACATATTCCCCCACGAAGCGTCCCCACGCCCCGCTGTTGGCGAGGCGCACCGAGAGTGCCCAGTCGCCGACATTCCCGTCGCGCGGCCCCTGCATGTACCGGACATAGGTGTCCCTGGCGATCAGGAACGAATTGGGCGGCACTGATTCCGTCAAACACCATTGCCACATGGGCTGGGCTCGCGCGGGGCCATCCTTGCCAAACTTCAAGTCGTTTTCGGTGGTGCGCTTCGCATCGACCTGTCCCGTTTCGTCCATGATCAGATTGCCCCCGAACCACAGCTTTACGCGTGAGTCCGTTTCGCCGGCGCAGGCGCTGGCCAGCAGGCGCAGCCCGTTCGGGCAGAGTTGATCGTCGTTGTGCAGAAACAGCAAGTGGTCGCAGCTGGCCCGTGCGCCCAGAAACCACTGGTTGGGATACGTGCCTTTCGATGGCTCGCTCGGCAGATACTCGATCAGATCCGCCAGGCCACTGGCCGCGATGACAGCCCGATTGCGATCCCAGTATTCGCGGGGGCTGTCGTCGCCGATGAGGATCTCGCCGATCAGTGTGCGATCTTGCACTGCGACGCTGGCCAGCGCCTCGGCAAGTTGCTCCGGCCGCGCATAGGCCGGGATGAGGATCGAGATCAGCACGCGGCCGAAGGAGTCAGTTCCGCATGCTTTGCCAACACCGTTCGCACTGCATCGATGACGTCACCAACATCCTGGTCGCTCAGCTTGGCCGATATCGGCAGAGAAACGGTTTGCCGCCCAACGCGCCGCGCATGGGGCGTGTCATCCGGGTGCCAGCCATAGGTTTGCTGGTAGTACGGGTGCTCGTTCAGTGCCAGGTAGTGCACGCCGACGCCGATGCCCTGTGCCGTCATGGCATCGAGGAAGTCATCGCGCGAGATGCCGCAGGCACTCGCGTCGACCTGCACACTGAACAGGTGGTAGGCATGGCGCGTGTCGGGTGCCGGCGGTGAGGGCAGAACGAGCGGGAGACCCGCAAACTCGGCGGTATAGCGCGCCCAGATCGCCTCACGCCGTTTCCAGTAAGGCTCGACGCGCTCCAACTGCTTCAGGCCGATCGCAGCCTGCAGATCCATCATGTTGTACTTGAACCCGGCCGCGACCACGTAGTAGTGTTTGTAGCCTTCGTCGCCGAAGCGCTTCCAGGCATCCTTGCTCATGCCGTGAAGTCCCAGTACCTTGATGCGGGCAGCGTCTTCTTCCTTGCGCGCGAACACCATGCCGCCTTCACCGGTAACGATGTTCTTGGTCACGTAGAAGGAGAAGCAGCCGTAGTCCCCCATGGTGCCTGCGTTGTGGCCGTGGTACTCGGTTTCAATCGCATGCGCACAATCCTCGATCACCTTGAGGTCGTGTTGTCGCGCGATCGCCAGCAGTTCATTCATTTCGCAGGGCCGCCCGGCGAAATGCACCGGTACGATCGCCCGGGTGCGGCTCGAGAGCTTCGCTCGTACCTGCGCCGGATCGATATTCAATGTATCCGGGTCGATGTCCGCCAATATCGGCGTGGCCCCGACATGGATGATTGCGTTGGCTGTGGCGCAGAAGGTCAGCGGCGTGGTGATCACTTCATCGCCAGGGCCGACGCCGGCAGCCAGCAACGACAGATGGATTGCTGCGGAACACGAGTTCAGCGCCACCGCATGCTGCGCGCCGCGGTAGGCCGCAAAGTTTCGCTCGAACCGGGCCACCCGGGGGCCGGTGCCGAGCCAGCCTGATCGCATGACTGCCTCGACCTCGTCAATCACATCCTCCTCGATCCTTGGTGAGCCAAAGACAAGAAAGTCAGCTTTGCTTCGCACTGGCATCGTCACTCCTCTACGGGGTGAAGCTTCAACTTCGCCCAATGCGCCCCGAGAATGCGATCAATCTGATAACGGGCGGCGTTTGAGATTCACATAACGCTAACCAGAACTTGACTCGATCGAGCTTGAGGCCGAATCTTAAGCTGTAAATACTACTTTTGGATTCCAAGATTTGCACTTAGTCCATGGTGGGTGCATCTGTAGGCCATAGCCGCGAAATCTACTCTCGAAGTGTCATTGGGCGGCTTCAAGCCGCGAACTGCAGCGCGGCCAGGCGGGCATACACGCCGCCTTGCGCGACCAGCGTCGCGTGTGTGCCTTGTTCCACAATGCCGCCATGGTCGAGCACGATGATCCGGTCGGCCTTCTGAACCGTGGCAAGGCGGTGCGCAATCACGAGCGTCGTGCGGCCTTCCATTGCCGACTCGAGCGCTGCCTGCACCATCCGTTCGCTCTCGGCGTCGAGTGCACTGGTGGCTTCGTCGAGCAGCAGCAGCGGGGGGTTCTTGAGCATGGCCCGCGCGATCGCAATGCGCTGGCGCTGGCCACCGGACAAACGCACGCCGCGCTCGCCCAGAAAGGTGCCGTAGCCTTCGGGCAATGCCTTCAAGAAGTCGTCCGCAAAGGCCGCACGCGCCGATTCGTGCACCTCTGCATCGGTCGCCTCCGGCCGGCCGTAGCGGATGTTCTCGAGCGCACTGGTCGAAAAGATCACCGCATCCTGCGGCACCAGCCCGATGCGGTTGCGCAATTGCTCGAGCGACAGGCTGGCCAGCGCGGTGCCGTCCAGCAGGATGCGGCCCGACTGTGGATCGTAGTAGCGCAGCAGCAGCTGGAACACCGTGCTCTTGCCGGCGCCGCTGGAGCCCACCAGTGCCACCGTTTCGCCAGGCGCGACCTGCAGGTTGAAATCGCGCAGCGCGGGCGTCAGTGGCCGCGACGGATAGTGGAAGGTGACCGCTTCGAGATGGATGGCGCTTCCAGCAGGCGGTACAGACGCTGCCGCCGGATTGGATGGCGAAACAATGGCCGACTGCGCGTGCAGCAGCTCCATCAGCCGCTCGGTCGCGCCGGCCGCCCGCAGCAGATCGCCGTAGACCTCGCCGAGCACGGCGGCGGCACTCGCGAGGATGATCACGTAGACCACGGTCTGGCCGAGGTGGCCGGCCGTGATGTCGCCCCGCAGCACCGCCTGCGTGCCTTGGTACAGGCCCCAGAGCAGAGCGGCAGAAGTCGCGATGATGATGAAAGCCACGAGCACCGAGCGGGCTTTGGTGCGCCGCACCGCGGTCTGAAATGCCTGCTGCGTCGATGCATCGAAGCGCGCCGATTCACGCCCTTCGGCGGTGTAGCTTTGCACCACCGGAATCGCGTTGAGCACCTCGGCAGCGATGGCGCTCGAGTCGGCCACGCGATCCTGGCTGGCGCGCGAGAGTTTGCGCACGCGGCGGCCGAACCACATGCTCGGCAGCACCACCAGCACCAGTATCAGCAGCACTTGGGTCATCACGTACGGGTTCGTCCACACCAGCATTGCAAGTGCGCCGACGCCCATCACCGCGTTGCGAAGCCCCATGCTGAGCGAGGAGCCGACCACGGTTTGCACCAGCGTGGTATCGGCCGTCAGGCGCGACAGCACCTCGCCGGTCTGGGTGGTCTCGAAGAAGGCCGGGCTCTGCCGCAGGACGTGCGCATAGACCGCGTTGCGCAGATTGGCGGTGACGCGTTCGCCCAGCCAGCTTACGGTGTAGAAGCGGGCCGCTGAAAAAAGGCCCAGCGCCACCGCCACGCCAAACAGCGCGAGGAAATGCTCCCGCAACGCCATGGTCTGCGCGCCCTTGTCGGACGACACGAGCCCGCCGTCGATCAGGCTGCGCAACGCCAGCGGAAAGAGCAGGGTGGTGACCGCGGCCAGCACCAGGAACAGGGCGGCCAGCGCGATCTGCAGACGGTAGGGGCGAAGAAAGGGCCTCAGCCCCGAAAGCGATTGGGGCGAACCCTTCGCAGGAGAAGAAGACGCAGCGGTATCGGCCATTTGCCGCCCATTCTACTGAACGGTTGCCTTCTACAAAGGTCGCCTTGACAATTACTGCCTGGGCAATTAATATTCCCCGCATGACAGATCGCGATGCCTCAGGCGCCGAGTCCGTGCCGGACTTCTACAGGGCTGAGAACTACCGTGCCGAAGAGAGCGTGGGCTACCTGATGCGGCGCATCCTCGCCGCCGTCAGCCAGGCGGTGGAGTTGCAGATGTGCGAGCCCGGCAGCCCCACCTACCCGCAGTGGATTCCCTTGCACAAATTGCAGATGGGTACGGCGACAACCGTCGCGGAACTGGCGCGCGAGTGCATGCTCGACACAGGTGCCATGACGCGACTGCTCGATCGGCTCGAAGCCAAGGGTCTTTGCCGCCGCGTGCGTTCACTGGCCGACCGGCGAGTAGTGAACATCGAGCTGACCGAGGAAGGGCGCGCGGCCGCCGAGCAGGTGCCGCATTTGCTCAGCCGCGTGCAGAACGAGCACCTTGCGGGCTTCAGCCGCGAGGAGTGGGAGCAACTCAAGAGCTACCTGCGCCGCATTCTCGACAACGCACAGGCCCTGCAGGCCCGTGGAGAAAAACATGACGCTTCCTCTTCCTGATTTTGCTGATTTTTCCTTTGTGCGCCGTGGCACTGCCGTGGCAGTGGGCGCTCTCGCGCTGCTGCTGGCCGGTTGCGCCGACATGGGCAACATCGGCTCGCAGGCGCAGATGCGCGATGCGGCTTCGCTCGGCCTCGCGGCCGACCCGGCGGCCACGCCTGCGAGTGCGGTCGACAGCCAATGGTGGCTGGCCTTTGGCGACAGCCAGCTCAACGGCCTGATCGACCAGGCGGTGCAGGGCAACCCGAACCTGCAGTTGGGGCAGGCCCGTCTTGCGCGGGCAAGGGCCTCGAGCGATATCGCTGCGGCTGCCGACAAGCCACAACTCAACGGTTCGCTCGATCTCACGCGCCAGAAGTTCAGCGAGAACTACATCTATCCCTCACCGCTCGGTGGCTCGATCCAGGAGACCGGTACGTTGCAGCTCAACGGCAGCTGGGAGATCGATTTCTTCGGCAAGAACCGCTCGGCGCTCGATGCGGCGCTGGGCACTGCCAACGCTGCCGCCGCCGACTCAGATGCGGCGCGCGTGCTGCTGGCCAGCAACGTGGCGCGCGGCTACCTGCAATGGGCCCGGCTTGACGACCAGCTCGCCGTGGCCCAGCGCACGCTGGCGCAGCGCGATGAAACCTTGCGCCTGGTCCGCGACCGCGTCTCGGCCGGCCTAGACACGCGGCTCGAGCTGCGCCAGAGCGAGGGCGGCCTGCCGGAAGCACGGCAACAGATCGAGGCGTTGAACGAACAAATCGCAATCGCCCGGCATGCGCTCGACGCGCTGGTCGGCCAGCCGGAGGCCAGCGCCAGGCTCAAGCCGCCGGTGCTCGCGACGCTGCAGCCCATCGCGCTGCAATCCGTGCTGCCGGCCGACCTGCTGGGGCGCCGCGCCGACATCGCCGCCGCGCGCTGGCGCGTCGAGGCGGCCACGCAGGACGTGGCCAATGCCCGAACCCAGTTCTATCCGAACATCAACCTGGTGGCCTTCGCCGGCTTCCAGGCGATCGGTTTCGACACCCTGTTGAAGTCGGGCAGCCAGCAGTGGGGCGTTGGCCCCGCGATCCGGTTGCCGATTTTCGAAGGTGGCAAGCTGCGCGCCAATCTGCGCGGCAAATCGGCCGATCTCGATGCCGCGATCCAGAGCTACAACGCCAGCGTGCTCGACGCCGTGCGCGACGTGGCCGACCAGGTCGCGTCGGCCCAGTCGATCGGCCGTCAGCAGGCGCAGCAGCGCGAAGCGCAGTCCGCGGCCGAGAGCGCCTGGGACATCGCCCGCCAGCGCTACAGCGCCGGCCTCGGCAACTACCTCAATGTGCTGAGCGCGGAGACCACGGTGCTGGCGCAACGCCGCCAGGCCGTCGACCTGGCCGCACGCGCCCTCGACACCCAGGTCGGCCTTGCGCGCGCACTCGGTGGCGGCTGGCAGCCGACCCCGGGTTCGACCAGCACCGCCGCACTCGATGCGTCCAGGCCGCATTGATCACATCGCCACCTCATTCGAAGAGCAAACAAACCATGACCGATACCGTCAATCCCGGCGCCCCCGCCGCGCAAGCCGAAGTTGTTGAACCGGCATCGAACGGCAAGCGCCGCAAGGCCCTGACCGCACTCGCGGCCGTCGTGATCGTCGCCGGTGGCGGCTGGAGCCTCTACGAGTGGCTGGTTGCCAGCCACTATGAGGACACCGACAACGCGTACGTCCAGGGCAACGTGATCCAGATCACGCCGCAGATCGGCGGCACGGTGATGGCCATCGGCGCCGACGACACCGACTTCGTCAAGGCTGGCCAACCCCTGGTGCAGCTCGATCCGGCCGACGCCAAAGTCGCGTTCGAACAATCCGAGGCCGCGCTCGCGCAGGCGGTGCGCCAGGTGCGCACGCTCTACGCCAACAACGGCTCGCTGGCGGCCCAGGTCACGCTGAAGCAGGCCGACATCGTGCGCGCGCAGAGCGACATCGCCCGGGCCCAGGACGACCTGAAGCGCCGCCAGGCGCTGACCGGCAACGGCGCCGTGTCAAAGGAAGAGCTGAGCCATTCCGAAACCGCACTGTCCAACGCCCGCAGCCAACTGGCCGCGGCACAGGCCGGCGTGGCAGCGGCACGCGAGCAGCTGGTGAGCAACCAGTCGCTGACCGAGGGCACCAGCATTGCCGAGCACCCGAGCGTGCAGGCCGCCGCCGCCAAGGTGCGCGAGTCCTATCTCGCGACCCAGCGCGTCGCGATGCCTGCGCCGGTGGATGGCTACGTGGCCAAGCGCACCGTACAGCTCGGCCAGCGCGTCACGGCCGGCACGCCGATGATGTCGATCGTGCCGCTCAACCAGCTCTGGGTCGATGCCAACTTCAAGGAAGTGCAGTTGCGCAATATCCGCATCGGCCAGCCGGTCAAACTCACCGCCGACCTGTACGGCAAGAAGGTGGAGTACGACGGCAAGGTCGCCGGCCTCGGCATCGGCACCGGCGCCGCCTTCGCGCTGCTCCCTGCACAGAACGCCACCGGCAACTGGATCAAGGTGGTGCAGCGCGTGCCGGTGCGCATCGCGCTGGATGCCGAGCAGCTCAAGGCCAGTCCATTGCGCGTCGGCCTGTCGATGGATGCCGAAATCGACGTCAAGAAGAAGGACGGCAAGATGCTCGCCGACGCACCGCGCGCGAGCGCGCTGACACAGACCGCGGTCTACAGCACGCTCGACCACGGCGCCGACGCCGTGGTGAACGGCATCATCGCCGCCAACCTCAGCGGCGCGACTCCCGCCACGGCCAAGCGATCGGCCAGCCCGACGGCACCGGCCACCGGCCCCGGCGCGGCGGTCACGCCCCCGCTGGCGAGCGGCTCGCCTGCGGCTGCCGTGGCCATGTCCGCCCACCGCAGTTGACCTGACGCCGCAGCCTTTTTATGGCCACTGCCGCTCCCGCCCATATCGTCCACGCGCCGCTCGAAGGCGCGGCGCGCGTGTGGGGCACCGTCGCGCTCTCGGCGGCGACCTTCATGAACGTGCTCGACACGTCGATCGCGAACGTGTCGCTGCCCGCGATCTCCGGTGACCTCGGCGTCAGTTCGACGCAGGGCACCTGGGTCATCACGAGTTTCGCGGTCGCGAACGCGATCGCCGTGCCGCTCACCGGCTTCATGACGCAACGCTTCGGGCAGGTGCGCCTGTTCATGGCGAGCGTGATCCTGTTCATGATCACTTCGCTGCTGTGCGGCCTCGCGCCGAACATGACGACACTGATCCTGTTCCGCGCGCTGCAGGGCTTCGTGGCCGGGCCGATGATCCCGCTGTCGCAGACGCTGCTGCTGTCGAGCTATCCACGCGCCAAGGCCGGGCTCGCCATGGCCATGTGGTCGATGACCACGCTGGTTGCGCCCGTCATGGGGCCGCTGCTGGGCGGCTGGATCACCGACAACATCTCCTGGCCGTGGATCTTCTATATCAACATCCCTGTCGGCATCGTGGCCGCTGCGATCACCTGGGCGCTCTACCGCAAGCGCGACAGCGCAAAGCACAAGGTGCCGATCGATTCCATCGGCCTCGCGCTGCTGGTGCTCTGGGTCGGCTCGCTGCAGCTCATGCTCGACAAAGGCAAGGAACTCGACTGGTTCCACTCGGCACAGATCCTCACGCTGGCCGTGGTGGCGGTGGTGGCCTTCGCGTTCTTCCTGATCTGGGAGCTCACCGAGAAACACCCGGTGGTGGATCTTTCTCTGTTCAAGCGCCGCAACTTCTGGTCGGGCGCGTTTGCGACCGCCGTGGCCTATGGCCTGTTCTTCGGCAACGTGGTGATCCTGCCGCTGTGGCTGCAGCAGTGGATGGGCTACACCGCGACACAGGCCGGCATGATCATGGCGCCGGTGGGGCTGCTGGCGATCTTCTTCTCGCCGATCGTCGGCCTCACGGTGGGCAAGATCGACCCGCGCCGCTACGCGACGTTCTCGTTCCTGGTGTTCGCGCTGGTGCTGTGGATGCGCTCCAACTTCAACACCCAGGCCGATTTCTGGACGATCATGATCCCGACCGTGATCCAGGGCGTGGCGATGGCGTTCTTCTTCATCCCGCTGGTGACGATCACGCTGTCGGGGCTCACGCCCGACCGCATCCCGGCGGCCTCGGGCCTGTCGAATTTCCTGCGCATCACCGCAGGTGCCATGGGCACCTCGCTCGCCACCACGCTCTGGGAGAACCGCGCAGCGCTGCACCATGCGCAGTTGGTCGAGGCGGTCAACACGGGCAGCGCGGCGGCCAACAGTGCCATTGCCGGACTCGGCAGCAGCGGGCTCAGTGCCGAACAGGTGCTGGGGCAGCTCAATCGGCTGGTCGACCAGCAGGCCTTCATGCTGGCATCCAACGATCTGTTTTACGGTTCGGCGCTGCTGTTCATCTTGTTGATT
>JBDUCH010000386.1:0-3822 GCA_040003555.1 Variovorax sp. | reverse complement strand
CATCATGACCTGGACGCGCATCGTCGCGATCCCCCTGATCGTCGGTGTGTTCTACCTGCCCATCGCGGAGCCGATGCGCAATCTCATCGCCACCGTGATGTTCATCGTGTTCGCGGCCACCGACTGGCTGGACGGCTACCTGGCCCGCAAGCTCAACCAGACATCGGCGTTTGGCGCCTTCCTCGATCCGGTGGCCGACAAATTCCTGGTCTGCGCGTCCTTGCTCGTGCTGGTGCATCTGCAGCGCGCCGACGTGTTCGTGGCGCTGATCATCATCGGCCGCGAGATTGCGATTTCCGCGCTGCGCGAATGGATGGCGCAGATCGGCGCCGGCAAGAGCGTGGCGGTGCACATGATCGGCAAGGTCAAGACCGTCGTGCAGATGGTCGCGATTCCGTTCCTGCTGTTCAACGGCAAGCTGTTCGGCGTGATCGACACCGGCGTCTGGGGCCAGTGGCTGATCTGGATCTCGGCCGTGCTCACGGTCTGGTCGATGGTCTATTACCTGCAGAAGGCGATTCCCGAGATTCGGGCCCGGGCGAAATGACGGCAGACGGCCGCGCGGCCGGATGGCTGCGCCTGATGCCCGCGGTGTTCGTGCTGATCTGGAGCACCGGCTTTATCGTCGCGCGCTATGGCATGCCGTACGCGCCACCTCTCAAGTTCCTCGTGGTGCGCTATGCGCTGTCGCTGCTGTGTTTCGGTTTGTGGGTGGCGGCGACACGCGTGGCCTGGCCGGTGCGGCGGGCGCAGTGGTTTCACCTCGCCGTCACCGGCATCCTGATGCAGGCGGGGTACCTGGGCGGCGTCTGGGCCGCGGTGAAGGCCGGCATGGGCTCCGGGTTGGTCGCGCTGCTGGTCGGCATTCAGCCGGTGCTGACGGCGGTGTGGCTGTCGATGAACGGCGGCGCCATCACAAAGCGCCAGTGGGCCGGCCTCCTGCTCGGTTTCGCCGGGCTGGTGCTGGTGGTGTCGCGCAAGCTCGGCCAGGGCGGCGAGGTCAGCGTGCTCACCATGGGACTGGCGGTGTTCGCGCTGCTGTCGATCACCGCTGGAACGCTCTACCAGAAACGCTTTGTCGCGCCCTGCGATGTTCGCAGCGCCAGCGCGGTGCAATTGGCGGCGGCACTCGTGGTGACCTTGCCGTTTGCGCTGCTCGAGACTGGCGCGATCGTGTGGAACGGCGCCGTGATCGGCTCGATGGCCTGGGCGGTGCTGGCGCTGTCGCTGGGCGGCGCATCTTTGCTCTACATGCTGATCGAGCGCGGCACCGCGACCGCCGTGACCAGTCTGTTGTACCTGGTGCCGCCGTGCACCGCGGTGATGGCATGGCTGCTGTTCGACGAGCCGATCACGCTGGTGACGCTTGCCGGCATCAGCCTGACCGCGGTGGGGGTCAGCCTGGTGGTGCGCAGCGCAGCGCCGCCGTCCTAGGTTTTGGCGCGCCGCGGCTTCGGTCGGGCCGGCGCCTCGAGCTTCCACGGCTCGGCGCGAAACGCCTCCACCAGAAAGTCGATCAGCAGCCGCACGCGGCGCGGCGTCTTCGGCCGCCAGGGCGCGACCCAATGGATGTCGGCCTCGGGCATGCTGTAGTGCGGCAGCACGCGCACCAATTCGCCCGATGCCAGTTGCGGTGCGATGTCCCACAGGCTGCGCAACATGATGCCGCGGCCGTCGAGGCACCAGTCGCGCACCATTTCGCCGGAGTTGCTGGCAAGGGCGCCCTGGACGCGGATGCGCGCCGTGCTGCCATCGCGCGCATGGCGCAGCGTCCAGAGGTCGAACGGATGCGGCTGCGCGCTGCCGTTTTCGCGTGCCACCAGGCAGTCGTGCGCGGCCAGCGCCGGCAGATCCGCTGGCGGGCCGCGCCGTTGCAGATAGGCCGGTGACGCGATCAGCACTCGCTGGTTGCGCGCGATGCGCCGCGTGACCCAGTCGCTCGCATGCCTGTTCTGCACGCTCCAGAGCCAGATCGCGCCGTCGTAGCCCTCGGCCCCCAGGTCGGGCAATTGCTCGGTGAGCTGCAGCTCGACCTGCAGGGCAGGGTGCAGGGCCTGAAAAGCGGCCAGCGCCGGCCCGACCCAACGCCGGCCAAAGCCGAAGGTCGCGGCAAGCCGCAAGGTGCCGCTCAATGCGTTCTGACGCTCGGCCAGCTCGGTTTCGAGCGCGGCAAAGCGGTCGAGCAGGCCGTCGGCATGCTGGCAGAGCGCCTCGCCTTCGGTGGTGAGGCTCAAGCGGCGCGTGGTGCGCTCGAACAGACGCTGACCCAGTTGCGCTTCGAGCGCGCCGAGCCGCTTGGTGATCACCGAAGGCACCACGCCGAGCGCGAGTGCCGCGCCCGCCAGACTTCCGTGGCCGCGAATGGCCTGCATGAGTTCCAGATCGCCGCGATCGATTCGTGCCATATGGGAAATTATAGGTTGAAGCATTGTTGCTTGATGCACCGACTCGTGCCACGCACAATCCCTGCGTGCTCGATTCATTCACCCCTTTCGATCTGCATCGCGGCCCGGTTCGGCTGCACGGCCGCATTGGCGGCCGCGGTGCGCCGCTGCTGCTGTTGCACGGCCATCCGCAGACCCATGCGATCTGGCACCGCGTGGCGCCGGAACTGGCCGGGCACTTCACGCTGGTCATGATGGATCTGCGCGGCTATGGCGATTCAGGTCGACCGGCCGGCGGCCCCGACCATGCGGCCTACAGCAAGCGGGAGATGGCGCTCGATGCGCTGGCGGTGATGCGGCAGCATGGCTTCGAACGCTTCGGCGTGCTGGCGCACGACCGCGGTGCACGCGTCGCCCATCGGCTCGCGGCCGATCATCCCGATGCGGTTGATCGCCTGCTGCTGCTCGATATCGCGCCCACGCTCGCGATGTACCGCGACACCAGCGAAGCCTTTGCGCGCGCCTACTGGCACTGGTTCTTCCTGATCCAGCCGCCGCCGCTGCCCGAGGCGCTGATCGAGGGCGACCCGGCCCGCTACATCCGCAGCGTGATGGGCAGCCGTCATGCCGGGCTCGCGCCGTTCGCACCCGAGGCGCTTCTGGAGTACGAGCGCTGTGCCGCGATCAACGGCACGGCGCACGCGATCTGCGAGGACTATCGCGCGTCCGCCTCGATTGATCTGGCGCACGATCGTGCCGATATTGCCGCCGGACGCCTGCTCACGCAGCCCCTGCAGGTTCTGTGGGGCGAGCACGGTGCCGTAGGCCGTTGCTTCGACGTTCTGGCACTTTGGCGTGAACGTGCACTGCAGGTGTCGGGCCAGACCTTGCCGTGTGGCCACTACCTGCCCGAAGAGGCACCGCAACAGGTCGCCCAGGCGGCGTTGCATTTCTTTCCAACTTGATCCCAGGAGACTTTTCATGAGCACCCAACGCATCGCAGTAATCGCCGGCGACGGCATCGGCAAGGAAACCATGCCCGAGGGCATTCGCGTGCTGGACGCGGCCGCCCGCAAGTTCGGCATCGACCTGAAGTTCGATCATTTCGATTTTTCGAGCTGGGACTACTTCGAGAAGCACGGCAAGATGCTGCCCGACAACTGGAAAGACCAGATCGGCGGCCACGATGCCATCTTCTTCGGCGCGGTCGGCTGGCCCCAGAAAATTGCGGATCATGTGTCGCTCTGGGGCTCTTTGCTTTTGTTCCGGCGCGAGTTCGACCAGTACATCAATCTGCGTCCTGCACGCCTGATGCCCGGCATCACGGCACCGGTGGTGCGGCGCGACGGCTCGGCACGTGAGCCCGGCGAGATCGACATGTACATCGTGCGTGAGAACACCGAAGGCGAGTACTCGAGCATCGGCGGGCGCATGTACG
>JBDUCH010000385.1:0-3863 GCA_040003555.1 Variovorax sp. | reverse complement strand
CACGCAGCGCCATGTGCACGTGAAGAAGGTCTGGGGCATTCCGCAGTTCTGGCTGCTGTGGGTCGTGCTGTGCATGAACGTGAGCGCCGGCATCGGCGTGATCGGCATGGCCAGCCCGATGCTGCAGGAAGTGTTCGGCGGCCACCTGCTGGGCATCGACAAGAAGTTCGGCGAGCTCGACGCCGGGCAGCTCAAGAGCATCGCCGGCATCGCCGCTGGCTTCGCCGCGCTGCTGAGCCTGTTCAACATCGGCGGCCGCTTCTTCTGGGCCAGCCTGTCCGACAAGCTCGGCCGCAGGCTGACCTATGTGGTGTTCTTCGTGCTGGGCGGCGCGCTGTACTTCAGCATTCCGTCGTCGGCCGGCGCCGGCAGCAAGCTGCTGTTCGTGGGTGCCTTCTGCGTCATCCTCTCGATGTACGGTGGCGGCTTCGCGACCATTCCGGCGTACCTGGCCGACCTGTTCGGCACCCAGTTCGTCGGCGCCATCCATGGCCGGCTGCTCACGGCGTGGGCCACGGCGGGCATCCTCGGGCCGGTGGTGGTCAACTACATGCGCGAGTACCAGCTCGGCCTCGGCATTCCGCGCGAGCAGGTGTACAACCAGACCATGTACATCCTGGTCGGCATGCTGGTGATCGGGCTGATCGCCAACCTGATGGTGCGTCCGCTGGCCGACAAGTGGTTCATGAGCGATGCCGAGCTGGCCGAAGAAAAAAGACTGGCGCACGAGAAGGCGTCGGCGTCCGAAGTGGGCACCGGCTCGGGTCGCTCCGACACCGTGAGCCCGCTGGTCGTGGCGCTCGCATGGGCGGCGGTCGGCATTCCGTTGGCATGGGGCGTGTACCGCACACTGATCAGCGCCGCGAAGTTTTTTACCTGATACCCCGGCGGCAAGACAAGCCGCCTGCACCCAAGGCCGAGGCAAATGAACTACCCAGGCACAGAGGACGCAATCCAGGCGGTGCCGCTCGCCACCGCCGACGAATTGCGGGATCGCATCCGCAAGAAGAGCAGGCTCAAGGGGCGCCAGCCTGAAGCAGCGTCGCTGCAGCAGGTGCGCGACCTGGTCGGACTGCGCCCCGAGGGCGGCCATCGGCGCGACCTGCTGATCGAATACCTGCACCGGCTCAACGATGCACATGGCGCGCTGCACGACCACCACCTGGTGGCGCTGGCGCGCGAGATGAACATCCCGATGGCCGAGGTGTACGAGGTCGCGACCTTCTATCACCACTTCGAGATCGTGCGCGGCGGCGACGCGGCGCCCGGCCTCACGGTGCGCGTGTGCGACGGGCTGGCCTGCGAGCTGGCCGGCGCGCAGGATCTGCTGGCGCGGCTGCCAGCGCTGCTCGGTGCCGAAGGCCGAAGCGACGTGCGCGTGATCGCGGCGCCGTGCATCGGCCGCTGCGAGCAGGCGCCGGCCGCGCTGGTGCATCAGCAGGCGGTGCCGTGCGCCACGGCCGAGAAGCTGCTGCATGCCGTGGGGTTCGCGCAAGACGACGCTGCAACGCCCGGCCCGCGGGCGCGGGAGCCCGTCAATTTCATCGCATCCGACTTTGCGCAGCGCAGCGTGTCGCCGTTGCCTGGCGCCATCGAGGCGGTGCCCGCTTTCACCGACTACGCCACCTACCGCGCCCATGGCGGCTACGCGCTGGCTGCGGCGGTGGTCAACGGCGAGGAAGACGCCGAAGCCGTGCTCCGCGCGATGGAAGATTCGGGCCTGCGCGGTCTCGGCGGTGCGGGCTTTCCGGCCGGCCGCAAGTGGCGCATCGTGCGCGACCAGCCGGCGCCCAGGCTCATGGCCGTCAACATCGACGAGGGCGAGCCCGGCACGTTCAAGGATCGCACCTGGCTCGAGCGCGATCCGCACCGCTTTCTGGAAGGGGTGCTGATTGCGGCCCAGGTGGTCGGTACCGAGGCCTGCTACATCTACCTGCGCGACGAGTACCACGACTGCCGCCGCCTGCTAGAGGCCGAACTCACCGCACTGCAGGCCGACCCGCCGTGCGTGCTGCCGCGCATCGAGCTGCGCCGTGGCGCGGGTGCCTACATCTGTGGAGAAGAGTCCGCGATGATCGAAAGCATCGAAGGCAAGCGCGGCGAACCCCGCATGCGTCCACCCTACATCGCACAGGTCGGCCTGTTCGGCCGGCCGACGCTGGAGCACAACTTCGAGACCCTGTACTGGGTGCGCGACGTCGTCGAGAAGGGCCCGCAGTGGTTCAGCGGCTTCGGTCGCCACGGCCGCAAGGGGCTGCGGTCTTTCAGCGTCAGCGGCCGCGTGAAGCAGCCGGGCGTCAAGCTCGCGCCGGCCGGCATCACGGTGCAGGAACTCATCGACGAATACTGCGGCGGCATGCTCGACGGCCACACGCTGTACGCCTACCTGCCGGGCGGGGCATCCGGCGGCATCCTGCCGGCCGCCCTGAACGACATTCCGCTCGATTTCGACACCCTGCAGCCACACGGCTGCTTCATCGGCTCGGCCGCCGTGATGGTGCTGAGCCAGCACGACCGCGCGCGTGATGCGGCGCTGAACGTGATGCGCTTCTTCGAACACGAAAGCTGCGGCCAGTGCACGCCGTGCCGTGTCGGCACCGCCAAGGCCGCGGCGCTGATGCGGGCGCAGGTGTGGGACAACGACACGCTCGAAGACCTGGCCCAGGTGATGGAAGACGCCTCGATCTGCGGCCTCGGCCAGGCCGCGCCCAATCCGATTCGCAGCATCCGCAAGTACTTTGCACAGGAGGTGCAATGAACGCGCCGACGCACCTTGCCGAACTGATGCCGCAGACCGTCGCGTTCACGCTCGACGGCCGCGCGCTCGATGCCTTCGAAGGCGAAACGATCTTCAAGGCGGCCGAACGCCATGGTGTCGCCATTCCGCACCTTTGCTACACCGACGGCCTGCGTGCCGACGGCAACTGCCGTGCCTGCGTGGTCGAGGTGAAAGGCGAGCGCACGCTGGCGCCCAGCTGTTGCCGCAGCGTGACGGGCGGCATGGAGGTGCAGGCGACCAGCGAACGCGCATTGAAGAGCCAGCGCATGGTGGTCGAGATGCTGCTGTCCGACATGCCCGACGCGGGCTACAAGTGGATCGGCGACGATGCGACGCGCCAGCATGGCGAGCTCAGCGAATGGGCCGGCAAGCTCGACGTCGCCGCGCGCCCCGCACTCAAGGCGCTGCGGCGGGAACAGCCCGCGCCTGACATCTCGCACCCTGCGATGGCCGTGAACCTCGACGCCTGCATCCAGTGCAACCGCTGCGTGCGCGCTTGCCGCGAGGAGCAGGTCAACGACGTGATCGGCTACGCCATGCGCGGCGAACACAGCAAGATCGTGTTCGACCTCGACGACACGATGGGCGACAGCAGCTGCGTGGCCTGCGGCGAATGCGTGCAGGCCTGCCCGACCGGTGCACTCATGCCGAAGAGTCTGATCGGCTCGCAGCAGGTCGATCGCAAGGTCGACTCCGTCTGTCCTTTCTGCGGGGTCGGCTGCCTGATCACCTACAACGTGAAGGACGAGAAGATCGTCAGCGTCGACGGCCGTGACGGCCCGGCCAATCACAGCCGCCTGTGCGTCAAGGGCCGCTTCGGCTTCGACTACGCGCACCATCCGCAGCGCCTGACCAAGCCATTGATCCGCCGCCCCGGTGTGCCCAAGAACCTCGACGCACCGCGCCCCGGCGACTGGCACGAGGCATTCCGCGAGGCAACCTGGGACGAGGCCCTGGCGCTCACCGCTGGCAAGCTCAAGGACCTGTGCGACACGCACGGCAAGAAGGCGCTGGCCGGCTTCGGCTCGGCCAAGGGCAGCAATGAAGAGGCCTACCTGTTCCAGAAACTGGTGCGCACCGGCTT
>JBDUCH010000084.1:0-13132 GCA_040003555.1 Variovorax sp. | reverse complement strand
AGGCCTACGACATGGTGCTCAACGGCATCGAGATGGGCGGCGGCTCGGTGCGTATTCACCGCGAGGAAGTGCAGAGCAAGGTGTTCCGGGCGCTCAAGATCAGCGCCGAGGACGCGAGTTCCAAGTTCGGCTTCCTGCTCGACGCATTGCAGTACGGTGCGCCGCCGCACGGCGGCATCGCGATTGGCCTGGACCGTCTCGTGATGCTGATGACCGGCGCCGAGTCGATTC
Source organism: Variovorax sp. (assembly GCA_040003555.1). Lineage (GTDB taxonomy): Bacteria > Pseudomonadota > Gammaproteobacteria > Burkholderiales > Burkholderiaceae_C > Variovorax. The sequence goes on along the minus strand of JBDUCH010000084.1, from coordinate 12,901 downwards.
GCGACGTGATCGCGTTTCCCAAGACCCAGCGCGCGCAGGATTTGCTCACGCAGGCGCCGAGCCCAGTCGACGAGAAGCAGCTGCGCGAACTGCATATCCGCCTGCGAAACACGCCGCAGCCCGCCTGATACGCTGATGACGACGAGCACGCGGCCCTGGAAAATCCCGGAGTCTGTGCTGGTCGTGATCCACACGCCTGCGCTCGACGTGCTGCTGATCCGCCGCGCCGACGCCGACGATTTCTGGCAGTCGGTCACCGGCAGCAAGGACGTCGCAAACGAGCCGCTGGCCTTGACCGCGGCGCGCGAGGTGGCCGAGGAAACCGGCTTCGCCTGCAGCGAAGGCAGCCCGCTCGCGTCTTGGCTGCGCGATTGGCAGCTGCAGAACATCTACGAGATCTACCCGCGGTGGCGCGCCCGCTACGCCCCGGGCGTGACGCACAACACCGAGCACCTGTTCGGCCTGTGCCTGCCGGAACGCATCGATCCGGTGCTGAATCCGCGCGAGCACACCGCCTGGCAATGGCTGCCTTACCGTGACGCAGCCGACGCCTGCTTTTCCCCGTCGAATGCCGAAGCCATTCTGTTGCTGCCACAATTTCGGGCATGAATTCACCGGCCCACACGCTGCGCGTGGCGACCTACAACATCCACAAGGGCGTGCAAGGCATCGGCCCGGGGCGGCGGCTGGAGATCCACAACCTCGGCCACGCGATAGAGCAGCTCGACGCCGACATCATCTGCCTGCAGGAAGTGCGCAAGATGAACCGCCAGGCGGCCGCCCGCTTCACACGCTGGCCCGAACTGCCGCAAGCCGATTTCCTCGCGCCCGAGGGCTACACGGCGGTCTACGAGACCAATGCAGTCACGCGCCACGGCGAGCACGGCAATGCGCTGCTGACGCGCTGGCCGGTGCTGCACCAGAGGCACCAGGATATTTCCGACCATCGCTTCGAACAGCGCGGGCTGCTGCACGTCGTGATCGAGGTCGAAGGCCGTCCGGTGCACGCCATCGTCGTGCACCTGGGTCTCATCAAGGGCAGCCGCGTGCGGCAGGTCGCGCAGCTCAACGACTTCATCGCCCGGGAGGTTCCGGCGAGCGAGGCGGTGGTGGTGGCCGGCGACTTCAACGACTGGGGCGCGCGCATGCGCTACGCGATGAACGCGGCGGGCCTGCGCGATTCGAGCGACCTGCGCGGGCCGCGCACGCTGACCTACCCGTCGCGATTGCCGGTGGCGCAGCTCGACTTCATCTACGGGCGCCACCTGTCGCCGGTGGCGTGCAACGTGCCACGCGGCCCGATCTGGGCACGCATGTCGGATCACCTGCCGCTGGTGACCGACTTTTTGCTATTGAATTAATAGCTGCCTGCGCCCACTGGGCGGGCGCTGCAGGCCCGAATGGCCTGTAAACCGTTCACTGTTAGGATCATCGGATGCTGAAGAAAATTGACGCTGCTGAGCGCCCCGGCCACGGGGGAGACGACGACGAGGGCACGCCGGTCTCGGTAAAGATCCGGGAGCGCCTGCAGGCTGCGCGCAAACGCTTCAACGCCAACGACAACATCGCCGAGTTCATCGAACCGGGCGAACTCGAAGCCTTGCTCGACGAGGTCGAGGTCAAGATGAAGAGCGTGCTCGAGAGCCTGGTGATCGACCTCGAGCGCGACCACAACACCGGCAACACCGCGCGCCGTGTCGCCAAGATGTACCTTAACGAGGTTTTCAAGGGCCGCTACGTGGCGGCGCCCGCGCTGACCGAATTTCCGAACGCGGAACACCTCAACGAACTCATGATCGTCGGCCCGATCACGGTGCGCAGTGCCTGCTCGCACCACTTCTGCCCGATCATCGGCAAGCTCTGGATCGGCGTGATGCCGAACGAACACACCAACGTGATCGGCCTTTCCAAGTACGCACGCTTGGCCGAATGGGTGATGGGCCGGCCCCAGATCCAGGAAGAAGCCGTGGTGCAACTGGCCGACCTGATCCAGGAAAAAACCCAACCCGATGGTCTCGCCCTCGTCATGGAGGCCGAGCATTTCTGCATGGCCTGGCGCGGCGTCAAGGAAATGGACAGCAAGATGATCAATTCGGTGATGCGAGGTGTATTCCTCAAGGACGCGTCGCTGCGGCGCGAGTTTCTGTCCCTGCTCCCCCGAAAGGGCTGACATGTTGGTACGCCTGCTCTACGCCAGCCGCGCCGTCGATTCGAGCGCACCCGCCATCGAGGCGATCCTCACGCAATCGCGCGCCCACAACACCGCTTGTGGTGTCACCGGCATCCTCTGCTATGGCGCGGGGATCTTCCTGCAGGCGATCGAGGGCGGCCGCACCGCCATCAGCGACCTCTATGGCCACATCCAGCGCGACCCGCGCCACAAGGATGTGGTGCTGCTGCACTACGAAGAGATTTCCGAACGCCGCTTCGGCGGCTGGACCATGGGCCAGGTCAACCTGACCAAGGGTCATCAGGCCACGCTGCTGCGTTATTCGGAACGCCCGGAGCTCGACCCCTATGCGGTCTCCGGCAAGGTCTCGCTGGCGCTGCTCGAAGAGTTGATGGCCACGGCCGCCATCGTCGGCCGGCCCTGAACCTGGCGTTTTGCCGCTTTCCGCCTTTGCGCTGATCATGCTGGCGGGCGTGATCCACGCCAGTTGGAACATCGCCGCCAAGAAGGCCAACGGCGACGCCCGCTTCGCTTTCCAGAGCGGCGTTTTTCTCATGGTGGTGTGGGCGCCGCTCGGCATCGCACTCGGCTGGCAGGTGGTGCCGCAATGGGGCGCGATGGAATGGGGTTTCGTCGTGCTCAGCGGCGTGCTGCACGTCGTGTACTACGTCATCCTGCTGCGCGGCTACCGCAAGTCCGACCTCACCGTGGTCTATCCGCTCGCACGCGGCTCGGGGCCGCTGCTGTCGTCGCTGTTCGCCATCCTGTTCCTTGGCGAAAGCATCAGCCCCACCGGGTTGGTCGGCATCGTCGGCGTGGTGCTCGGCGTGTTCCTCGTCGCCGGCGGGCCGCAGCTCTGGCACGCGACGCACGACGCGGCGCAGCGTGAGCGGGTGCGCAAGGGCATACGCTACGGCGTGCTGACCGGCGCCTTCATCGCGAGCTACACGGTGGTCGACAGCTATGCGGTCAAGTGGCTTGCGATGTCGCCGATCCTGCTCGACTACTTCGGCAACTTCGTGCGCGTGGTGTTGCTGGTGCCGGCTGCGCTGCGCGACCGCGCCACCACCGCGCAACTCTGGCGCTCGCAATGGAAGTACGCATTGCTGGTCGCTGCGATCAGCCCGGTCTCGTACGTACTGGTGCTCTACGCGGTACAGCAGGCGCCGATTTCCCATGTCGCGCCGGCACGCGAGGTGTCGATGCTGTTCGCCGCCCTCATCGGCGGCCATCTGCTGCGCGAGGGCGATCGTTTCCTGAGACTCGTCGGCGCCGGCTTCATCGCGGCCGGCGTGATTGCACTGGCGCTGGGCTGAGCTTTGCGGGTGTAGGCCTTGCTGTTCGGTTGCGATTTTTCCAGCGCGCCCAGTGCGCGAAAACCGATCGTGGTGGCGCACGGCGACGTCGACGGCCGTCGCGTGGTCTTGCGGCGGCTCGACACTTTTGCCACGCTCGATGCATGGGCCGAGTGGCTGGCGCGCACGCCGGCATGGGTTGGTGGATTCGACTTTCCTTTCGGGCTACCGCGCGAGTTGGTTGTGCAGCTGGGTTGGCCGTTGCAGTGGCAAGCCTTGATGACGCATTACGCCGCCCTGAGTCGGGTCGAGATTCGCACCGAGTTCGCCGCCTTCTGTGCAGGCCGGCCAGTTGGTGGCAAGTTTGCGCACCGCGCAACCGACGGCCCGGCCGGATCGAGCCCCTCGATGAAGTGGGTCAATCCGCCGGTCGCCTTCATGCTGCACGCAGGCGTGCCGCGTTTGCTGGCGGCCGGCGCTTGTTTGCCGGGGCTGCATGTACCACCGCGCGAATCTTGCCAACGCATCGCGCTGGAAGCCTATCCTGGCTTGCTGGCACGCGAGCTGATCGGGCGGCGCAGCTACAAGGCCGACGACCGCGCGCGGCAAACGCCGCAGCGCCATGCCGCGCGTGCCGACTTGCTCGATGTCCTTGTGACTTCCGGCAGCGCCCGGCTCGGCCTGCGACTCGCACTCGAAACGGCGCAACGCGACATCTTGCTGGCCGATGCGCAGGGTGACCGGATCGATGCCGTGTTGTGTCTGCTGCAGGCTGCCTGGGCGGCGTCGCAACCCGCGTGGGGTCTTCCAGGTTCGATCGATCCCCTTGAAGGCTGGATCGTCAGCGCCTGACCTGTCCTACACCGGTTCGCGGCGAGCGCGACGGCAATGTGGGCCGCCGTGTCGATAGATTGAACGTGTGGTTCACCCGAGCCATGTGTCGAATCCAACGGAAGGAACCGCTATGAACAAAGACCAAGTCGCAGGCCGCGTCGAGCAGGCCAAGGGCAAGATCAAGGAAGTCACCGGCAAGGTGGCGGGCAGCGAAAAGCTGGAAGCCGAAGGCGTGGCCGACAAGGCCGCCGGCAAGGTGCAGAGCACTTACGGCGATGTGAAGGAAAAGGCCAAGGATGCCGTCAAGGCGGGCGCAGACAAGCTCTGAACGCATTGAACCTCAGGAGATATTTGCAATGACATCGACGAATCAACACATCGCGCGTTCGCGCACATTGCTGGCGATGCTGCTGGCCGCAAGCGCTCTGGCGCTTGGCGCCTGCGGCAACAAGGCCAACGACACCACCGCCGGCGAAAAAGTCGACTCGGCGGTCGCCAAGACCGAGTCTTCGGCCAAGTCCGCGGAAGCCGGGATGAAGCAGGGGGCTGCCGAAGCCAAGGATGCCGTGAAGGACGCAGCCACCACGGTGGGCAACAAGGTGGACGACGCTAGCATCACCGCAAAGGTGTCCGCAGGTCTCGCCAAGGATCCGGATCTGAGTGCCATCAAGATCGACGTCGACACCAAAGGTGGAACCGTCACGCTCAGCGGCCCGGCGCCAACCGCGGCGGCCAAGTCGCGCGCCGGTGACATTGCCAAGAGCGTTGAAGGCGTCGGTTCTGTCGACAACAAGCTCGAAGTCAAGATGTAAAAAAATGACTTCCAAAAAAAGAGGCCCGGCAATCGCCGGGCTTTTTTTTGGGGCGCGCGTTCGGCCTCGTGTTCAGGGCTTGCCGTCCTTGTTGCGCATCACCGTGGTGACCATGTCGGCGATATCCGAAGACTTCAGGGCAGCGGCCACCAGGGCGCCTACCGACAGCAGTCGCCAGGGGCGAACCAGGACAATCACCGCGCCGGCAGCGGCAGCCACGGCCACCAATTTGGCCGGTTGCTCCCGCGCATAGCGATCGAGCACCGGCCTTGCGAGCTGACCCACGGCATTGGCGGGGTGACGACGCCACCAGCGCTCGGCCATCGAGCGCGCGACTGGCAACCACGCAACGCGATCGAACAGGCTCGACTTTCGCGGACGCTGAGGTTGCGAGCCGGATCGCCCGCGCTCAGCGGCAGCAGGCGGCGCTTCGCCGCGCAGTTGCTGAACCAGCGCCCGGCGCGAAACCGCCAGGCGCTGCTGCGGCGTCAAGGCATCACGGTCAATCGGCATCGGAATCTCCAGCGAGATGCAGGGCGCGCACGTCGGCGTCGAGTTGTGCACTCAGATCCTGAAACGCGTTGAGGTCGGTGGGCCGGGTTGCAACCCAGGCCGACAGGGCGGCAACCACCACCGCCACGCCGGGCACCACAACCAGTACCCAGTGGAAGCTTCCATGCAATACGCCGAGCATGACGGCGATGCCGATCAAACCCAGCGCCAGCATCGCGCTGACCGCTGCGATCACACCGGCCAACGCACGCTTGATCAATGCACGGCCAGCAAGGGTACTTTCCTCGCGGATCAGCGCCGCGTAATTGGCAAGGTGATCCGCAATCAGTTCGGGCCGCCCGAGCACCGTGGAAAAAATGGGATGAAGCATGGTGCTGCGAGTATCGGCGCTGCGGATGAAGCCTCAGATCAATAGTCGTCCCGGCGGCGCGTGACCAGCACCAGCAGCGCAGCGATTGCTGCACCGGCAGCAGCGGCGATCAGCACCGAGCGCACCGGTTGATCGGAGATGTACTTGCCCGTCACGTCGGCGGCCTGTTCGATCTGGCGCTGCGCACGGGCGCTGGTCTTCGATGCCGACTCCAGGCCGCGCTGCACGGCTTGCTGGACGCGGTTGGCCAACTGCTCCACGGCAGGTTCGACCTGGCCACGCAGACCACGCACCTTTTCGCCCGCTGCGTTCACCGCGTTTTGCGCGTAGGCGCGGGTCGATTCCAAGGCGTCGTTGGCCGTTTCGCGAGCTTCGTCGGCCAGTTGCGATGCGGTCTTGGCGGTTGCATTCATGGTAATGTTTCCTTTGCTGAGATGGAGATTATTGTGGACTGGCGAAAAGATGGTAGCGGCGCTAGCCCCTTCGCATCAAGCTGGCAATGAAGCTGACAAGCGCGAGCACGATGAAGATCACGAAAAGAATTTTTGCGATCCCGACCGCACCGGCCGCAATGCCACCGAACCCGAAGAGCGCTGCCACCAGCGCGATGACCAGAAATACGACTGCGTAGTGCAACATGCTGAACTCCTGACCGAGGCGAACCTCGCGTTGATGGGCGCACGTCCAAGGCTTGGACGGGCTGGCCCCAGCGTAGGGCGGGCCTGCCACAAGGCCTGTCAGCAGCGGCGGCCGGGGTGCGTAGGAGAGCAACGAATCGACCCGGCCCGCTCAGTTTCGCTGCACCGGGATCATCGCCATCAGGCGGGTGCCCTGGCCCGGAGCCGATGTCACGGTGAGCTTTCCGCTGGCGGCCTGAACCCGGTGCCGCATGCCTGCCAATCCGTGTGTGGAAGGGCGCGTCATGCCGGGCTCGAAGCCCTTGCCGTTGTCGGTCACCTCGACGATCACGTGGTTCCCGTAGTTCTTGAGCACGATGGTCGCTTCGGTTGCCTGTGCGTACTTGCTGATATTGGTGAGGCTTTCCTGAACCATGCGGTAGACCGTGAGTTGGCGCGCCTCGTCCAGCAACACGGGCTCGAGCGCCAGATCGATCTGCACGCCGGATCGGTCGCCGAACTCGCGTCCCAGAATTTCGAGGGAGGCCACCAGGCCCAGGTTGGCCAGCGACGACGGGCGCAGGTCTTCGATGATGCGGCGCTTGAGCGCGATGCCGCTGTTGAGCAGCTCGGTCAGATGCTGCAGGCGCTGCGTCGCGTCAGGCGAATCGACCAGTCGCGATTTCAGCCGCGCAACATCGAGCTTGGCTGCCGTCAACAGCGAGCCGAGTTCGTCATGCAACTCGCGCGCGAGGTAGCCGCGCTCGCTTTCGCGCACGTCCTGCAGATGCGTCGCGAGTTCGGTCAGTGACGCTGTGCGCTCGCTGACCTCAGTTTCGAGGGCATTGCGCTCGCGCTGCAGCGCCTCTTGCTGGCGCTCGCCGGCATAGCGAAGCGCATGCGTTTGCCGCAGGTACAGCCAGAACGCCAGCAATGCAAACAAGGCGACCAGGCCGATGCCCAGGCGCCCGAGCTTGAGCGCCCTGGAAATCTGCTGCTGTCCGATCGTGAGCGCATGGCTGCTGACCGCAATCAGCTCACTGGCCTGATCGCGGATGGCGTTCATTTCCTCGCGACCCACGTCGGTGGTCAGGACGAACTTCCAGGCATCGTCACTGCCGCTCTGGCGCAACCGCAGGCTCATGTCCATCTCGGCCAGCTTGCGTGCCACATGGCCGGACAGCTTGCTCAGCCTGGCCTGTTCGTCGGGTCGCTGGGCGTAGAGCGCGCGCAGACTTGCGAGGTTGCCATCGATCTTTTTCACGGCACCGTCGTAAGGCTCGCGGTAGCTGGCCTCCCCGGTCAAAAGATAGCCGCGCTGGCCGGTTTCGGCGTCGAGTATGTTCAGCAGCAGTCCGTTGAGTGCCGCTCGCGCCAGTTGCGCCTCGGTAATCTCGTTGAGCGCGCGGCGCGACTCCCGGTAGCCCGCTTCGTTGATGCCGATCAAAACCAGGGCAGCAAGCGCGGCCAGGGTCAGGCTGAGCGCCATCTTTGGAACCACTAACCAGCGCATGATGTCTCCACGGAATTTTCCATTGTCAAATTCGGGAATAATTGGCGCTGAACAGGGATCGGAAGAAGCGGCACTCGAGGCCGCTCACAACGACGAAAGCAAAGAATGATCAAGATCGGCATTGTGGATGACCACGCCATCGTGCGCTCCGGCCTGAGACAGTTTTTTTCGGAGCATGTTGATTTGCGCGTTGCGGGCGAAGCCGCCAGCGGCCGCGAAGCGATCGAACTGGTTCGCACCACCGAACTTGATGTCTTGGTGATGGATCTTTCGATGCCGGGCCAGAGCGGCATCGACGCGCTGGCCATGATCCGCGCCAAGGCGCCCGATGTGGGCATCCTGATCCTGAGCGGCTACCCCGAAGAGCACTACGCGATGAACCTGATTCGTCAGGGCGCGAGTGGCTACCTCAACAAGGAATGCGATCCGATCGAGATCGTGAACGCGATCCGCACCATCTCGCTGGGCCGGCGCTACATCACCCCGACCGTTGCCGAATTGCTGGCGCGCCAGCTCGATCGCAAGGACGACGCGGCACCGCACGAGCAGTTGTCGGAGCGCGAGTTCCAGGTGTTCCTGAAGCTGGCCAAGGGCGAAACAGCGGGCGACATCGCAAAGACCCTGTCGCTGTCGGTCAAGACGGTCAGTACCTACCGCACGCGCCTGATGGAGAAGATGAACTTGTCCTCCAACAGCGACCTCACCTATTACGCGCTGAAGAACAAGCTCATCGATTGAGCGGGCACGGCAGCAGGGCTCAACCACCGCGCAAGGCGGCTTGGGCAATGCAGTAGTCGACCAGCGCATCGATTTCGTTGGATTTGTCGAAGACCGCATCGGCACCGAGCGCGGCGCAGCGCTTGCGTACATCCGCGGTCGCATAGTTGCTCAACACCACCACGCGCTGCGAGGGCGCGCGCCGCGCGCATGCCTTCAGCACGCCCAGCCCGCTACCCTGCTTGAGAAACAGGTCGACGATGGCAAGCTGCCATCGTTCGGGGTTGGCATGCAGCCAGGCGGAGGCTTCCATCTCGGACGTGGCAAAGCCGACTGCGGTGACACGCGCGAGTTCTTCGAGCGTGGCCGCGAGGTTCTCGCGGATCGTCTCGTTGTCTTCGACGATAAAGGTGTTGAGTGTGGCGCTCATGATCGGCGCGCCGATCATGCAAGTTGCCGACGCTCTCGCCTGTAGGCGGCTTCCGACAAACAGTGTGCGTAGGCTAGGGCGCACACCGGTTGCGGCCCGGAGCCGACCCGGAAAGTGCTGCATTGGCCTCAGGCTTGCAGCATGAACATTGCGTTGCGCCACCGCAGTTCCGGCATTCCGCTGTGGGGCCGCATTGCGGCCGGTGTCGCCGCACTGCTGGCAGTGCTGCTGATCGTCGTGATGTTTTTTCCCTGGGATGTGCTGCGCGAACCGCTCAATCGCTATGTCAGCGAGAAGACGGGCCGCAAATTCGAGATCACGCGCCGGCTCGACGTGACGCCTGGCTGGCGCGGCGCCACCATCGCGTTCGACGGCATCGAGTTCGCAAACCCCTCGTGGGCGCGTGAGCCGTATCTGGTGAAGGCGCAGCGCGCCGAGTTCGAGATTCGGCTTTGGCCCCTCCTCAGGGGCAAGGTGGTCATCCCGCGCCTGGCGCTGGTGTCGCCCACGATGGGCCTGCAGATGGAGCAGGACGGGCGCCGCACTTGGGCGCTCGGCAAGGACACCGGGGATGCGGGCACCGTGCCGACCATCGGACTGCTGCAGGTGGACGGTGGCGGGGTTGACTTTCTCGCGGAGCATCTCGGTGTCGACCTTCACGCCGATTTCACGTTTGACACTGCGCGCGGCGAGATGCCGCTCGACTTTCGCGTGAAGGGCCGCTATCAGCGGCAACCTCTGACTGCCGACGGCAGCACCGGCAACGTGCTGCAGCTCACGTCGGCCGGGCAGCCGCCGTTCCCCATCGAAATCAAGGCAGTGGCCGGCAAGACGCAGCTTTCCGCCAAGGGCACCGTGGCTGCGCTGGCCGATCTCGACGGCATCGACGCGCAGTTCCAGCTCAAGGGCCAGACCCTCGGCGATCTCTACCCGCTGCTCGGTATCGCCCTGCCGCAGACCTCGCCCTACGCGCTCAGCGGCGACTTGCGCAAACGCGCAAAGCTCTGGGAGGTTCTTGGCCTGAAGGGCAAGCTCGGTCTGTCGGACATCGCCGGTGACATGCGCTTCGACCAGGCCCCGAAAACGCCGCACCTCAGCGGGAGCCTTCGTTCCCGCGTCATGGACATGGACGATCTCGGCCCGTTGATCGGCCTGCCGCCGACCGCCCGCGCGGCCAAGGCCGTGGAGGGCGTCGAGCCGCCGCCGTCGATCACGCAGGTCAAACGCGCGCAGAAGGATCCGGGCCGCAAGGTGTTGCCGACCGCGATACTCGATTTCGAGCGGCTGCGCGCGATGAACGCCGAGGTGCAATACACGGCAGAGAAGATCCGCAACGTGCGGGACGTGCCGCTCGATCGCGGCAGCGTTCATGTGAAGCTGGTCGACCGCGTGCTGACGCTCGATCCGCTCGACCTCGGCCTGGCCGGCGGCAGGCTGGCCGGCGCGATCCGTATCGACGCGACGCAGAATCCGGCCGACATCCGCGCCTCGCTCGACATTCGCGCGATGCAGCTCAACCGCCTGATTCCGAAGGTCGAGACGCTCAAGACCAGTTTCGGCAAGCTCGACGGGCGCATCAACCTGTCCGGCCGCGGCAACTCGGTCGCAAGCTGGCTGGGCGGGTCGTCGGGCGACGTGGCCGCCATCACCGGGCGAGGCGAGTTCAGCAACCTGCTGCTCGAGTTCATGGGGCTCGACGGCGGCGAGATCATCAAGTTCCTGCTGCGCGGCGACCGCAACGTCACGCTGCGCTGCGCAGCGGCGGCTTTCGATGTCAACAAGGGCGTGATGGTCGGACGCAGTCTGGTGTTCGACACCACCGACACCGTGTTCAACGCCAGCGGCCAGGCCAGCCTGTCCGATGAAACGATGCATTTCGTGGTTCGTCCGCAGCCAAAGGACATGAGCATTCTTTCGCTGCGAACGCCGCTCGTGATCGGCGGCACCTTCGCTTCGCCCTCGGCAGGCATCGAAGCGGGCCCGCTCGCCGGGCGCGGCCTGGCTGCGGTGGCGCTGGGCGTCATCAACCCGTTGCTGGCGCTGATCGCAACGATCGAAACCGGGCCCGGCGTAGACGCCGACTGCAAAGGTGTGCTGGCCGATGCGAGCCAGCCGACCGCCGGCGCCGCCGCCACGGGCGCCGCCCGGGCCAAGACCACGCGCCGGTGAACGTGAAGATCGGATCGGGCTGGCAGGCTTTGGCTTGACGTTCGGGGCGGGCCGATGGCGGCGGGTGGCCCCTTCCGCGAATGTCCCCCGCCTTCGGCTCCTCCTTTATTTCGCTGCAGGGGCCACCCACCACCATCGGCCTTGGGCACGCTCTGCTTGTTCAGCGCGAACTGGACACGCCGCCCTGAACCCACCCCGGAACCGCAGCGCTCAGATCAGCGCCGGATTGAGACCTTTGAATGCAAGGTCGTCTCAGGCGGTTGGCCGCTGGCCGCAGACGCTGCAATCCGGGTCGCGCGCGGTGCGCAAGGTGTCGAACCGGGTGCTGCGTCCATCGAACATCAACAGCTGGCCTGCCAGCGACGAGCCGATCCCTGCCAGCAGCTTGAGCGCCTCATGCGCCTGCAGCGTGCCGATCGTGCCCACCACCGGCCCGAACACGCCGAGGACGGCGCAGCGCGTTTCCTCGAAGTCGGCGTCGGGCGGGAACAGGCACGCGTAGCAGGGCGAGGCCGCATCGCGCGTGTCGTAGACGCTGAGCTGGCCATCGAAGCGGATCGCAGCCCCGGACACCAGCGGTTTGGCGTGGGCCACGCAGGCCTTGTTGACGGCCTGGCGCGTCGCGAAGTTGTCGCTGCAGTCAAGCACCACATCGGCGCTGGCCACCATGCGATCCAGCGCTTCGGCATCGGCGCGCTGTGTGATCGCATCGATCGAAATGGTGGGGTTGATCGCCAGCATCGCCCCGGCCGCCGAGGTCACCTTGGCCTCGCCCGCCCGCGCCGTGGTGTGGGCGATCTGGCGTTGCAGGTTGGTGAGGTCGACTGTGTCGTCGTCGACCAGCGTGATTCGCCCGACACCCGCCGCGGCGAGGTAGAGCGCCACCGGCGAGCCGAGCCCGCCGGCGCCAATCACCAGCGCATGCGCCGCCGAGACCCTGGCCTGGCCGTCGATGCCGAACTCTTCCAGCAGGATATGCCGCGAGTAGCGCAGCAACTCATCGTCCTGCATGTGCCGACCCGATCAGTTCTCTTTCTTCTCTTCCTTGTTGTCGACGATCACCTGCGTCTTGCTGACCAGCACCGGCTGGCCCTTGAGGCGGTTGAGCGCCTGCACCAGCGGGAAGTCCTTGTCGGTGCCGAACTCGGGAATCTTGCGGTCTTGCGGCGGCTTCTTGGCCTCTTCTTCGAGGCGCTTGCGGGCCTCGTCGCGTGCTTTTTCGCGCTCGGGGCTCTTGGCCTCGGGACCTTGCCCGCTGGCCAGATGCTTTTCGAGATCGGCCTCGCGCATCCGCAGCGCGGCGAACGGGCTGCCTTCGGCACTTTCGTCGATCAGCACGTTCGGCACGATGCCCTTGGCCTGGATCGAGGTGCCGCTTGGCGTGTAGTAGCGCGCGGTGGTGATCTTCAGGCCGGTGTCGGGGCCGAGCGGGCGCACCGTCTGCACCGAGCCCTTGCCGAA
>JBDUCH010000384.1:0-3891 GCA_040003555.1 Variovorax sp. | reverse complement strand
CAAGCAGCTCGTTCAGAAAGTGGGAATCAAATCATGAACGACAAGGCCGAAGTCCTCGCTGTTGCGCCGCTGATGCCTTTCCTGATGGAATCGCTGCGCGCGGAGTACAACGTGCACGACCGTATCCACGTCAGCGACCCGACGGCGTTCGCCGCGGTGGCGCCGCGCATCCGCGCGGTCGTTGCCAATGGCGAAGCCAAGGTGCCCCGCGAGCTGATGGCCCAGCTGCCGGCACTCGAAATGATCTCGGTGTTCGGCGTCGGCTACGACGGCGTCGACGTGCCTGCAGCGCAGGAGCGCGGCGTGCCGGTCACCAACACGCCCGAAGTGCTGAACGACGATGTGGCCGATCTCGCGCTGGGGCTGCTGCTCTCGATCGCACGGCGGATCCCGCAGGCCGACCGTTTCGTGCGCGCGGGCGAATGGACGAAGGGGCCGTTCGCGCTGTCGCGCAAGGTCACGGGCGCGCGTCTCGGCATCGTCGGCATGGGGCGCATCGGCCAGGCCATTGCCCACCGCGCGCTGGCCTTCCAGATGGAAATTTCGTACACCGCGCGTTCGCCCCGTACCAATGTGCCGTACACCTACTACCCCGATGCCGCGGCGCTGGCTGCGGCGGTCGATTTCCTGGTCGTCATCACGCCCGGCGGCACCGCGACGCGGGGGATGATCGACGCCAAGGTGCTGCAGGCGCTGGGCCCGCAGGGGTATCTCGTGAACGTGGCGCGCGGCAGCGTGGTCGACCAGCCCGCACTGGTTGCGGCGCTGCAGAACGGCGTGATCGCTGGCGCCGCACTCGATGTGTTCGTCGACGAGCCCAATGTTCCGGCCGAACTGCGCAACATGCCCAACGTGGTGCTCACACCGCACGTCGGCAGCGGCACCCGGCAGACGCGCGAGGCGATGGCCATGCTGACCTTCAACAATCTGCGTGCGCACTTCGCGGGCCAGCCGCTGCTGACCCCGGTAGCTTCCTGAGCGCCCCATGATCAAGAACGCCCACGGCCACACCGTCGATCTGCTGGGCGGCGCCATCATTTCCGGCCGCTACGGCGAGGGCGCGATCATTCCGCCGGAGCCGATCCTGGGCGAAGAGCTCGGTGTCAGCCGCACCGTGGTGCGCGAGGCGATCAAGGCGCTGGCGGCCAAGGGCCTGATCGTTACCGGCCCCAAGGTCGGCAGCCGCGTGTTGCCGCAGGAGGCGTGGAACTGGTTCGATCCCGACGTCATTTCATGGCAGGCGAAAGCAGGGCTCACGCCGGAATTTCTGCGCGATCTTCAGGATTTGCGTCGCGTGGTCGAGCCCGCGGCGGTGCGGCTCGCGGCCGAGCGCGCGAGTGCCGAGGACATCGCAGAGATCGAGGCTGCGTATGCCGGCATGAAGAACGCCATCGAGCACGGCGGCGACTATGTGACGAGCGACCTTCGCTTTCACCACGCGCTGCTGCGCGCGGCGCGCAACCGGATGCTGACGCAGATGAGCAAGGCGCTGAATGCGCTGCTGCGCACCAGTTTCGAAATCTCCACCGCGCGCAGCAATGGCCCCGCGCTGTCGTTGCCGATGCACCGCGCCGTGCTCGACGCGGTGAAGGCGCACGAGCCCGCCAAGGCAGAGCGCGCCATTCTCAAGTTGATCGACAGCGCACGCATCGACATCGAAGCCGTGCTGGGCTCGCGGCGGCGCCTGCCACGCCTGAGCCGGCCGCCGCCCCGCCTCAAGGCAGTCTGAAATATCCGTTCCGATTCCGTTCCCAACCGTGTTCCCGTAGTTTCAAACAAGGAGACAACTCACTATGAAAATCAAATCACTGATTGCCCCGACGCTGATGGCGTTAGGGCTCGTGGTCGCCGGCCAGGCGAACGCGCAGGAGAAGCTCACCGTCTGGTGGGTCAAGGGCTTCTACAAGGCCGAAGATGACGCGCTCTTTGCCGCCATCAAGAAGTACGAGGAAAAATACAAGGGCGTCAAGGTCGAGCTGTCGCAGTACCCGATCCAGGACATGATTCCGAAGACCGTGTCGGCGCTCGACTCCGGCAGCCCGCCCGATGTGGCGTATGCCGACGTGTACGACTTCCAGGTCACCGGCAAGTGGGCCTTCGAAGGCAAGCTCGAAGACATCAGCAGCATCATCAGTCCGATGAAGGCGCGCTTTGCGCCCAACACGGTGGAAACCACCTTTCTCTACAACGACCAGACCAAGGCCAAGGCCTACTACGCGTTTCCGATCAAGCAGCAGACGATGCACGTCGAATACTGGATCGACATGCTGGCCGAGGCGGGCTTCAAGGAGTCGGACATTCCGGCCACCTGGAAGGAATACTGGTCGTTCTGGTGCGAAAAGGTTCAGCCGGCAAGCCGCCAGAAAAGCGGCAAGCGCAGCTTCGGCATCGGCATGCCGATGGGCGTGGACTCGAGCGACTCGTTCTATTCGTTCCTGACTTTCATGGACGCCTACAACGTGCAGCTGGTCAACGACAGCGGCAAGCTGCTGGTCGACGATCCGAAGGTCAAGGCCGGCCTGGTGGCAGCGCTCACCGACTACACCACGCCCTACACCAAGGGCTGCACCCCGCCATCGTCGACCAGCTGGAAGGATCCGGACAACAACGTCGCCTTCCACAACAAGACGACCGTGATGACGCACAACGCCACCATCTCGATCGCCGCCAAATGGCTGGACGACATGAACAACGCCACGCTCACGCCCGAGCAACGCGAAGAGGCCAAGAAGAACTTCACCGAGCGCATCCGCACCGCTGGCTTCCCGAGCAAGCCGGACGGCAGCAAGATGGTCTACCGCACGGCGGTCAAGACCGGCGTGGTCTTCAAGGAAGCCAAGAACAAGACGCGGGCCAAGGAGTTCGTGACCTTCCTGATGCAGGAGGAAAACCTCACCCCTTACGTGGAAGGTGCGCTCGGCCGCTGGTTCCCGGTGACCAAGGCCGGCCAGGCGCGTCCGTTCTGGAAGGCTGACCCGCATCGCCAGTCGGTGTTCAACCAATACGCCAATGGCACGGTGCCGTTCGAGTTCACCAAGAACTACAAGTTCACCATTCTCAACAACGAGAACGTGTGGGCCAAGGCCATGAACCGCGTCGTGACCGACAAGGTGCCGGTCGACAAGGCGGTCGATGAAATGATCGAGCGCATCAAGACCGTCGCCCGCTGAACCGGCTCGCCGTCCTCGCTTCGCGCAACCTGTAGGCGCGAGGCGGGGATGGCGGCCTGGTGATCCGCCATGAACCCTATCGGGGAGCTCCAATGACTACCGCCGCAACCGCTGTCGCCAGCGCGCCGCCGCTCCAGCGGCGTGACCGCTGGCAATTCTGGGGCCGACTGATGGTCGTGCCCTATCTGCTGATCTTCCTGATATTCGTGCTGTACCCGGTGTGCTACGGGCTCTGGCTGGCGCGGCATCCGGAAAGCTATGTCAAGCTGGTCGAAGACCCGATCTTCTTCCGCTCAGTGGTCAACACCTTCGTGTTTCTGGTGGTGGCCATCAATATCAAGATGCTGCTGGCGCTGGTGCTCTCGGGCTTCTTCGTCACGGCGCGCTGGTGGATCAAGATCGTCTCGGCGCTGTTCATCCTGCCGTGGGCGATGCCTTCGATTCCGACCATACTGTCGGTGCGCTTCATGCTCAACCCCGAGTGGGGCGTGATCAACACCACCATCTTCCGTTTGACCGGCCTGGATGGCCCCAACTGGCTCAACGACCCGACGCTGGCGCTGAGCTTCGCGATGCTGATGCACGTCTGGAAGTCGTTGCCGTTCTGGACGCTCATTCTGGTGGCCGGCCGGCTCGCCATTCCGAGCGAGCAGTACGAAGCGGCCTCCGTCGACGGCGCCACCTCCTGGCAGAAGTTCAAGTTCATCAGCTGGCCGGCGCT
>JBDUCH010000083.1:0-13222 GCA_040003555.1 Variovorax sp. | reverse complement strand
CGCTCTCGATGCCCTTGCGCTGCGGGTGGTTCGGGTCGTCGAAGGCGCTGATCTGATCCAGGTCTTCGCGCGCCGGAATGTTGCGCATGGTGAAGGCTGGGCCGACCAGGTTGCCGCCGCTCGGCCGGGTGAGCCGGCCGACGCCCTGCAGGTAGACATTGCGAAAGCCGCGCTTGAAGAGCTGCGTGCACAGCGTGGCGACGCTGACATGGCGCAGCAGCTCGCGCGTTTGGCCTGAAAAGGTTGCGTTGTCTTGGGTCATGTCTTCAATCTGCCTTTGCACCGGATTTGCGGACGAGTTCACCCCAGCGGGGAATCTCTTTCTGCATCAACGCTGCAAGGTCGGCCGGCGAGCCGGCCACCACGTCCATGCCCAGCTGGTTGGTGAGTTTGTCTTTCACTTCGGGCGTCTGGAGGTTCTTCGCGATCTCCTTCGACAGCCTTTGCGCGATGGGTGCAGGCAGGCCCTTCGGCGCGTACACTGCCTGCCACGACGCCATCTCGAAGCCCTTGACACCGGCCTCCTGCATCGTGGGCAGTTGCGGCGCGAGCGCCATGCGTTTCGCGGTGGTCACGGCCAGCAGCTTGAGCTTGCCGGCCTGCACCAGCGGCAGGGCGGCCGTGACCTGGTCGAACATGAAGGTGACTTGGCCCGACGACACGTCGAGCATCGCGGGCGGCGTGCCCTTGTACGGAATGTGCGTGAGCTTGATGCCGATCATATCGGCCAACATCTCTCCGGCCAGGTGGGTCGAGGTGCCGGCACCGGACGACGCGAAGGTGCGCCGGGCCGGGTCTTTCTTCAGCAGCGCGATCAGGTCGGCGACCGAGTTCACGCCCAGCGCCGGGTCGACGATCAGCACGTTCGGCAGAAATGCCACGAGCGAGATCGGCTCGAAGTCCTTCACCGGGTCGTAGGGCAGGTTCTTGTACAGGCTCGCATTGATCGCGTGCGTGCTGATCGTGCCGCCGAACAGCGTGTACCCGTCGGGCTTGGCCTTGGCGACGTAGCCCGCGCCGACCGCGCCCGCGGCACCAGGTTTGTTGTCAACCACGACGGGCTGGCCCAGCGCCTCGCCGAGCTTCTGCGCGATGACGCGGCCGATCACGTCGGTCGAGCCGCCGGGCGTGAAGGGCACGACGTAGGTGATTGGCCTGGTGGGCCAGGCGTCGCCCTGCGCCATCGCAAGCAACGGGGTCGGCAGCAGCAAAGCTGCGCCGGCGCGCAGCACGGCGCGGCGATCGGGGTCGGCGAATGAAGTCATGGTTTGTCTCCGGGGTCAGTGAATCTCGGGCTCGTCCTTGCCAGCCTGCTCTTCGGCGTAGTCCGGCGCGAGAAAGTCGAAGTCGCAGCCGGTGTCGGCCTGCTGCACGTGCTTGAGGAACATCACGCCGTAGCCGCGGCCGAACTTGGGAATCGGCTTTTTCCATTCGGCGCGGCGCCGGGTGATCTCTTCGTCGCTCACTTCCATGTCGATGCGGCGCGCGTCGACGTCGAGCGTGACGAGGTCGCCATCGCGCACCAATGCGAGCGGCCCGCCCACATGCGACTCGGGCGTGACGTGCAGCACGCAGGCGCCGTAGCTGGTGCCGCTCATGCGGGCGTCGCTGATGCGCACCATGTCGCGCACGCCCTCCTTCAGCAGCTTCTGCGGGATCGGCAACTGGCCCCACTCGGGCATGCCCGGCGCGCCCTGCGGGCCGGCGCTCTGCAGCACGATCACGCTGTCCTTCGTCACCGGCAGGTCGGGCAAGTCGATGCGCGCGGCGAGGTCGTCGTAGTTCTTGAACACCAGCGCCGGCCCGGTGTGGCGGCGCAGGTGCTGCTCCATCGCGGCCGGTTTGATCACGGCGCCGTCGGGCGCGAGGTTGCCGCGCAGCACCGCCAGGCCACCGCTCTCCAGCAGTGCCTGCGCGCGCGGGCGGATCACGTCGGCGTTGTAGACCTCGGCACCGGCGATGTTGTCGCCCAAGGTCTTGCCGTTGCAGGTCATCTGGCTGCCGTCAATCAGGTTGCCCATCGCGGCCAGGAAGGCACGCAACCCGCCCGCGTAGAAAAAGTCTTCCATCAAATACTTGCCGCCGGGCCGCAGGTTGGCGATCACCGGTGTACTGCGCGCCAGTTCGTCGAAGCGGTTCAGGTCGAGCGGCACGCCAGCACGGCGCGCCATGGCGATCAGATGCACGATCGCATTGGTCGAGCCGCCGAGGCCGAGCACCGCGGTGACGGCGTTGTCGAACGACGCGGGCGTGAGGAAATCGAGCGGCTTCAGGTCTTCCCACACCATCTCGACGATGCGCTTGCCGGTGTGCGTGGCCATCATCGCGTGGCGCGAGTCCGGCGCCGGAATCGATGACGCGCCCGGCAGCGTGAGGCCCAGCACCTCGGCCGCGCTGGTCATGGTGCTGGCCGTGCCCATGGTCATGCAGGTGCCGGGCGAACGGGCGATGCCGTCTTCCACATCCTGCCAGTCGTCTTCGGTGATGTTGCCGGCGCGCAGCTCGGCCCAGTACTTCCAGGTGTCGGAGCCGGAGCCGAGGTAGGTGCCCTTGTAGTCGCCGCGCAGCATCGGGCCGGCGGGCACGAAGATGGTCGGCAGGTTCATGGACAGCGCGCCCATCACCAGGCCCGGCGTGGTCTTGTCGCAGCCGCCCATGAGCACGACGCCATCGGCCGGGTAGGAGCGGATCAGCTCTTCCGCCTCCATCGCGAGCAGGTTGCGGTAGAGCATCGTGGTCGGCTTCTGGAATGCCTCGCCGAGACTCATCGCGGGAATCTCGACCGGAAAGCCCCCGGCTTGCCAGACGCCGCGCTTGACCTCTTCCACCCGCTGCTTGAAGTGGGTGTGGCAGGAGTTCATGTCGCTCCAGGTGTTGAGGATCGCGATCACCGGCTTGCCGAGGTAGTCGTCTCGGCTGAAACCCATCTGCGCCGTACGCGAGCGGTGGCCGAAGCTGCGCAGATCCTTGACGCCATACCAGCGGTGCGAGCGAAGGTCTTCGGGCTTTTTTCGTTCAGTCATGGATTGTCTCGAATGGCGCCATCTATGTTAGCGCTGTCATTCGATGATAAGCTGACCGGCGCACGCGGTCAACCGGGTCGGTCAGGCGCTTTCGCGTTCGATCAGTGAGAAGCCGAGATCCAGCACCTTTTGCTCGACCGGCCGCCCTTCGGCGCGGTCGACGATGAAGCGCGCGGCCTGGCGGCCGATGGCGGTGCCGTCAATGCGCACGGTGGTGATGGCCGGATGCGCGTGCCGGGCGAAGGCCAGGTCGCCGAAGCCGATCACGCCGACGTCCTGCGGCACGCGCAGGCCGCGCGCCTGCGCTTCGGTGATGACGCCGTGCGCCAGGGCATCGGAGCTGCAGGCCACCACGTCGGTGGCCGGTTCGGCCGCGAGCAAGTCGGACAGCGCCGCGCGGCCGCTGCCAAGGGTGGTTGGGGCCTGCACCGTGTGCACCGGCACCGCGCCGCCGCCGAGCGCCCGCCAGGCCTGCTCGAAACCGCCGCGCCGCAGGTTGGCGCGGTGGTCGTCGCCGGTGACGATGGCCGGCCGGCGGTAGCCCTTGCGGTGCAGGAATTGCGCCGTGGCAACGCCGGCTTTCTCGTGCGAGAAGCCGACCAGCATGTCGACCGGCGTTGGCGTCAGGTCCCAGGTTTCGACCACTGGAATGCCCGAGGCCAGCAGGCGGCGCCGGCCCTCGGCCGAGCGCATGATGCCGGTCAGCACGATGCCGTCCGGCCGGCGTCCCACGATGGCGTCGATCAGCGCGTCTTCGCGCGAGTTGTTGTAGCCGCTCTGGCCCAGCATGAGCTGATAGCCCTTGTCGGCCAGCGCTTCGGTCAGCGCCTGGATGGTTTCGAGGAACACCGGCCCGGCGATGGTCGGCACCAGCGCGGCGACGAGGCGGCTGCGATTGGAAGCGAGTCCGCCGGCCAGCAGGTTGGGCACGTAGCCGGTGCGCTCGACCGCGAGCCGCACCTTCTCGCGCGTTTCGGGCGACACGAGCTCGGGCGTGTTGAGTGCGCGCGAAACGGTGATGGCCGACACCCCCGCGAGCTTGGACACGTCGCTCAGCGTGATGCCGCCGCTGCCCCGGCGCGCGCTGCGGCCGGCCGTGTTTTGCTGGGTCAAGAATGGACTCCGGATGGTAACGCTAACGTCTGCGTGAGACGCTTCAGCGGATTATCGGCGAGCCAGGCCCGGTGCTACGCTTGCCGCATGTTCAATCCTTCACCCGAGGACGTGCGCCGCTTCTTCTGCGGCGTCTACGCCAAGAGCCGCCAGGGCCTGCCGATGGAGGCGCTGGAAACCATCGCCGCCGGCTGGATCGACCAGCACCCCGAATACCACGCCGACCTGGCCGATGCCGATGCCGCCGTGGCCCGCGTCTACGACGGCCAGGACGGCCGCGAGAACCCGTTCCTGCATTTGTCGATGCACCTGTCGATCAGCGAGCAATGCTCGATCGACCAGCCGCGCGGCATCCGCCAGGCCGTCGAGTTGCTGGCCGCGCGGCGCGATTCGCTGCTCGAAGCGCACCACGAGGCGATGGAATGCCTGGGCCGGATGATGTGGGAGAGCCAGCGCGCCGGCCGGCCACCGGACGGCGAGGCGTACATCGCGTGTGTCCAGCGCCGGGCCACACAGGACTAGAACCTCACACCGGCCTCCGGCCGGGCCGCGGCTGGCTCTGCCGCGCCGCTTCCCGCAGCAAGCCCACCATCGTCTGGCAGGCCGCGGAACTGCGCGCTTCGCTGCGCAGCAGCAAACCGACCGGCTCTTCGGTGCCGGGCGTGTCGATGCGCAGCCGCACCAGCGCGCCGGCTTGCAGGTCGGCGCGCACCGCGCCCAGCGGCGTGACCCAGACGGCGTCCGACGCCGCGACCAGCGCGCGCGCCACCATCAAGTCCAGTGTCTGCAGCGCGTTCGGCGGCAACGCGAGGCCGCGCGCCAGGAAAAAGCTCTCGGTGTTGTGGCGCGGAATGGTGCCCTCGGCATAGACCACCAGCGGATGGGCCAGCACCGCCTGCACCACGGCGGCGCGCTTCGCCAGCGGATGGCCGCTGCGCGCCACGAACACCAGCGGCTCGGTGTAGAGCAGCTCGAAGCTCAAGCCCGCCATCAGGCGCGGATCGCTCATGCGCCCGGCCACCAGGTCGAGCTCGCCGGCACGCAGTTCGTCGAGCAGCACGGCGTTGGCGGCGCTCTTCACGACGATCTGCAGCGCTGGCCAGTGGCTGCGCAGCCTGGCCAGCGCCTGCGGCAGCAATGCCGGTGCCACGCTCGGCAGCGCGCCGATGCGCAACCGCTCGAGCCGTTCACCCGCGGCGGGCGCGATCGCTTCAGCGCTGGCGTCGATCGCTTCGAGCACGCGCAGCGCGTGGCCGAGCAACTGCTCACCGGTCGGCGTGAGGCCCTGCACGCCGCGCCGGCCGGCGCTGCTGCGCTCGACCAGGCGCGCGGCGGCGAGCGTCTCGAGTTCGACCAGCGTCTTGGAGATGGCTGGCTGGCTCAGCGCTAGGCGCTCGGCCGCACGCGCAAGATGGCGCTCCTGCGCAATGGCAACGAAGCAGCGCAGGTGCCGCAACTGCACGTTCCGGGCGAAGGCAGGCGATGGCGCAGGCTGGGCTTTCAAGGTGAGGCTTTCAATTACCAATACTTATTGAAATTCATCGAATCTTCAATTTACATCATTGAATGGCGCCTCTAAAGTCAGTACTTCCACGCGCCCATTCCCAGGAGACAAGACATGCTCGACCGCACCAAGCAACCCCTCGCGACGCTCGCGCCGCGCGACTGGGCCAGCCACCCCTCTTACATCTACCCCGGCTACAAGTCGACTGCGAAGCGCGGCCCGCAGCAGCCCCTCGTTCCACTCAAGGCCTCGCTCGGCGAATTGCAGCAACCGGTGTACGGCCACAGCAGCATCGGCGAGTTCGACCATGACCTCACGCGCAACGCGCGCCGCAACGGCGAGCCGCTGGGCGAACGCATGATCCTCACCGGCCAGGTGCTCGACGAGCGCAAGCGTCCGGTGCGCAACACGCTGGTGGAACTCTGGCAAGCCAACGCGGCGGGCCGCTACGTACACAAGGTCGACCAGCACGATGCACCGCTCGACCCCAACTTTCTCGGGGCCGGCCGCTGCATGACCGACGACGAAGGCCGCTACCGCTTCCTGACGATCAAGCCCGGCGCGTACCCCTGGGGCAACCACCCGAACGCCTGGCGTCCGCAGCACATCCACCTGTCGCTGTTCGGCGAGCACTTCGCAAGCCGGCTGATCACGCAGATGTACTTTCCGGGCGACCCGCTGCTGCAATACGACCCGATGGTGACCGGCACGCCCGAGAGGTACCGCAATCGCCTGGTGGCCGACTTCAGCCTCGACATCACCGAGCCCGACTACGCCCTCGGCTACCAGTTCGACATCGTGCTGCGCGGTGCCGACGAAACCCCTTTCGAGAACCGCTGAGGACACCCCGATCATGATGAGCGCACTCGAAACCAACTTCGGCCAGACCCCTTCCCAGACGGTCGGCCCCTACTTCGCCTACGGCCTCACGGCCACCCAGTACGGTTACGACTTCGACCAGCCATTCGATTCGGCCCTGGCGCTCGACGGCGCCACCGGCGAACGCATCCGGCTCGAAGGCCGGGTGATCGACGGTGACGGCAACCCGATCTTCGACGCCATGATCGAGATCAGCCAGCCCGACGGCGATGGCCACTACCCGCAGTCGGTGGAAGAAGCGCAGCAACGCGGCTTTCGCGGCTTCGGCCGCTGCGGCACCGGCACCGACGCGCAGAAGCGCTTCGTGTTCCATACGGTCAAACCGGGCGCCGAGGCACCGGGCGAGGCCCCGCACATCAACGTGATCGTGACGATGCGCGGCCTGCTGCTGCATGCGTTCACCCGCATCTATTTCAGCGACGAGGCCGAGGCCAACGCCAGCGATGCAGTGCTGCAAAGCGTGCCGGCGCAACGCCGCAAGACGCTGGTGGCCGAGCGCAGCGAACACGGCGGCGCGGTGGTCTACCGCCTCGACATCCACATGCAGGGCGCGGACGAGACGGTGTTCTTCGACGTCTGAGCGGCCGCCCAGCAAAAAGCCCGCGGTCAGCGGGCTTTTTTACGCGGCGCGGAAGGTGCTTACTTCGCGTGATGGAAGCGCGATTCCGGCACCGTCTTGAGTTCGCCCGGCAGCGAACTGATGTAGCTGGCCAGCTGCTTCATTTCGACTGGCGAGAAGTTCTTGGCCTGGCCGCCCATGATGGCGTTGGAACGGCCGCTCATCGGATGCTGGGCCTTGTACGACTTCAGCGCCACCAGCAGGTAGTCGGCGTGCTGCCCGGCCAGCTTGGGCACGGTGCCGTCATTCGGCGTGTTGAAGTTGGCGCCATGGCACTTGGTGCAGTTGTTGTCCTTGTCGCGCGCAATGAGCGCCTGCACCGTTTCGCTCGGCGCCTTCGCGGCAGCGGCCGGCGGGGCATCGCCTTCCTGCACGCCGAGCTGGGCGTAGTAGGCGGAGAGATCGGCGATGTCCTGCTCCGTGAGCGAATCGGCAATGGCGCGCATGGTCGGGTGCTTGCGGTCGCCGCCCTTGTAGGCGGTGAGCGCCGCCGTGATGTAGGTGGCGCTCTGGCCCGCGATCTTGGGCACCTTGTGGATTTCAGGGAAGCTGGCCTGGTAGCCGATGATGCCGTGGCAACCCACGCACATGGCGATCTTCTTGCCCCCGTTTTCGGCGTTGCCCGTCACCTTCTGGGCCTGTGCCGAGAGCGTCACGCAAGCGACACCAAGGGCAAACATCGTGGTCAACAGCTTGTTCATTTTGCGCGCACAATCTCGTGGAGATACAGTTTTCAGATCAACATTTGATTATATGCGGGGGCTCATTGCGGCCCCGTGCCGAACGCGCCGAGCGCTTCGCAACGCAGATCGAATGTGTTCTTTTTCATCCACCCAGCTCCACCTGACTCATGAAATTCAAGGGCTCCGACAACTACGTCGCCACACAGGATCTGATGCTCGCGGTCAACGCTGCCATCACGCTGAAGCGCCCGCTGCTGGTCAAGGGCGAACCCGGCACCGGCAAGACGATGCTGGCCGAGGAAGTGGCCGAGGCGCTGAAGCTGCCGCTGCTGCAATGGCACATCAAGTCGACCACCAAGGCACAGCAGGGCCTCTATGAATACGACGCGGTGAGCCGGCTGCGCGACTCGCAACTGTCCGGCGTGGACGGCGGCGAGCGCGTCAAGGACATCCACAACTACATCGTCAAGGGTGTGCTCTGGCAGGCCTTCACGTCCGATGAGCCGGTTGCGCTGCTGATCGACGAGATCGACAAGGCCGACATCGAATTCCCGAACGACCTGCTGCGCGAAATCGACCGCATGGAGTTCTACTGCTACGAAACGCGCGAACTCATTCGCGCCAAGCACCGGCCCGTGGTGTTCATCACCTCGAACAACGAGAAGGAGCTGCCCGACGCGTTCCTGCGCCGCTGCTTCTTCCACTACATCAAGTTCCCCGATGCGGCGACGATGAAGCAGATTGTCGACGTGCACTTCCCCGACCTCAAGCAGCAGTTGCTGACGGCCGCGATGAAGACCTTCTACGACGTGCGCAACCTGCCGGGCCTCAAGAAAAAGCCTTCGACGTCCG
This sequence comes from Variovorax sp., assembly GCA_040003555.1. Lineage (GTDB taxonomy): Bacteria > Pseudomonadota > Gammaproteobacteria > Burkholderiales > Burkholderiaceae_C > Variovorax. Next base: position 4,549 of record JBDUCH010000083.1, on the reverse strand, counting down.
AACTGCTCGACTGGCTCAAGCTGCTGCTGGCCGAAGACATTCCGGTCGAAGCGCTGCAAAGCAAGGACGACAAGGTTGCGGTGCCGCCGCTGGTGGGCGCGCTGCTCAAGAACGAACAGGATGTGACGCTGTTCGAAAAGCTCGTGTTCATGCAGCGCAACAACCGCTGAGCCCCCAGGAAATGAGCGCAACTCCGCATCCGACAAAGCAACTGCTGCTGCTTGGCGTGGCACAGGCCGCGCTGTTTCTGGGCGGCGCGCTGCTCGGCCGCTGGCTGGGGCTGATGCTCGGCCTCGATGCGCTGGGCGCCGGCTACGGCAACAGCACGATCTTCGGCATCCTGCTGATCGGCATCGGCGGTGGCGCCGGCGTGCAAATTGCCCGCGCCCTGTACAAACGCAAATACGGCGACCCGAGGAGTTGAGATTGGCTCTTGTCGAACCCGTGACGCTCTCTTCGCGCGGCATTGCGCTGGTGCCGCTGGCGCTGGCGCACGAAGAAGGCCTGCGCGCCGCAGCCGCCGATGGCGAGCTCTGGCAGATCCGCGTGACTTCGGTGCCCGAGCCGCAAGACACGCGCGGCTACATCGAAACCGCGTTGCAGATGCGAGAGGCCGGCAACCGCTTCGCCTTTGCCGTCACCGATGAAGCCACGGGCACGGTGCTCGGCAGCACCAGCTACCACGACATCCTTCCAGCCGTGAAGCGGGTCGAGGTTGGCTACACCTGGTATGCCAGACGCTGCCAGCGCACCCACGTCAACACCACCTGCAAACTGCTGATGCTTGCGCATGCGTTCGACACGCTCGGCTGCAACGTGGTGGGCTGGCGCACCGACAACTTCAACCATGCCTCGCAGCGTGCGATCGAGCGGCTGGGCGCCCGGAAGGATGGCGTGATCCGCAGCCATGCGCTGCGTCGCGACGGCACCATCCGCGACACGGTGATGTACAGCGTGACCGCCGGCGAATGGCCCGAAATCAAGGCCCAGCTGCTGTATCTGCTGAACAAGCCCCGCCCCGAAAAGGAGTGATGCGCCATGCTGATCGACTTCTTCTACACCCTGCGCTCGGCCAAGCTGCCGGTGTCCGTCAAGGAGTATCTGGTGCTGCTGGAGGCGCTGCAGGCCAACGTGGTCGGCCCAGATTCCGACGGTGCTTTCGCGCTCGATGACTTCTATTACCTGAGCCGCACTTCGCTGGTGAAGGACGAAAAGCACTACGACAAGTTCGACCGCGCCTTCGCCGCCTACTTCAAGGGCGTGGAGATGCTTGCCGACTTCACCAAGGAAGTGCCGCTCGACTGGCTGCGCAAGACGCTGGAGCGCGAATTCACGGCCGAAGAAAAAGCCAAGATCGAGAAGATGGGCTGGGACGAGCTCATGGAAACGCTGAAGAAGCGCTTCGAGGAGCAGAAAGAGCGCCACGAAGGCGGCAACAAGTGGATCGGCACCGGTGGCACCTCGCCCTTCGGCCACGGCGGCTACAACCCGCAGGGCGTGCGCATCGGCGGCGCCGGCAAGAACAAGAGCGCGGTCAAGGTGTGGGATCAGCGCGCCTACAAGGACTACGACGACAGCCAGGAACTCGGCACGCGCAACATCAAGGTCGCGCTGCGGCGCCTGCGCAAGTTCGCGCGCGAGGGCCACGAGGAAGAACTCGACCTGGATCACACCATCCAGTCGACCGCCGCCAACGCCGGCTACCTCGACATCAAGATGCGGCCGGAGCGCCACAACAACGTCAAGGTGCTGCTGCTGATGGACGTGGGTGGCACGATGGACGAGCACATCCAGCGCGTCGAAGAGCTGTTCTCGGCCGTCAAGACCGAGTTCAAGCACCTCGAGTTCTATTACTTCCACAACTGCGTGTACGACTTCATGTGGAAGAACAACAAGCGCCGCTTCTCCGAGAAGTTCGCGACCTGGGACATTCTGCGCAAGTACAACAAGGACTACAAGCTCATCTTCGTCGGCGACGCGACCATGAGCCCCTACGAGATCCTGCAGCCGGGCGGCAGCGTCGAGTACAACAACGAAGAGGCCGGCGCCGAATGGATCCAGCGCCTGACCCACGCGTTCCCCAAGTTCGCCTGGGTCAACCCCGAGCCTCAAGGCGTCTGGCAGTACCGCCAGAGCATCGCGGTAATGCAACAACTTGTGTCGCATCGCATGTTTCCGCTAACACTGAAGGGGCTCGAAGAGGCCATGCGCCTGCTCTCGAAGTAAGCAGTGGCACGGGTATCCCCTTTCAAGGGGATGTCATAGGCCGTTTGGAGACTTGTTACGGCCGAGACTTGTAGTTACATTAGTACTTTCTAATCACACTTCGACGGGACTTCGCCCCCCGCATCAACGTGTACATATCGCCTCAAGAGACCATAGCCGTGGGTTCCGTGCTTCAGCCAAGTGCGTTGCTGGAGGCCGACTCCGTCACCATCCGCGGCGTACGCCTGCCTCTGCACGAACTTGTCGATCGACAATTCTTCGAATCCGAGCGCCGGCAGGCGTTGCGGGATCGATTGCAGGCCGGCAAGCCGTTTCCGCACCTCGTGGTCGAGGGTCTTTTCAATCCGCGCCTGCTCGAACTCGTGACCGAGGAATTCGAAGCGTTGCCGGGTGCCCAGTGGGCCGACGTCAAGAGCCACTACGAATCGACCCGGCGCTCGGTGCTGGGCGCGCACCTCGGGCCGGCCTCGCAGCTGTATTTCGATGTGGTCAATTCGGGCTGGTTCACCGAATGGGTGTCGTCGATCATCGGCGTGCCCTACCTGCTGCCCGACCCCAAGCTGTTCGGCGGTGGCCTGCATGAGAGCCGCCCTGGCGCCACCTTTGCCGTGCACCGCGACTTCAACCTGCACCGCCACCTCGGACTGAAGAACGAGATGGTGTTCATCACCTACCTCAACAAGGGCTGGCAGCCCGAATGGGGCGCGTCGCTCGAACTCTGGGATGCCCAGCGCGAGCAATGCGTCACCCGCCTGCTGCCCGAGTTCGGCCACACGCTGCTGATGCCGCACAGCCCCGTGAGCTACCACGGTCATCCCGATCCGATGCAACCGCCCGACGGGCGGCCGCGCCGCTCGATCACCGCTTACTACTACACCAGTCCCGACGCCGGCAAGACGCGCGAAGACCAGGTGTCTTCGGTGTTCCTCAAGATCCGTCGCTTCGACAAGGTCAAGCGCGTGGCGCAGATGGTGGCGCCGCCGGTGCTCTGGTCGGCCGCGCGCAAGTTCGTTAAGGGCTGAGCGTCTTCCCGCCATGCGGCCGCGCGCTGCAGGCGCGCGGTCGCATGCTGTCAGAATCGGGCGGATGCGCAGGGTGGCCCCCTTCATCACGCCGGCATGGATGCCGGCGTTTCTTTTTGCGAGTGCCCTTGCGTTGCAAGGGTGCAGCCTTCTGCCGGGCCGGCAGGAAGCACCGGCATCGGTCGCGCGCCCCGTCGGTGACGCGGGCGGTGAGGAGAAGGCGGCCAAAGCACGAGACGCATTCAGCGTCGAGGTCAAGGCACCCGATGCGGTGCGCGACCACCTGATCCGCCACCTCGAACTGCAGCGCTACCGCCAGATCGACGATCTGGGCGGCGCCGAGCTTTCGCGCCTCATGGTTGCGGCCGAGGCCAATGCGCGCGAGTTGCTCGGCACCCTCGGCTACTTCGCGCCGACGCTCACGCTGGAACTGCGCGAAACACCCGATGCCGCCGCCCCGCGCGAGGTGCTGATCACCGTCGAACCCGGCGAGCCCGCCCGGGTGAACCAGGTCGAGATCGGCTTCAGCGGCCCGGTGGCCGATGACGCCAGCGCCGAGGCCCAGCGCAACACGGTGCGCGCCGGCTGGACGCTGCGGCCGGGCCAGGCCTTCAGCCAGCAAGCGTGGGACAACGCCAAGTCGACCGGGCTGCGCGCGCTCACGGCCAGGCGGTTCGCCACCGCCAGCATTCGCAGCAGCCGGGCCGACATCGATGCCGACAGCGCCAGTGCCCGCCTGGGAGTCGGGTACGACTCGGGGCCAGCCTACCGCTTCGGCCCGTTGCAGGTTCGCGGCAACGAGCGCTACGACCCCGACGGCGCCCGCCGCATCGCGCGCGTGCCCACGGGCAGCGACTACGACCAGCAGAAACTGCTCGACGCGCAGCAGCGCCTGGCGAGCAGCGGCTACTACGACTCGGTCTTTCTCACGCTCGACACCGACGGCACCGACCCGCTCACCGCGCCTGTGATCGCGCAGGTGCGCGAGGCGCCGCTGCAGAAGGTGGTGGCCGGCGTCGGCTTCACCACCGACAGCGGCGCCAGGCTCAGCGTGGACCACATCCATAACCGCATGCCGCTGCTCGGCTGGCGCGCCGTGTCCAAGCTGCTGATCGACCAGAAAACCAAGTCTCTCGGCACCGAGTGGAACGCGATCCCCGACGACCGTGGCTGGCGCTGGTTCAGCGGCGGCGAACTCAAGCGCGACACATCGGGTGACTACGAGGTCGACAGCGGCCGACTGCGTGGCGGCCGCAGCAAGACCAGCGACCACATCGACCGCAGCTATTTCCTGCAGTACG
>JBDUCH010000383.1:0-3912 GCA_040003555.1 Variovorax sp. | reverse complement strand
CACGAAAGAGGCAAGCCAATGGCCGACAGCAGCACCCCGATCAACCGCCGCAGCATCAACATCGTCGACGGCAAGTCGCGCGCACCGAACCGCTCGATGTTCTATGCGATGGGCTACGAGGAAAGCGACTTCAAGAAGCCGATGGTCGGCGTGGCCAACGGCCACAGCACCATCACGCCGTGCAACTCGGGCCTGCAGAAGCTCGCCGACGCGGCGATCGAAGGCATCGAGGAAGCCGGCGGCAATGCGCAGGTGTTCGGCACGCCCACCATCTCGGACGGCATGGCGATGGGCACCGAGGGCATGAAGTACTCGCTGGTGAGCCGCGAGGTCATTTCGGACTGCATCGAGACCTGCGTCGGCGGCCAGTGGATGGACGGCGTGCTGGTGGTCGGCGGCTGCGACAAGAACATGCCGGGCGGCATGATGGGCATGCTGCGCGCCAACGTGCCGGCCATCTATGTCTATGGCGGCACCATCCTGCCGGGCCGGTACAAAGGCCAGGACTTGAACATCGTGAGCGTGTTCGAGGCGGTGGGCCAGAACGCCGCGGGCAACCTCAGCGACGAAGACCTGCTGCAGATCGAGAAGCGCGCCATCCCCGGCACCGGCTCGTGCGGCGGCATGTACACGGCCAACACCATGTCGAGCGCGTTCGAGGCGCTGGGGATGTCGCTGCCCTACTCGTCGACCATGGCGAACCCGCACGACGAGAAGCAGAACTCGGCGAAGGAGTCGGCCAAGGTTCTGATGGAGGCGATCAAGAAGGATCTGAAGCCGCGCGACATCGTGACCCGCAAGGCGATCGAGAACGCGGTGGCGGTGATCATGGCCACCGGCGGCTCGACCAATGCGGTGCTGCACTTCCTGGCGATCGCGCACGCGGCCGATGTCGAATGGACGATCGACGACTTCGAGCGCATGCGCAAGAAGGTGCCGGTGCTGTGCGACCTGAAGCCCTCGGGCAAGTACCTCGCGGTCGACCTGCACCAGGCCGGCGGCATCCCGCAGGTGATGAAGGTGCTGCTGAACGCCGGCCTGCTGCACGGCGATTGCATCACCATCACCGGCCAGACCATTGCCGAAGTGCTGGCGGATGTGCCCGACGTGCCGCGCGCCGATCAGGACGTGATTCGCGCCATCGGCGAGCCGATGTACGCCGAGGGCCATCTCGCGATCCTCAAGGGCAACCTGTCGCCCGAAGGCGCAGTCGCCAAGATCACGGGCCTGAAGAATCCGGTCATCACCGGCCCGGCACGCGTGTTCGAGGACGAGCAGTCGGCCCTGCAAGCCATCCTGGCCGGCAAGATCAAGGCCGGCGACGTGATGGTGCTGCGCTACCTTGGCCCCAAGGGCGGCCCCGGCATGCCTGAGATGCTCGCGCCGACCGGCGCGCTGATCGGTGCGGGCCTGGGCGAAAGCGTCGGCCTGATCACCGACGGCCGCTTCTCCGGTGGCACCTGGGGCATGGTGGTCGGCCACGTGGCGCCCGAAGCCGCGGCCGGCGGCACCATCGCCTTTGTCCACGAAGACGACTCGATCACCATCGACGCGCACAAGCTGGTGCTGGAGCTGAACGTGCCGGAGGCCGAGATCGCGAAGCGCCGCGCGGCCTGGAAGGCACCGGCCCCACGCTACACCCGCGGGGTGCAGGCCAAGTTCGCGTTCAACGCGTCGAGCGCGAGCACTGGCGCAGTGCTCGACAACTACTGATCAGGCCATCATCCAGGCACCGAAGCCGAACACCAGAAAGCCGGTGCCGATGATGCCGAAGATGCTGCGGAACTGAAGCTCCATCGCCGGCGGAATGCTCTGGCCGATGAAGTGGCCGAGCATGCCGAAGCCGATGGTCATGAAGCCAAGGCCCAGCGAACGCGCCGAGTCGTCGAACGGATAGAAGATCGCGACCAGAAAGCCGCCGACGAACAGCGCGTTGGAACCCATGGTGACGCGCTGGCGCCAACGTGCCTGGCCGGGCGTCGGATCGCGCCGCACTGGCGGGGGGCGATCCGCCACGCCCTCGCGCTCGCCACGGGCCACACCGACGAAGAACAGCCCGAACAGCGTCGGAAGCAATCCGAAGACGCCCATGCCCCACACGACGCCCCAGACGTTCTGGAAATCGGCCACCACGGCACGGGCCGGGTTGTCGGGCCGATAGCGCACTTCGACCGGGTCGCCGGCCGAAAGCCCTGCAAGGCCGCCGCCCAGGCCCTTGACCCGGCGCGGCTTGCCGTCCGGCGCGGTGTAGGCCACGAGTGGCGCGCGCGTCTCGGTGACCTTGCCCTTGCCATCGGTGCTGCGTTCGGTGACGTAACCCGCAAGGTGGCCCTGCACGACCTCGGTACCGCCGACCAGTTGCCAGCGCTGCCAGGCCGAAACGCCTGCCGCGGCGAGCCCGGCGGTCCCGATAATCAGGCAACCCAGCGCGACGCCGGCTTCGAGCCCCATGCGCCAGCCAAGCAGCGCGCCGCAGGCGGGCCCGACCAGCAGTGACAGACCGAACCCCAGCACAGCCATGTCGATGATGCTCTCGTCCATGGCCGATCCGCTGGTTGAAGCCGCGTCAGCTCTTGCCGCGGCGCTTGCGGTTGGAGCGGCTGTTGAGCATGCCCAACTGGCTGCGCTGCCGGTCGATGCGCGCCTGGCGGCGCTCGTCTTCCTTCTTCATGACCTGGCGCTTGGTATAGCCCGATGCATCGGCATACGCCCACCAGGCCAGCGCCAGCCCAAACGGAATCAGCACGATCCACCAACTGAGCTGGGCGACGGGGCCGACCTCGAAGTACTTGAGAGCCACGCCCAGCAGGCCCAACATCAAAAACCACATGGCGAATCCCCCGGGAAAGTTGAGTGTGCGCCGCAAGGCGCGGTGCACCGCGCTGCCTACAATCGCGTTGGAACGACTGTAACGCAACGGATACGATTACCCCATGAGAAGAACCCTGCTGTTCATGACGCTGAGTCTCGGCGCCGCCGCACCGGCCCTGGCCGACCTGGCGCTGGCAACGTCGAAAAACTGCATGAGTTGCCACGCCGTGGAGCGCAAGGTGCTGGGACCGTCGTTCAAGGAGGTGGCTGCCAAGTACAAGGACGACAAGACGGCGGCCGACAAGTTGGCGATCAAGATCGTCAAGGGTGGCTCGGGCGTCTGGGGCCCGTTGCCGATGCCGGCGAATCCGCAGGTGAGCGAGGCCGACGCGAAAAAGCTGGCAGCCTGGATCCTCTCGACAAAGTAGACGCAGCGGCTACACGCGCTGCGGGACGACCTCGCCCAGCGGCGGCGTCGGGCGCCGCTCGAAGCGGTCTTCCAGCTGGCCGACATGCGCGGCCGTGGTGTTGTCGGACTGATCCGCGCGCAGGCGCAGCGTCGCCTCGAGCTGCTCCACGCGCGCCAGCACCGCCGCCTGCCGCTGGTTGCCTTGCATCACACGGGTTTGCTCCTGCGCTTCGAGGAACGTGCGCAACTCGGTGAAGCGCGAAGCCTCGGCCTTGTCGGCCAGCTCGCGTTGCGCCTGCATCTCCTTGGTGTGGCGACGCGTGTCGATCAGCACCGCGCTCTGCAGGTAGAACACATAGGCCAGGAACAGCACGGCCAGCAGCGTGGTCAGCCCCAGCATGATCAATCCGAACGGCGCGGTGATCTGCATCAGGCCGATCGACATCACGGTCGGCTCCACCAGGATGCCCCAGTTCAACGCGGCCAGCGCCGCAATCAGCAGCACCACCACCAACAACACACCGGTTCTCAAGCCCATGATCGCGCTCCTCTCAGCAAATCAGGGTCCATTTGTAACGCACATCGGGGCCGGCGCGCGTCGGACAGCGGCGCGTCGGCTTCCCGGCGGCGTCAGTAGGCTTGCCCGAGCTGCTCGAGGATGGCCGGGTTTTCGAGCGTGGAGGTGTCCTGCG
>JBDUCH010000382.1:0-3919 GCA_040003555.1 Variovorax sp. | reverse complement strand
GATGGCGTCCCACGCCAGCCCGCGGGCGCTGTAGGTGAGCACCTGCGGCACGAAGCGGCCCGGCTCGTCCAGGCTGCCCGCATGAACCGCGATCAGCTCCGGCATTGCGGCAAAGCGCAGGAAGACCGGTGTTCCGCAGACTGGGCAGAAGGCGTGGATCTTCATGTTGCCGCTGTCGCCCGCGACCTCCCAGTGCGTCGCCTCGCCGGTGATCGCCATCTCGGCCCGCGCGGGAAAGGTCAGGTAGGAGCCGTGCCCGGTGCCGCTTCGCCGCTGGCAGTCGCGGCACTGGCAGTGATTCTGGAAGATGGGCATGTGCTTGGTTGCGTAGCGGATTGCGCCGCACGCGCATCCGCCGGTATAGGGCAGGGTCATGAAAAACTCCCGAATCAAGCCGCCTTCGGCTTGGCGAAGACGTCGATGCCCTGGCCCGTTTCGAGCAGGGACTTCAGGCTGGAAAGAACGATCGGCCAGCCCTGCTGGATGCCCTTGGCCATCCCGCTGCCGGCCTCGAGTTCGTCGTGGGTGACGGTCAGCCGCACCATGTCCTCGTACGCCGCGACGTCGAAGCTCACGCGGCTGTAGCCGGCCGGATCGGCGGCCTGCGAGGCGTTCGCCCACGTGATGACCAGGCGCGTCGGCGGCACGACCTCGACCACCTTGCCGACCAGCTCGACGGTGCGCTGCTCGTTGGCGCGCACGTGCTCCCAGCTCGATCCGGGCTTCCAGTCGGAGACGTTCTCGTGGCCCCAGTAGCGCCGCGCGATCTCCGGTTTCGTGATGGCCTCGAACACCTTTTCCGGCGTCGACCGGATGTAGGTCACATAAACGAAGCTGGTCTTCTCTTTGCTCATTGCTACTCTCCTTCGAGTTCTTTCTTCAGGTCGTGCAGCAGGCTGAGCCGCTGACGTTCGAACTTCCGCACCCACCGCTCGTAGACCTCGTGCAGCGGCACCGGGTTGATGAAGTGCAGCTTCTCGCGGCCTCGCCAGACCGTGCTGACCAGATTGGCCGCCTCGAGGAGCCCGATGTGCTGCGTGGCCGATTGCCGCGACATGTCCAGGTGCTCGCACAGGTGGCCCAGCGTCTGCCCGTTCTTCTCGGCCAGCAGGTCGAGAAGCTTTCTGCGTGTCGGGTCGCCCAGTGCCTTGAAAACCTTGTCTGCGTCCATCCGTTTGCGTTCTTGCGTGAGGGGATTATATGCAGGCAAATACCTGCATGTCAATCAACGCGTCGGCCTGCGGTTGCGTTGGCAGGCCCTGGTTCACCCAATCTGCACTGGCTGCCCTGCGCCGTCGAAGGCGATGAAGTCGGCGATGCCGCCGGACTTGATCGATTCGACCATGCGCTGAAGCGGCGCTTCGGCCTGCGCGCTGGTCGGCCCGAGGCCGGCGCTGCCCGAGATCGCGGCGGTGAACACGAGATCCCAGGTTTGGCCGAACTGCCGCGACTCTTCGCGCAGCGTGTCGAAAGAGTCCAGTTCGTCGGGAGCCTTGTCGACGCACATCAGCGGCGTCAGCGTGCCGCCCTGGCCGGCCTGGAAGCGCTCGCGCTGCTCGGGCGTGGCGTCGTCCGGCAGGCCCGCGGTGGTGAAGACGAACAGCAGGCGCTGCGGTTGCGCCTGTTCGCGCGCCGAGCGCAGCAGGTCGTTGAAGCTTGAAATCATGGGGGGCTTTCGGTGTCCGGTAGAGGGGTGAGGCGCTGGCGCCGGGCGGCCGGTTGCCCGCGTGCAGGAGCATCCTGACCAGCCGCGATGCGGCTGTCAACGCGTGCACCCTGTCAATGATGTGGTGGGAACTTCGGCCGCGCGGCCCCTGCGAAGGCTTCGAGCACCGAGCCGACACTGCTCGAACCCTGCAGCGTGTCGACGATCTTCCTGAAAAGCGGCCGGTAGGCCTCGTCGGCCTCGTAGCCTGCGAGCGGGTCGCGGTTCTGCAGGAACGCTGCGTCGAGTTCGATCCATTCGTCGTCGCTGAGGACGGTCATGGCCAGCGGCAGGATCTCGGTTTCCTCGACGTGCATGTGGTCGAGATAGAAGTCGGCGTACCGCTTCATCAAGGTCTCGAACTTGTCCCGGCGGGCGTCGCCCTGATCGGTGCCACCCATCATCCGGAATCCGAGCAGCGCGTGTTCGAGTTCGCGGATCGCCTGCTCGCCGTGTGCATGGTCGCGATCCAGGCGGTCGAGCACCGCGTCGGTTTTGGCATTGCGCCCGCGCAGCTTGGGGAAGAGCAGGCGGCTTTCCTTGGGATGGTGCAGTTTCTCCGGGAACTCGTCGACATAGAACAACATGGCCTGCAGCGCATCGAAGTCGGGCAGAGTGTTCCGCCGCCGGTGTTCAGCCAGAAGCAGGATGATCGAGCGCAGCATCGCCGACAGCGCCTGGTGTTCGTGACTGATGATGGTGAGGCTGGGGTGCGTCATGGCGTTGGTACCGGCACTGCAAGCCTAGTGCGGGCTTGTGGTGCTGCCTTTGATCTGGCGCAAGCCTGCTGTCCGGAGCGCGCCCGATCAGGCCTTGACGATCGTCTCGAGCAGCAGGGTCTGCATCATGCAGCGGTGGTTTTCCGAACGCCGAAGCGCGTCCAGCGGGCCGGCCGGCCCGCACAGCGACCACTGCGAACCATGGGCCGCGTCGACCACGAAAGTCGCATCCTCCGATTCCGCGAAGCCGAGCTCCCGTGCGGCCCGCAGAAAGGCGCGCGCACGCGGTGTCGTCAGGTCGCCGAGGAACTGGATCGATGATGTGCCTTGCGCCGGACGATGCTCGTGGAGTGTCATGAGATCCGCCAGCGCTCTTGCCGGATGGCCGTCCAGGCCTAGTCCTGCGTAGACCGGCACGCCCGCCTCCTGTTCGATCTGGCGCACGGTGGCCGGTGCCAGCGTCGCGCAGTCGATCGCGTCATACATGCGCCCCAGCATTCGCGCCAGGCCGCGAATGTCATCCCGCGCGGAGGCCGACCCGGCCGGGTCGGCGAACCGGACTTCGGCGACCCGGGCGCCGAGTTCCAGCGCGGCGCGATGCAATGTCGACTGCTCCTCGCCGGGCGGGGTTTCGAGCAGCAGCGCCAGGTTCTTGCCGCGCAACGGCTGGCCGAGCGTGCCCGCGCTGGCGTCCGCACGCAGGCGCCGGGCCACCGCAAAGATCGCCAGGATGTCGTCCGCGCCCGGTGGCTCGTCCGGCGACGGGCGATGAGAAGAAGGGGTGAGAACGGATTCCACACAGGCGAAGGTATTGCCTGCTGCGATCCGGGCCTTGATCGCCGTCAACAATCCGGCATCCCGCAGCCATCGATACCTGCCGGACACAAAGCATTCACCCACTGTTACCGAGCGGGCGAGCGCATTGGCGCGCCAGTTACCGCGGTTTTCTAAGCTTCAAGCCATCGATCTGCAAGGAACAAGCGATGACTACCGAAGCAACAAGCGTCACCCAGGGCCACCGGTCTGCCGTCCGGCGCATCGCCGACATGCTGCAACTGCTGCAGGACAGCGTTCCGATCCAGCGTCGCATCGTCCGCGCAGGCGACACGGTCTACCAGGTGGGGCAGCAGTTCGGCTGCCTCTACGTCGTGAGCTCGGGTTTTTTCAAGATGGTCAACCTGTCGGGCGAAGGGCGCGAACAGGTGGTCGGCCTCCACTTCAAGGGCGACTGGCTGGGCCTCGACGGCATCGCGACGGCACAGTACGGCTGCGACGCGGTCGCGATGGACACCGGCGAGGTCTGGGCCATCCGCTACGACGCATTGCTCCAGGCGGCCATCCGTACGCCCGCGTTGCTCACCGCGCTGCATGAAGCCATGAGCCGCGAACTCACGCGCGACCACGACTCGATGCTGTCGCTGTGCACGCTGCCCGCCGATGCCCGCGTGGCCGGCTTCCTGCGCTACTGGGCCGATGCACTTGCGCAGCGCGGCCT
>JBDUCH010000381.1:0-3933 GCA_040003555.1 Variovorax sp. | reverse complement strand
GTCGGCAAGTGGGCCGACCTGGTGGTGTGGAAGCCGGCCTTCTTCGGCGTGAAGCCCTTCACCATCCTCAAGGGCGGCACCATCGCGATGGCGGCCATGGGCGATCCGAATGCGTCGATTCCGACGCCGCAGCCGGTGCATTACCGGCCGATGTTCGGCGCCTACGGCGGCTCGCTGGCGCGCAGTTCGCTCACCTTCGTCTCGCAGGCCGGCCTGGCCGCAGGCGTGGGCCAGCGCTATGGCCTGGCCAAGACCCTGAGCGCGGTGAAGAACGTTCGCGGCGTGCGCAAGCAGCACATGATCCACAACGGCTATGTGCCGAAGATGGAGATCGATGCGCAGACCTATGCGGTGCGTGCCGACGGAAACCTGTTGACCTGCGAGCCGGTGGCCTCTCAGCCGTTGACGCAGCGGTACTTTTTGTTCTGAGGCGCAAGACGTGCGGGCACCGATGTCTTGACAGGCTGGGTATTCTCCAAGGACTTCTTTCTTTCCCGGACGCGATCTGCGTCAGCCTGCCATGCTTACCGCCAACAAACTCATGCCCCAGGGCCGCGGCCTTGCGCCCGTGCTGCTCAAGCGCGCCGCCACCATCGAACTCGACTGGGACGTTCGCCAGAAAAGCCGCTTCGACGCGACCGATTCGCAGGGCCGCCAGATCGGCGTGTTCCTGGCGCGCGGCACGGCGGTGCGCGGCGGCGATGTGCTGGTGGCCGAAGACGGCTCGCTGGTGCGCGTCATCGCCGCGCCGCAGCCGGTGCTGGTGATCACGCACTGCACCGCGCACGGCACGCCGTTCGACCTGACGCGTGCGGCCTATCACCTGGGCAACCGGCATGTGCCGATCGAACTGAAGCCCGACCATTTGAAGATCGAGCCCGACCATGTGCTGGCCGCGATGCTGCGCTCGATGCACCTGATCGTGCGCGAGGCCGAGGAAGCCTTCGAGCCCGAGGGCGGCGCCTATGGCGCACAGGCGGCCGGGCACGACCACGGGCATTCGCACGGTGGCAGCGCTGCAGCGCCCGTCGGCCCGGTGCTGCACCCCGACGCCTACGCCCAACCGCACGATCACGGCCATGACCATCACGGCCACAGCCATTCGCACTGACTGACGATGCCTGACCCTGCCGGAGCCCTGCCCGCGGCCAGCCTGCTGCAGTTGATCTGGCTCGCCTCGCCGGCGCTGCCGATCGGCGGTTTCTCGTATTCCGAAGGGTTCGAGGCCGGCGTCGAATGGGCCGGCCTCGCCACCGAGGCGCAGGCCGCGGATTGGATCGCCGACCAGTTGCACCTGAGCCTGGCGCGCGGCGATCTGCCGGTGGTCGCGCAGTCGATCGCGGCCTGGCGCGACGGCAACGCAGAGCGTATTCGCACGCTCAACGCCTGGGTGCTGCAGACACGCGAATCGGCCGAGTTCCTGCTGCAGACCGAGCAGATGGGCCGCTCCTTCGTCGAATGGCTCAAGCTGCACCACGCCGACGTGCCGCTGTCTTTCGATGGCCTGCCGGTCACCTACCCCGTGGCGTTCGCTTTCGCGGCGAGCCGCACGCAGGCAAGCCTGCGCGACGGCTGCCTCGCCTTCGCTTTCGGCTGGGCCGAGAACATGGTCGGCGCGGCCGTCAAATCCGTGCCGCTGGGCCAGAGCGCGGGCCAGCGCATGCTGGGCCGGCTGGCCGAAGAAATTCCCGCAGCGGTCGATCGCGCGGTCACACTGTCAGATGACGAGCGCCAGGCTTTTTCGCCGATGCTTGCCGTGTACTCGGCCCGACACGAAACCCAATACTCCCGCTTGTTCCGAAGCTGACCACACCATGTCCTCCGCCCTGCACCACATCGCCAACCGCACCAAGAAACTGCCGCCCCTGCGCGTGGGCATCGGCGGGCCAGTCGGCTCCGGCAAGACCACGCTGCTCGAAATGCTTTGCAAGGCGATGCGCGACAAGTACGACCTGATCGCCATCACCAACGACATCTACACCAAGGAAGACCAGCGCCTGCTGACGGTCGCCGGCGCGCTGCCGGCCGAACGCATCATGGGCGTGGAAACCGGCGGCTGCCCGCACACCGCGATCCGCGAAGACGCATCGATCAACCTCGAGGCGATCGATCGCATGCTGGCTGACTTTCCGGATGCCGACGTGGTGTTCGTCGAATCCGGCGGCGACAACCTGGCCGCCACCTTCAGCCCCGAACTGAGCGACCTCACGATCTACGTGATCGACGTGGCGGCTGGCGAGAAGATCCCCCGCAAGGGCGGCCCCGGCATCACCAAGAGCGACCTGTTCGTCATCAACAAGACCGACCTGGCGCCCTACGTCGGCGCCGACCTGAACGTGATGGAAGCCGACACGAAACGCATGCGCAAGCAGCGCCCTTACGTAATGACCAACCTCAAGACCAACACCGGCCTGGCCGAAGTGGTCGCGTTCATCGAAGAGCGCGGGATGCTGCTGGACGCGTGATGCCCGTCGCGGCTTGAGGGCCGTGCTCAGCGGCGACGCCGGAGGTATCTCTCCAAAAGCGCCACGACCTCTTGCACGAATTCCGCTCGCGCCAGCATTTCTGGCCGGTGCGAGGCGGCCTCGTGGATCACCGCCTGAGCCGCCACAAGCCCGATCTGGAATGCGAGATCAGGATCTGGAACGTTCTTGATGAAGGGACGCAGTTCTTGCAGCAGCCGCTAGCAGCCGCGTCTTGCTTCAGCGGCGGGGAGCGCCCTTGATGCAGCGCAAGCCATCTCCTGGCCGGGCGCGATAGAAGAGGGCTCACTGCCCTCTCACCCAGCCTGAAGGAGAAATGACCCATGGCACTCAAGATGCAAGCCGCCGTTGTCGAGCACTTCGGAAAGCCCCTGGCGATTCGGGAATGGGACATACCGTCTCCCGGGCCGGGCCAGATCGTAGTCAAGACCGAGGCCTGTGGCGTGTGCCACACCGATCTTCACGCCGCGCATGGCGACTGGCCGGTGAAGCCCACGCTCCCGTTCATTCCCGGTCATGAGGGCATCGGCCGGGTCTCGGCCGTCGGGTCGGGCGTGACCAGCGTCAAGGAGGGCGACCGCGTCGGCGTGCCGTGGCTCTACTCGGCCTGTGGCCACTGCGAGTATTGCCTCTCGGCCTGGGAAACGGTGTGTGGCCAAGCGCAGTTCGGCGGATATACCAAAAACGGGGGCTTTGCCGAGTACATCCTTGCCGACCCCGGCTACGTCGCCCATGTGCCGGCCGCACTCGCGGCCAAGGATGCCGCACCGATCATCTGCGCCGGCATCACCACCTACAAGGGCATCAAGGAGACGCAGGCAAAGCCCGGCGAATGGATCGTCATCTCCGGTGTCGGCGGCCTCGGGCATCTCGCGATCCAGTATGCCAAGGTGATGGGACTCCATGTCTGCGCGGTCGACATCGATGAAGGCAAGCTCGCGCACGCCAAGCTCCTTGGCGCCGACCTCGTCGTCAATGCCCTGCACGGCGACCCGGCCGCCGAGGTGAAGAAGGCGACCGGCGGTGGAGCGCACGGCGTTCTGATCACAGCGCCCTCGCTCGCTGCGTTCAAGCAGGGCGTCGGCATGACACGCAAGCTCGGCACCTGCGTTCTGGTCGGGCTGCCGCCCGGAGAATTTCCGGTTCCGCTCTTCGATGTCGTCGCGAACTGCATCACGGTGCGCGGCTCCTTCGTCGGCACGCGCCGCGACATGGCCGAAGCGCTTGCCTTTGCTGCCGACGGCAAGGTCAAGGCCGATATCGAGCTTCAGCCGCTGTCGTCCATCAACCAAGTTCTCGACCGCCTTCAGCGTGGCGAAGTCGCGTCGCGCGTGGTAATCGAGTTCGGGGAAAGCTGAACCGAACAGAACGGTGTCGGCCGAGTTGCCGCCCGTAGCTGTAGGTGCGCACTGGCAGATCCCACCGCCCCCCACCTTCACGCCGACAAGTG
>JBDUCH010000380.1:0-3937 GCA_040003555.1 Variovorax sp. | reverse complement strand
CGCTGCAGTCGGTCGACATCCCGCTGGCCGACCCGCACTTCTGGACGATGGCCGGTTCGGTGCGCGTGGCGCAAACATGCCGCGACTGGGGCCTGACCTGGGGCTCCCATTCCAATAATCATTTCGACGTGTCGCTGGCCATGTTCACGCACGTCGGTGCGGCCGCGCCGGGTCGGGTCACCGCGATCGACACGCACTGGATCTGGCAGGACGGCCAGCGCCTCACCAAGGATCCGCTGCAGATCGTCGACGGCCATGTGCAGGTGCCCAAGAAGCCCGGCCTCGGCGTCGAGCTCGACATGGCCGAGGTCGAGAAGGCGCACCAGCTCTACAAGCAGCACGGCCTGGGTTCGCGCGACGACGCAACGGCCATGCAATACCTCGTTCCGGGGTGGAAGTTCGATCCGAAGCGCCCGGCGTTCGACCGCTGAACAACCAAAACCCGATGCACGCCGTCCCGCCCCGGGCCGGCTCCTCCATCGACTGAAAGGACACTGAAATGAACATCGGATTCATCGGCCTCGGCATCATGGGCGCGCCCATGGCGCTGCATCTGGTCAACGCGGGGCACCAGCTCTACTACGTCAAGCGCAGCAAGGTGAACGCCGAGATTGCAGCCAGCAATGCCGTCGCCTGCGCCAACGGCAAGGAGGTCGCGCAACAGGCCGAGATCGTGATCACGATGGTGCCCGACACGCCCGATGTCGAGGCCGTGCTGTTCGGCGCAGACGGCGTGGCCGCAGGCCTCTCGAAGGGCAAGACCGTCATCGACATGAGCAGCATCTCGCCGATCGAGACCAAGGCCTTCGCGAAGAAGATCAACGACCTGGGCTGCGATTACCTCGATGCCCCGGTGTCGGGCGGCGAAGTGGGCGCCAAGGCCGCCAGCCTTACCATCATGGTGGGCGGCACCGATGAAGCATTCGCCCGGGCCAAGCCCCTGTTCGAGCGCATGGGCAAGAACATCACCCATGTCGGTGGAACCGGCGACGGCCAGACCACCAAGGTGGCCAACCAGATCATCGTGGCGCTCAACATCGCGGCGGTCGGCGAGGCCCTGCTGTTTGCGAGCAAGGCGGGTGCCGACCCAGCCAAGGTGCGCCAGGCGCTGATGGGCGGCTTTGCATCGAGCCGCATTCTCGAAGTGCATGGCGAACGCATGATCAAGCGCACCTTCAACCCGGGCTTTCGCATCGCGCTGCACCAGAAAGACCTCAGCCTGGCACTGGCCGGCGCCAAAGCCATCGGCGTGGCGCTGCCGCAGACGGCAAACGCGGCGCAGCTCATGCAGGCCTGCGCGGCCAACGGCTGGGATCAGCTCGACCACTCCGCGCTGGTCAAGGCGCTGGAGCTGATGGCGTCGCACGAAGTGGCCAAAGGCTGACGCTGGCCGCTGCACGTCGCCGCCGGCACGTTAAAGTCATAGGTGTATGTCGCAGGGGGCGGCATCGGTGCTGAAGGAGTCGACGTGAAGACGTGGTTGGTGTTGCTGCTGCTCGGCTCGGTGGGCGCGCCGGCGTTCGCCCAAACCCCCTGGTTCACCGTCACCGGCAATCTGCAGGATCCGGTGGTCAACACGGTGCAGGTCGACCCCGTCGCCGTGGCGACCTCGAGCGACCGCAAGATCATGAACGTGCGCGTCAGCCGCTCGGCCGATCGCGTCAACTGGGACGGCGTGCCCTACCGGTCGTACGAGTCGCAGGTGGCGTTCGACTGCCGTAGCGGAAAAGCCGAGTACATGAACGCGACCTACTACCTGGCGCCTTTCTGGACGGGCATCCCGCACCACACGTCCGACTACGCGGCGAGTCCGCGGCCAATGCTGTTTCGCGATGTCGAGCCCAACCCTACCCACCGGCTGGTGCGTGCGGCCTGCCGCACCCGGACGGGCTGAATCCGGCACAGCGGCCTACGATGGCGGGCCATGCCCGAAACGTCCATCTCCCGTGCTGCCGACCTGATCGTGGCGAGGCCCGAAGGCCTCTACTGCCCGGCCGGCGATTTCTACATCGACCCCTGGAAGCCGGTGGAACGTGCCGTCATCACGCATGCGCACTCCGACCACGCGCGCGTCGGCCATGGCCACTACCTGGCGCACACCGACAGCGCAGGCACGCTGCGCACCCGGCTCGGCGCCGACATCCAGCTGCAGACGCTGCCCTATGGCGAGGCGATCGAGCACCACGGCGTGCGCGTGTCGCTGCACCCCGCCGGACATGTGCTCGGCTCGGCGCAGGTGCGGCTTGAACACGGTGGCCGCGTATGGGTCGCTTCGGGCGACTACAAGACCGAGTCCGACGGCACCTGCACGCCCTTCGAGCCCGTGCCCTGCAATACCTTCATCACCGAATCGACCTTCGGCCTGCCGATCTACCGCTGGCCGACGCAGGCGGTGCTGTTCGCCGAAATCAACGACTGGTGGCGCCGCAATGCCGAAGAGGGCCGCGCATCGGTGCTGTTCTGCTATGCCTTCGGCAAGGCGCAGCGCATCCTGCACGGTGTCGACGCGGGCATCGGGCCGATCGTGGTGCATGGCGCGGTCGAGCCGCTCAATGCCGTGTACCGCGCGGCCGGCGTCGCGCTGGCGACTACGCTGCGCGTGACCGATCCTGGCGTCGACGCCCAGACGCTGCAACGTGCACTCGTGCTGGCGCCGCCCTCGGCGCAGGGCACGCCGTGGATGCGCCGCTTCGGCAACTATGCGGACGCGTTCGCCAGCGGCTGGATGCAGCTGCGCGGCACGCGCCGCCGCCGCGGCGTCGATCGCGGCTTCGTCATGAGCGACCACGCCGATTGGTCGGGGCTGCAGCAAGCCATCGCCGGCACCGGCGCCGAACGTGTGCTGGTGACGCACGGCAGCGTCGCGGTGCTGGTGCGCTGGCTGACCGAGAACGGGCTGGAGGCCCAGGGCTTCAAGACCGAGTATGGCGACGAGGACATCGCCGACAAGGCCGAGGCGCCGGCGGCATGAAAGCCTTTGCCACGCTCTACCGCGAGCTTGACGCGACCACTTCGAGCCTGGCCAAGCAGGCGGCGCTGCAGCGCTACCTGCACAGCGCAGCGCCGGAAGACGCCGCCTGGGCCGTCTACTTCCTGGCCGGCGGCAAGCCACGCCAGCTGGTGCCGACCAAGCTGCTGCGCCTGCTGGCGCAGCAGGCAGCCGGCCTGCCCGAATGGCTGTTCGACGAGAGCTACGAGGCGGTCGGCGACCTGGCCGAGACCATCTCGCTGCTGCTGCCGCCACCGACCGCGCAGCATGACCTGGGGCTCGCCGTGTGGGTCGAGCAGCACCTGCTGCCGCTGCGCAAGACACCACCCGAGCAACTGGCCGGCATGCTGCGCGCGCAGTGGCGCCAGCTCGCGCCCGACGAGCGCCTGGTCTATTTCAAGCTCATCACCGGCGCCTTCCGCGTTGGCGTGTCGAAGCTGCAGGTGACGCAGGCGCTGGCGGCGGTGGGCGGCATTGACCCCAAGCGTGTCGCGCAGCGGCTCATGGGCTACACCCACATCGGCGGGCAGCCTGCCGCCAACGACTATGCGAAGCTGATCGCGCCCGAAAGCGATGGTGAGCAGCACCAGCAGACCAGCGGCCAGCCCTACCCGTTCTTCCTCGCACATCCGTTCAACGAACCGGTTGGGCGTTTCGATGCCCTGCTCGGGCCGCCGGCCGACTGGGTCGTCGAATGGAAGTGGGACGGCATACGCGCGCAACTGGTCAAGCGCGCAGGGCAGGTGTGGCTCTGGTCGCGCGGCGAAGAACTCGTGACCGACCGCTTCCCCGAACTCGCGACCATGGGCGAAGCGCTGCCCGACGGCACCGTGCTCGACGGCGAGGTCGTGGTGTGGAGGGACGACAAGGTGCAGCCCTTCGCCGAACTGCAGCGCCGCATCGGCCGCAAGACGCTCGGCCCCAAGCTGCTGCGCGAGATCCCGGTCG
>JBDUCH010000379.1:0-3939 GCA_040003555.1 Variovorax sp. | reverse complement strand
TCGAGCGCGGCGTCATACAGGTAGCCGGAAACGAAGCGCGTTGCGACGCCGAGGCGCCGCGCCGCTTCCATCATCAGCAATGCGTAGTCGCGGCAGCTGCCGCTGCCCAGGTTCAGCGTTTCTAGCGGGCTCTGCGTGCCTTCCTCGTCGCGTGCCTGGTACTTCAGGCTCTTGCCGATGTGCGCATTCATGCGTGCAAGCACCTCCCGGGTGCTGTTGGGCTCGTCGCTGTACAGAAACTGGTGCGCCCAGCGGATCAGCGTGCCATCCGGGTCGGGATGGTGCGGACGCAGATAGTGTTCGAGGTCGAGCCGATCCTGGATCGAATAGGCAAACGGCAAAAATTCGGCGGCGGGGTCGATCTCGAGCAGCAGGTCTTCCGACGGCGGCACCTGTTCGATGGTGAAGGAGCACACCACCTTGAGTTCGGTTGCCTTGCCCATCGGCTGCACCAGCGCGACCGAGTTGGAATGCGGATCCTGTATCAGCCGCACGTTCGCGGTCGGACTCACCTGCAGGTCGGTTGCCAGCACGCGCAGGTCGTGGCTGTCTCGCGGGCGAAACATGACGCGGTGCAGCCCGAAGGTCACGGGCCGCTTGTAGCGGTAGACGGTGGTATGTTTGATGTCGTAGCGGATGGCCATGGCGGATTCTCCCCGTTCCCTGCCGTCAAAGACGACGCGTGTCCAGCGACTTGGCGAGCGCGATCGGCAGCGGCAGCGGTTCGCCATGCCAGTGCGCCGCCAACAATTCGGCGCAGAGCGCGGCGAAGGTCAGGCCGCGCGAGCCCAGTGCGGTACAGACCCACAGGCCGGGCTGATCCGGCACCGGCCCGACCAGCGGCCGGCGGTCGCCGGAAGCGCATCGGATACCGACCCAGGGTGTGGCGAGATCGAACTCGGCGGCCAGCAGCGCGGCCGCGCCCGGATGCAGGCGCGCGAGCCGTTCGCGGTTGGCTGCGGTATCGGCGGCGCGGGGCGTGGTGTCGAGGCTTTCGCGGTCGAAGGTGGCGCCGCTGAGCCACAGCGCGCCGTCGCCATCTGGCACTTGTGCGACGAGGTGGCCGTCGCCGTTGACCGGCGCCTGCGGCAACGCAGCGTTCGACGCCACACGCCCCCATTCGACCTGCCCGCGCACCGGTTGCAGCGGCAGCGAAGCGGCAAAGCGGCCGCTTTCGAAGCCGGCGGCAACCACGACGCGATCCGAATCGCTCAGCAGCGTGTCGTCGCCGCCGAACAACTGCCAGCCTGCGCCGGAAGGCGCGATCCGGGCGACCTCGCAACCCGTCTGCAGCCGGATGCCCGGCTGCGCCAGCCATGCTTCGACCAGTGCGCGCGGTCGCACCCAGCCCGCGCGCTGGTGCCATAACGCGGCGGTGCCGGCAGGCAATTGCGCCGATGCAAGTTGCGCCGTATCGGCAGGCCACGACAGGTTCGGCCCTTCCGGAGTCCAGCCTTGCGGCAGGCGCATGTCGCCATCCGGCCGGCGTTCGATCACGGCGCTCGCGCGCCAGTCGCAGCCTTCGGCCAGCAGCGCCTCCAGTTGCTGCCAGGTCGCGCGGATGCCGGCGCGCGTCAGGCGCGAGAGCAGGGCATCGTCGGGCGAAACGTGCGGCGCCAGCACGCCGACCGGCAGGCCCGAAGCACCCGCGGCCGGCCGGTCGGCGCGATCGAACACATCGACCAGCCAGCCGCGCCGCGCCAGGCTCGCCGCCACGCCCGCGCCAGCAAGACCGGCACCGATCACCGCGCAGCGCGCCGGCGCGACACGTTCGGCCGCCGGCTCGCGGCGCCGCGGCGTCCACGCGGGGTCGAATACGCCGCGCAGGCAATCGCGCTTGGGCGGCAGGCCGGGTGCCTTGCGCACCTGGAAGCCGCATTGGGTCAAGGCATCACGCACGGCGCGTGCGATGGTCCAGGTCGCGATACCGGTGCCGCGCCGCGCAAAGCACGACGCGCTCTTGAGCGTGTCCGGCGACCACATCACCGGGTTGCGATCGGGGCTGAAGCCGTCGAGAAAAATACTGTCGGCCTCGAAGCGCTGGGCGCGCAGCATGGCCTGCACGTCGCCCACGCACAGCGTCAACAGCACGCGGCCGTCGTCGAAGCACAGGCGGTGAAAGCCGGGCAGCAGCTCGAGCCATTGCGCAGCCAGCAGTTCGGCCAGTTCGCGCAGTTCCGGGTAAGCCGCCGCGGCGCGCAGCAGATCGTCACGCGCGACCGGATGCGCCTCGATCGAAACAAAGTGCAGCATCCGTGGCCGCGCCGGATCGGCGCGCCAGGCCTGCCAGGTTGTCAGAAAATTGAGGCCAAACCCGAAGCCGGTTTCGAGAATCAGCCATTTTGGCTGTCCGGCCCATGCCTCGGGCAAGTTGCACCCACCCAGAAACACGTGCTGAGACTGCGCCGGCGCGCCGCTTTCGGTGTGATAGATGTCTTCGAAGCGGGCACTGCGCGGCACGCCATCGGCTCTCCACTGCACAGGCTCGGTCATGACTTTCCCAAGGCGCGCGCGACACGAAGTGCGCGGAGACTGGGGGGTGGGCTCAGGCTGCCGGGGGAACGTAACCCTGGGCAACGTCGGCGCCGTCGCCGAAGAAATGCTTCTCCATCTGGCGCTTCAGGTACTCCCGGGCACGCTGGTCGGCCAGATTCAGGCGGTTTTCGTTCACCAGCATGGTCTGCTGCTTGAGCCAGGCGGCCCAGGCTTCCTTGCTCACGTTCTCCCACAAGCGCTTGCCGAGCTCGCCGGGGTAGGGGGGGAAATCGAGGCCTTCGGCCTCTTTGCCGAGCTTCACACACTGAACCATTCGCGCCATCTGGGGTTGCCTTTAGTTAGTTTGGCTATTTAGAACTTAGAAAACGGTAGTTCCAGTTATGCAGAGGGGCTTCCAGAATCCACAGCTTCTTACTGCAGATTGCTTTCGAAAGACCCCCATGAGCCTTCGCCGCGACTTTATCAAGCTTTCCCTTGGTGCCACCCTGGGTGCCGGCATGGCCCTGACGGCACTGCCGTCGTTCGCACAGACCATCAACCTGCTGAACGTGTCGTACGACCCGACGCGCGAGCTCTACGTCGACTACAACAAGGCCTTCGCGACCTACTGGAAAGGCAAGACCGGCCAGAACGTGGTGATCCGGCAATCGCACGGCGGCTCGGGCAAGCAGGCGCGCTCGATCATCGACGGCCTGGACGCCGACGTGGCCACCCTGGCCCTGGCCGGCGACGTCGACGCGCTGCACAACCACGGCAACCTGATCCCGGCCGATTGGCAAAAGCGCCTGCCGCTCGGTGCGTCGCCGTACACCTCGACCATCGTGCTGGTGGTGCGCGCCGGCAACCCGAAGGGCATCAAGGACTGGGACGACCTGGCCAAGCCGGGCGTGAGCGTGATCACACCCAACCCCAAGACCTCGGGCGGTGCCCGCTGGAACTACCTCGCGGCCTGGGAGTACGCCAAGCGCAAGTACGGCGGCGACGACAAGGCGCGCGACTTCGTGCGCAAGGTCTACGGCAATGTGCCCGTGCTCGACACCGGCGCTCGCGGCTCGACCATCACCTTCGCGCAGCGCGCCCAGGGCGACGTGCTGATCGCCTGGGAGAACGAGGCCTACCTGCTCGAGAAGGAGTTCGGCAACAAGGTCGACTTCGTGTACCCGAGCCTGAGCATCCTGGCCCAGCCGCCCGTGACGGTGGTCGACAAGAACGTCGACAAGAAGGGCACCCGTGCCGTGGCCGAGGAATACCTCAAGTACCTCTACAGCGAAGAGGCGCAGGACATCATCGGCAAGCATTTCTACCGCCCGACATCCGCCAAGGCGCAGGCCAAGTACGCCAAGCAGTTGCCCAAGCTGCCGCTGTTCACGATCGACGAAGCCTTCGGTGGCTGGGCCAAGGCCGACAAGGCGCACTTCGCCGACGGCGGCTCCTTCGACCAGA
>JBDUCH010000378.1:0-3954 GCA_040003555.1 Variovorax sp. | reverse complement strand
CGCCCGGCCAGCAGGTGGCGCACCACGCGCGCACCATCACCATGAGCGATCCGGCCGCGCTCAAGGCGTTGATCGAAGCCGAGAAACCGATGCTCGTGGTGCCCGAGATCGAGGCCATCGCCACGCCGATGCTGCAGCAGCTTGAAGACGCCGGCGTGGTGCGCGTGATCCCGACCGCGCGCGCGGCGCGCCTGACGATGGATCGCGAAGGCATTCGCCGCCTGGCCGCCGAAACGCTGGGCCTGCCGACCAGCCCCTACAAGTTCTGCGACTCGCTGGCCGAACTGCAGGCCGCGATCGACGGCGAGAACGGAAAAGGCATCGGCTACCCCTGCGTCGTCAAGCCCGTGATGAGCAGTTCCGGCAAAGGCCAGAGCAAGATCGACGGCCCGGCCGACGTGCAAAAGGCTTGGGACTACGCCATGGCCGGCGGCCGCGTGAGCCATGGCCGGGTGATCGTCGAGGGCTTCATCGACTTCGACTACGAGATCACGCTGCTGACGGTGCGTGCCGTCGCCGCCGACGGCACCGTGCAGACGGCATTCTGCGAGCCGATCGGCCACCTGCAGGTGAGTGGCGACTACGTCGAGAGCTGGCAGCCGCACCCCATGGCGCCGGCCGCGCTGCAGAAGGCGCAGCAGATCGCGCAGGCCGTCACGGCCGACCTCGGCGGCCAGGGCCTGTTCGGCGTCGAGCTGTTCGTGAAGGGCGATGCGGTCTGGTTCAGCGAGGTCAGCCCGCGTCCGCACGACACCGGCATGGTGACGATGGCGACGCAGTGGCAGAACGAGTTCGAGCTGCACGCGCGGGCGATCCTCGGCCTGCCGGTCGACACCACCCTCAAGAGCGCAGGCGCCAGCGCGGTGATCTACGGCGGTGTCGACGCCACCGGCATCGTGTTCGACGGCGTGGCGGAGGCGATGCGCGTGCCAGGCGCCGACGTGCGGCTGTTCGGCAAGCCCGAAAGCTTCGTCAAGCGCCGCATGGGTGTGGCGCTGGTGCATGCGCAGGATGTCGACACCGCGCGCAGCCGGGCGCGCGAAGCGGCCGGCTGCGTCAAGCCGCGCACCGCGAGCTGAACTTCTCCCTCCCCAGCCAGTTTCCGCAAGCCGCATCGCGCCGGGCCGCATAGGCTCCGCGCCATGCCCGCCGCCGCGCCGTCCACCCCACGCTCCGTCGTCCGCATCGGCGGCGCCTCGGGCTTCTGGGGCGACAGCAGCGTCGGCGCGCGCCAGCTCGTCGATTCCGGGCAGATCGACTACCTGGTGTTCGACTACCTGGCCGAAACCACCATGGCCGTGCTGGCCGCGGCGCGGCTGCGCAAGCCCGAGACGGGCTACGCGACCGATTTCGTCGACGTGGCGATGCGTGACGTGCTGGCCGATTGCATCGCGCGCGGCATCAAGGTGGTGAGCAACGCGGGCGGCATCCATCCCGAAGGCTGCGCCGCGGCGTTGCGCGTGCTGGCGGTCGAACTCGGCGTGACGGTGCGCATCGCGGTCGTACTCGGCGATGACGTGCGCGCGCAGTTTCCGCAGCAACGCCTGCTCAGCGCCAACGCCTACCTCGGCGCGCAGGGCGTGAGGCAGGCGCTCGCGGGCGGCGCCGACGTGGTCGTCACCGGCCGCTGCGTCGACAGCGCCGTCACGCTCGGGCCGCTGATGCACGAATTCGGCTGGGCCGACGACGACTGGGATCGACTGGCCGGCGGCAGCCTGGCCGGCCACATCATCGAATGCGGCTGTCAGGCGACCGGCGGGCTGCACACCGACTGGCAGTCGATTCCCGACTGGGCCCACATTGGCTATCCGATCGTCGAATGCGCGGCCGACGGCAGCTTCAGCGTCACCAAGCCGGCCGGCACCGGCGGGCGCATGCTGCGCGCGGCCGTGGCCGAGCAGATGCTCTATGAAATCGGCGATCCGGCCGCCTACCTGCTGCCCGACGTGGCCTGCGACTTCCGTGAGGTGGTGATCACGCAGCAGGACGAAGAGCATGTGCACGTGACCGGCGCCCGGGGCCGCCCGCCGACCGACGGCTACAAGATTTCCGCCACCGCGCAGGACGGCTGGCGCTGCGCCGGCAGCCTGGTCATCGTCGGGCTCGACGCAGCCGCCAAGGCGAGGCGCACGGCCGAGGCGATCCTCGAGCGCACGCGCGAACTGTTCGCGGCGCGCGGCTGGGCCGACTACAGCGCCACGCACATCGAGTTGCTCGGCGTCGAGTCGCTCTACGGCCCGCGCGCCCGCACCGGTGCCGCGCGGGAGGTGATGCTGCGGCTGGTGGTCGACCATGCCTCGAGGCCGGCGCTCGAACTGTTCGCGCGCGAGGTCGCACCGGCCGGCACCTCGTGGGCGCCGGGCACCACGGGGCCGGGCGCGGGGCGGCCGTCGGTGTCGCCGCTGATTGAGCCGTCGGCCTTCCTGCACGCGAAATCGGAGGTTCCGGTGTCGGTGGTGACCGAGGGCGAGGCCCGCCCGGTGCCCTGGCCCGCGACCTTCGCGTCGATCGCTGCCGCGCCCACGAAAGCGCCGCCGGAAGTCGATCTGCGCAGCGCCACCCACGAGGTTCCCTTGATCGCACTCGCCTGGGCCCGCAGCGGCGACAAGGGCGACATCTCCAACATCGGCCTGGTCGCGCGCCGGCCCGAGTGGCTGCCCTGGATCTGGGCCAGCGTGACACCGGAGGCGGTGAAGGCCTGGTTCGCGCATCTCGTGCTGGGCGAGGTCGAGCGCTTTCATCTGCCCGGCATCCACGGCCTGAACCTGTTGCTGCACGGCGCGCTGGCCGGCGGCGGCCCGCGCTCGCCGCGCATGGATCCGCTCGGCAAGGGCATGGGCCAGATGCTGCTGGAGCTGCCGGTGCGGGTGCCTGCGGATATCGCGAGCGCGGACTAGGGAAAGTCCCCGCGCAAATGACCCGCTTGTTGTCGACCTGCCCCGCTACGATGACCCGAAGACCCGGCTGGCTCCGCCATCCGACGCCACGTGCAGGAGACAACAAGAGCATGCAAGAGACGACGAGGACGTTGCGCACGCCGCGTGGCGAGCGCCTCATGTGGATCACCACACAGCGCGTGTTCTATGCAGGTCTGCTGGGTGCCGCCGGCGAGCGCACGCTGGGCGGCCACGGCGTCTATGTGTCGCCGGCCGGCGCGCCGCCGAACCGCCTCTGCATCGGTGGCGGCGCCTGGCAGAGCGGCGACTTGCTGGTGGTGCCGCCGCAGGTGCCGCACCGCGTGCAGAGCGCGGGCCCGCTGATCCTCAATCTGCTGATCGAAGCCGAGTCGGTCGATGCGGCGCGCCTGCCTGCGGTTCTGCAGCATTGCGGCCCGGTCGATGCGCCGGCCTTCGTGCAGCGCGTGCGCGACGGCCATGCGCGGTTGCTGGTGGCGTCGGGCCGCGAATGCTTCAACAGCTTCGACTTCGACACGCTGTTTTTCGGCGCCGCACTGGCGCCGCGCCCCTTCGACGCACGCATCCGCGAAGTCATCGACCGCATCAACGCCGACCCGGCTGGCCCGGCCTCGGCCGAAGCCTGCGCTGCGGCGGTGCACCTGTCGTTCTCGCGCTTCCTCCATTTGTTCAAGCAGGAGACCGGCGTGCCGTTTCGCGCATTCCGCGCGTGGAAGCGCGCGCGCAGCCTGCTGCGCCATGTGCGCGAGCCTTCGACGCTGACCGACATCGCGCTCGACACCGGCTATCCCGATTCCACGCACTTCAGCCATTCGATCCGGCAGGTGTACGGCCTGAAGCCGAGCGACATCCTGGCCGGCTCGCGGCGGCTGGCGTTGCACGACGCCGGGCGCGTGGTGCTGTGAACACCGGAGGCCGTTCTTGCAAGTCATCCAGCTGCTGATCTCGGGCATCGCGCAAGGCTGCATCTACGGCCTGATCGCACTGGGCTTCGTGCTGATCTACAAGGCCACCGAAACCGTGAGCTTCGCGCAGGGCG
>JBDUCH010000377.1:0-3971 GCA_040003555.1 Variovorax sp. | reverse complement strand
GCGGCAGCTCGATCTCGCGCTTGACCACGAAGCGGCCCGGGCTCTTGCTCATCACATACACGGTATCGGCCAGGAACACCGATTCGCGCAGGTCATGCGTGACCAGGATTACATTGAATTTCTGTTCGGTCCAGAGGTCGCGCAAGATGCACCAGAGCTCTTCGCGCGTGAATGCATCGAGCGCGCCGAAGGGCTCGTCGAGCAGCAGCATCTTGGGTTCGTGGATCAGCGCGCGGCAGATGCTGGCGCGCTGCTGCATGCCGCCCGAGAGCTGCCAGGGGAACTTGTCTTCGTAACCGGCCAGGCCGACCTTCTGCAGCAGCTTGCGCGCACGCTCGACGTATTCCTTCCGCCTGGCCTTGAAGCTGGAGCGGTAGGGCTCGACGATCTCGAGCGGCAGCAGCACGTTGTCGACGGTGGTGCGCCAGGGCAGCAGCGAGGGCGCCTGGAAAGCCATGCCCGAGATCTTGAGCGGGCCGGTCACCGGCTGTCCGTCGATGCGGATCTTGCCCATCGACGGCATCTTGAGCCCGGTCGTGAGCTTCATGAAGGTCGACTTGCCGCAGCCCGAAGGCCCGACGATGGCGATGAACTCGCCGCGCTGCACCTGCAGGTCGATCGCCTCGACGGCGAAGTGGTTCTGCGCGAGCAGCTCTTCGTTGTACGCGAGCCAGACGTCGTGGAAATCGACGAAGGGGGCCGCGCCGGTGCCCGTCATCACTTGCGCAGGATCGCAAGTTCGGCCGCGGGCGGCAGCAGCGTGCCGTTCCACACCGCGTCGGGGCTCACGCGGGTTTTGGTGTTGAAGGCGTCGGAAACCTGCGAGGCCATCAGCGCGAGGCGGCCGGCGTTCACGCTGCCGAAGCCTTCGGCGCGGGCGTCGGGGCTGTTGATCACGGTGTCGATGGCCAGTTGCAGGCGGCGGGTTTCGAGCTTGCTGTCGATGATGCCGTCGCGCGCCTTGACCGATTCGATGCCCAGGGCGGGGTTGGCGATGACTTCCTTGGCGCCCTTGGCGAAGGCCGAGAGGAAGGCCTTGATCGCCGCCGGTTTCTCCTTGATGAGCTTGGGCGACGCGATGATCACGTTGCCGTACAGCTTCACGCCGTAATCGGGGTAGGGCAGCACCACGATGTCGGCCGCCTTGGCGCCGCGTGCTTCCAGATTGAGCAGCGAGGTGAAGGTGAAGCCGGTGATGGCGTCGATGTCGCCGCGCAGCAGCATGGTTTCGCGCAGCGTCGGATCCATCGCCGTCCAGTTGACGGCGCCGATGTTGTTGGCCTTGGCGAAGATCGGGAACGCGCGGCGGCCGGCGTCGAACACCGGCGCGCCGAGCTTCTTGCCGGCGAGGTCGGTGGGCTTGGCGATGCCGCTTTTCTTGAGCGCCATCACCGAGGCCGGCGTGTTGTTGTAGACCATCATCACCGCAACCGGCTTGTTCGGGCTGTCGGGGTTGTTGGCGTGGAATTCCATCAGCGCGGCCAGGTCGGCAAAGCCCATTTCGTAGGCGCCCGAAGCCACGCGGGTGACGGTGCCGCCCGAGCCGTTGCCGGCGTCAATGGTCACGTCCAGGCCCGCGTTCTTGAAATAGCCCTTGGCGGCCGGGTGCAGGAACAGCGCCGCCGGGCCTTCGAAGCGCCAGTCGAGCTGGAACTTGATCGGCGTCGTCTGGGCCTGCGCGACCAGTCCGAAGCTGAGCGCCGATGCGGCGAGGAAGGATTGGAGCAACTGGCGCTTGTTCATTCTTGATTCCGGTGTGAGTGCAATGCACGGGATTCAAGCAAAAAAGGTGCCCGCACGCGATTGGTGCGAACCCTTCGGTGCCCCGCGAGCCGCAGATGCACTATTTGTGGATGCTGGCGTTGGCGACGGCCAGCGCTGTCATGTTGACCACGCGCCGCACCGTGGCCGAAGCGGTCAGGATGTGGGCCGAACCCGCGGCGCCAAGCAGGATCGGGCCGACCGTCACGCCGTTGCCGCCGGTCATCTTCAGCACGTTGAACAGGATGTTCGCGGCATCGAGATTCGGGCAGATCAGCAGGTTGGCTTCGCCGGTGAGCGTGCTGTCGGGCAGCGCCTTGCGCCGAACTTCTTCCGACAGGGCCGCGTCGCCGTGCATCTCGCCGTCGCATTCGACGTCGGGTGCCATGCGCGCGAACAGGTCGCGCGCGAGCCGCATCTTGCGGGCCGACGGGCGATCCGACGAGCCGAAGTTGGAATGCGAGAGAAACGCCACCCTGGGCGGCAGGCCGAAGCGGCGCACTTCCTCCGCAGCCATCACCGCGATGCTGGCCAGCGTTTCGGCGCTCGGGTCTTCGTGCACATTGGTGTCGGCCACGAACAGCGTGTATTTCTCGAGCGTCAGCGCATTCAGCGTGGCGAAGCCCGGCGCACCGCGTTTGACGCCCAGCACTTCGCGCAGGATCTTCAGGTGGCTGTCGAAGCGGCCGACCAGCCCGCACAGCATCGCGTCGGCATCGCCCAGGTGCACCATCAGCGAAGCGATGGTGGTGTTGGAGCGCCGCACCATCGCCTTCGAGGCTTCCGGCGTGATGCCGCGGCGGCCCATGAGCTTGTGGTACGCGTCCCAGTAGGTGCGAAAGCGCGGGTCGTTCTCGGGGTCGACGATTTCGACGTCGGTGCCCAGGCGCAGATGCAGGCCGGCCTTCTTCACGCGGGCCTCGATCACGGCCGGGCGGCCGATCAGGATCGGCATGGCCAGGCCTTCGTCCACCGCGAGCTGGGCCGCGCGCAGCACGCGGTCGTCCTCGCCCTCGGCGTAGGCTACGCGCTTGGCGGTCGCCAGCTTGGCGGCGGTGAACACCGGGCGCATGAACATGCCGGTCTGGTAGACGAAACGGGTCAGGTGCTGGCGATAGGCCTCGAGATCTTCGATCGGCCGGGCCGCCACGCCCGAGGCCGCGGCGGCCCGGGCCACGGCCGGCGCGATGCGCAGGATCAGGCGCGAGTCGAACGGCTTCGGAATGATGTAGTCGGGGCCGAAGGCGAGTTCCTGGCCTTCGTAGGCAGTTGCAACCTCTTCGCTGATATCGGCCTTGGTGAGGTCGGCAATCTCGCGCACGCAGGCCAGCTTCATTTCCTCCGTGATCTTGCTGGCGCCGCAATCGAGCGCGCCGCGGAAGATGTAGGGGAAGCACAGCACGTTGTTGACCTGGTTCGGATAGTCCGAGCGGCCGGTGGCGATGATGCAGTCGGGTCGCACGGCCTTGGCCAGCTCCGGCCGGATCTCGGGCTCGGGGTTGGCCAGCGCCAGGATGATCGGCTGCGAACCCATGGTCTTCACCATATCGGCCGTCAGCACGCCGGGCGCCGAGCAGCCGAGGAACACGTCGGCACCGCTCACCACGTCGGCCAGCGTGCGGGCGCCCGTGTCCTTTTGCGAGAAACGCGCCTTCGATTCGTCGAAGCCGCCGGCGCGGCCTTCGTAGATCAGGCCCTTGGAATCGACCGCGTAGATGTTCTTCGGCTGGGCGCCCAGGCCCACCATCACGTCGAGGCAGGCCAGTGCCGCCGCGCCGGCGCCCGACACGGCGATCTTGACGTCTCCGATCTTCTTGCCGACCAGCTCGAGGCCGTTGAGGAGCGCCGCGGCCGAGATGATGGCCGTGCCGTGCTGGTCGTCGTGGAACACCGGGATGTTCATGCGCTCGCGCAGCTTCTTCTCGATGTAGAAGCATTCGGGCGCCTTGATGTCCTCGAGGTTAATGCCGCCCAGCGTGGGCTCGAGCGCCGCGATGATGTCGACCAGCTTGTCGGGGTCGTTCTCGGCCAGTTCGATGTCGAACACGTCGATGCCGGCGAACTTCTTGAACAGGCAGCCCTTGCCCTCCATCACTGGCTTGCTGGCCAGTGGGCCGATGTTGCCCAGGCCCAGCACCGCCGTGCCATTGGTGACCACGCCGACCAGGTTGCCGCGCGAGGTGTACTCGGCCGCGAGCGACGGGTCGCGC
>JBDUCH010000376.1:0-3978 GCA_040003555.1 Variovorax sp. | reverse complement strand
TTAAGCGGCGGCTTGCAGGGCCGGCTTGCTTTCGGACTTGGCGCCCGAGGTACCGAACGTGATCTCGCCCGACAGCTGGCCGCCTTCTTCGATCACGATCTTGCTGTAGCGGATCTTGCCGGTGACCTTGCCGGTCGAGTGGATCACGAGCTTTTCGCGCACCGTGAGGTTGCCTTCGAACAGGCCATGGATCTCGGCGATGTCGATCTCGGCTGAGCCCTTGAAGGCGCCCTGCTCGGCGATCTGCATCACGCGCGAATCCATCGTCGCTTCGACCAGGCCTTCCACGATCAGCGTGTCGCAATCGGTGATCTCGACGCCCTTGAGCTTGATGTTCGGGCCGACGGTGAGCTTGCTGCCGCCTTCCTTGGCGGCAGCCACGGCATTGGCCGCCTGCGCATTGATCAACGACGACGACGGACTCACCGGCGAGCCCGACAGGTTGGTGGGGGAGCCGACCAGCGGTGCAGGACGGGAGGTGAGGTTGTCGGTATCGCTGGTGCGCTTGCCGAAGAATGGGGACTGTGTGGCCAAAAGGAAGCTCCTCAAGAAAGAGGGCTATCGTAAGAACGCGCTTACGCATCGCGGCACTTCATTGCGAAAGATGCGTAACTGAATAAATCGAAAGCGAGCCGGCTGGGTACTTTCGATTGCGTTGTGCGCCAGACCATGCATCCGGCACCCGGCGCGCCGACAATCACGCGCATGTCGATCCCCGCCCCCTCCGCTTCGCCTGCCGCAGCCATCACGGACGACGACGCGCGCTTCGGCAAGCCCGACAAGGGCTGGCGCAAAGCGCTCTTTTCCGTGATCTTCGAATCCGGAACGCGCGCCGGCCGCCTGTTCGACCTGGTGCTGATCGCGGTGATCCTGGCCAGTGTGGCCGTCGTCATCCTCGACAGCGTGCAACCGGTTCGCGCGCGCTGGGGCGGCGCCTTCAGCGTGCTCGAATGGGTGTTCACAGGACTCTTCACGCTCGAGTACCTGGGCCGGCTCGCCTGCGTGCGGCGACCGCTGCGCTATGCGATGAGCTTCTACGGCGTGATCGATCTGCTCGCACTGCTGCCGACCTTTTTGGTGGTGCTGGTGCCCGAGGCCTCGTACCTGATCGACGTGCGCATCCTGCGGTTGCTGCGCGTGTTCCGCATCTTCAAGCTGTCGCGCTATTCGGCCGAGTACCGCATGCTGGTCACGGCAGTCGCGACGAGCCGCCGCAAGATCACCGTGTTCGTCGGCTTCGTCATGCTCGTGGTGCTGGTGATGGGCACGCTGATCTATGTGGTCGAAGGGCCGACGCATGGCTTCACCAGCATTCCCGTTGCGGTGTACTGGGCGATCTCGACCATGGCAACGGTCGGCTTCGGCGACCTGGTGCCGAAGACCGATCTGGGCCGCTTGATCGCCTCCGTGATGATGCTGCTTGGCTGGGGCGTGCTCGCGGTGCCGACCGGCATCGTCACCGCGGAAATGGCACGTCGCGGGCCGGACGGCGAGCCGGTGCTGCTGCCATCGCGCGGCCTGCTGGCAGCCACCGGCCCCGATGCCGCACCCCCGCCGGTTGCGCCCCGCCGCCCTACGCCGGCTGCCAGACGACGCGCCCTTGCGCAGCATCGTCGAGGCGGGCGATGAAGGCCGACGCGGCCGGCGCCGGCAGCACGAACACGAAGTGGACGAGACTGTCGTGCCGCACCTCGTCGAGCACGCCGGCCGCAGCCGCCAGTTCGCGCCGCACCAGTCCTTCGAGCGCATAGGGCACGGCACAGCGCAGCACGCGCTGCGCCACGAGCGGCACCAGCGCGGCGCCGAGCAGCGCCCGGGCGATGGCATCGGTGTACGCGCGCACCAGGCCGCCGGCACCGAGCTTCACGCCGCCGAAATAGCGCACCACGGTTGCGAGCACGCCTTCGAGTTGCTGATGGCGCAGCACTTCAAACATGGGCCGGCCGGCGGTGCCGCCGGGCTCGCCGTCGTCATTGGCCGCGGACTGCCCACCGGCCATCAGGGCCCAGCAGACATGGGCCGCGCCGGGATGGGCCATGCGCAAGGCGTCGACCACCGCGATCGCTGCCGCCCGGTCGGCCACCGGCTGCACGCAGCCGATGAAGCGGCTCTTGCGGATCACGAGCTCGCTGTGCAGCGGTGCGGCGAGCGTGAAAGGCACCGCGTCAGGTGCGCTCGAACTTGAACACCGCGGTGCCGGCACGCGCGTTCGGCAGCCAGCGCACTTCGCGCCCTTCCTGCAGGCCGAAGGCATCGAGCAGCCGCAGCTTGTTGCGTTGCGCGAGCACCTCGAAGTCCTTGAACGTGCCGACGCGGATGTTGGGCGTGTCGTACCACTGGTAGGGCAGCCGCCGCGTCACGGGCATGCGGCCGCGCGCCACGCTGAGCCGATTGGGCCAGTGCGCGAAGTTGGGGAACGCGACGATGCCGAGGCGGCCCACGCGCGCGGTCTCGCGCAGCATGATCTCGGCATTGCGCAGATGCTGCAATGTGTCGATCTGCAGCACCACGTCGAACGAGGCGTCGTCGAACATCGCGAGGCCTTCGTCGAGATTGAGCTGGATCACGTCGACGCCGCGGCGAATGCACTGCAACACGTTGCCGTCGGCAATCTCGACACCGTAGCCGCTGCAGCCGCGCTCGCGCTGCAGCAGATCGAGCATGGCGCCGTCGCCGCAGCCGAGATCGAGCACGCGCGCACCCCGGGGCACCAGGCGGGCGATCAGCTGTTGGGTCGCCAGGTCGCTCACGGCGCAATCCTCTCGAAATAGGAGCGCACCACACCGTGATAGCGCGCGTCGTCGAGCAGGAACGCGTCGTGGCCGTGCGGCGCGTCGATCTCGGCGTAGCTCACGCTGCGCCGGTTGTCGAGCAGCGCCTTCACGAGTTCGCGGCTGCGCGCGGGCGAGAACCGCCAGTCGGTCGTGAAGCTCACGAGCAGAAACCGGGCCGATGCCCGGGCCAGTGCATCGGTCAGGCTGCCGCCGAAGGTGCGTGCGGGGTCGAAGTAGTCGAGCGCGCGCGTGATCAGCAGGTAGGTGTTGGCGTCGAAGTATTCGCTGAACTTGTCGCCCTGGTAGCGCAGGTAGCTTTCGATCTGGAACTCCACCTCCTGCGTCGAATAGCGGTAGGCCGTGCCGGCCACTTCGCCCTCGACCGCGCTGCGCAGCATGCGGCCGAATTTCTCGTTCATCACGTCGTCGCTGAGGTAGGTGATGTGCCCGATCATGCGGGCGATGCGCAGGCCGCGCTTTGGCACCACGCCGTGCTCGTAGAAGTGGCCACCGTTGAAGTCCGGGTCGGTCACGATCGCGCGGCGCGCGACCTCGTTGAAGGCGATGTTCTCGGCCGTGAGGTTCGGCGCGCTGGCCACCACCACGGCATGGCGCACACGCTCGGGGTACTGCAGCGTCCAGCTCAATGCCTGCATGCCGCCGAGGCTGCCGCCCATCACGGCCGCAAGGGTCTGGATGCCGAGCGCGTCGAGCAGGCCGGCCTGCGCATCGACCCAGTCTTCAACCGTGACGACCGGAAAGTCGGCGCCGTAGACGCGGCCGGATTGCGGGTTGATGTGCATCGGCCCGGTCGAGCCGAAGCAGGAGCCGAGGTTGTTGACGCCGATCACGAAGAAGCGGTCGGTGTCGACCGGCTTGCCGGGGCCGATCATGTTGTCCCACCAGCCCGCTGATTTCGCCTGGCCTGCATAGCTGCCCGCCACATGGTGGTCGGCATTGAGCGCATGGCAGACCAACACCGCGTTGCTCTTGCCCGCATTGAGCGTGCCGTACGTCTCGTAGGCCAGCGTGTAGTCGGCGATCGACGTGCCGCTGCGCAAGGGCAGTGGGCCCCCGAAGGACATCGACTGTGGAACGACTTCAAAAGACATGAAAAAACCCGGCCTCGCCAAAAAACGAGCCGGGTCGGCCACGGTCTTTAGCTGAATTTGTTAAGCGCCCGCAAGCTGTAGCAAATCGGCGC
>JBDUCH010000375.1:0-3994 GCA_040003555.1 Variovorax sp. | reverse complement strand
ACTTCGCGTTGCTCGGGTTGGTACAGAAGATCTTGAACAGGCCGGGCTGCGCGATTTCGCCGATCGCGAGGTTGGCCGAGCCGGTGCCGTTCGAGCTGCCGTCGGAGCGACCCGACAGCATTGCCTCCATCACCTGCTGGGCGCCGGCGAACTTGAGCGGCTCCACGTCGAGGCCTGCTTCCTTGAAGTAGCCCTTCTCGATCGCCGCAAAGAACGGCAGACCGGCCGCCACCGGCCAGAAGCCGATGCGGATCCTGGGGCCGCCCTGGGCGCGCACGATGGCGGGTGCGGCCAGCACGCCGAGGCCGGCTGCACCGGCTTGCAGCAGTTTGCGGCGCGAGGGCCTGGAAGAGATTGGCTTGGGGGTCATGGTGCGTTCCTGTATGAGATGAAGCGGCGCCAGCCGCCGTGTTGCGTAATGTCTTCGGCGCCTTCGAGCGCCAGCGCTTCGCACAGAAAGCCCTGCACGCTGCTGCCATCGGCCAGCGTCAGGCTGCCGATGCCGAGCGGCGCCGGAATGAGTGCGACGAAGCTGCCGTACTGCGCGACGGGCATCTCCCACACCTCGACCGTGATGGCGCCGCCAGCGCCGGGGGCGACACGCACCATGCCGGGCTTGGGCGGCACGGTGCCGGGCAAGGCGTAGAGGCGGTACTGCGCCGCGGTCTGCGTTTCGGCCAGCAGCCGCGCACCGCGCTCGCGCAACTGGCCGTTGAGCGGCATGCCCGACAGGTGGGCGCCGACGACTGCGACCTTGACGGTGTCTGCACTCATCGGCAACGCGACCGGCGGTGGCAGCGGCTGGCCGGTCGCGCCCAGCGTGAGGCCGGTGGCGTGGTGGTAGCGCTGGCCGAGTTCGGCCAGCTGCAGGTCGCTGCCGCAGGGGCCGATCAGCGTGATGCCGAACGGCAGCCCGTCGGGCCGGATGCTGCTGGGCACCGACAGCGCCGCATAGTCGAGCAGGTTGACGAAGTTGGTGTACGCGCCCAGTTCGCGGTTGCGCGCCACCGGGTCGGCCAGCATCGCCTCGATGGTGCAGTGGGTGGGTGCGGTCGGCACCAGCAGCAGGTCGATATCGCTCCACATCGGCGCCACGCGCTGCGCGAGTTCGCGCAGACGGATCTGCGCGTCGACGAAGTCGGCCGCGTTGTAGTTGCGGCCGCTCGCGAGGATGCTGCGCACCGGCTCGATCACATCGGCCTCGTGCGCATCGAAGAACGGGCGCACCGCGGCGTAGCGCTCGGCCACCAGTGCACTGTCGTAGAGCAGTGCGGCGGCTTCGGCCAGCGGTGCGTAGTCGATCGTCACGCGCTCGCCGCCGAGCGCTTCGAGTCGCGCGATCGCGTCGTCGAAGGCCGCCGCTGCGAGCTGGTCACAGAAGAATTCGAGGGCCGAGGGCACGCCGAACAGGAAGCGCGCCGGCAACGGCGCTCCAAGCAGCTGCAGCGGCCGCGCATAGGGGTCGCCCGCGTCGAAACCCGCGGCCGCATGCAGCACCTGCAGCGCGAGCGCCACGGTGGGCGCGAAGACCGAAACGCAGTCGACGCTCTGCGCCGCCGGCAGCACGCCGCGCGTGCTCAACAGCCCCTTTGTGGGCTTCAGGCCGACGATGTTGTTGAGGCCGGCGGGCACGCGCCCCGAACCGGCGGTGTCGGTGCCGAGCGAGAAGTCGACCTGGCCGGTGGCAACCACATAGGCCGAGCCGGAGCTGGAGCCGCCCGATACATAGCGCGCATCGAAGGCATTGGGCACCGCGCCGTACGGGGAGCGCGTGCCGTTCAGGCCACAGGCGAACTGGTCGAGGTTGGTCTTGCCGACCAGCGTGGCACCGGCATCGAGCAGGCGCTGCACCACATGGGCGTGTTCGGCCGGGAAGCGCTCGAACGCCGGGCAAGCGGCCGTGGTGGGCACGCCGGCCGCGTCGATGTTGTCCTTGATCGCGAAGCGCAGCCCCGCGAGCGGCCCGGTCTCAGCGCCCCGCACCGGCACAGCGAAACGTGCGATCCAGGCGGGGGCAGCGGTTTCGTCATTCGAAGCGGGCCCGGCGAGCGGAGCCATTTCATGCACCATCATCAAGCATCCTGTCTTGTGTACATGTTTAGATGCAAGCGGCGTGCCAGCCGGTTTTTCGGCCGCGAGGGGGTCAAAATGGCGGGAATCGAGGAAGCAAGAAACCACCCATGACCGAAGCCGATCAAGTTCCACCCCTGCCCGACCACCTGTCGATCGACCCGCGCAGCCCGCACCACGTCGCTGCCGTGTTCGAACGCGACATCGGCATCCGCTTCAACGACAAGGAGCGCGCCGACGTGGAGGAGTACTGCATCAGCGAAGGCTGGATCAAGGTGCCTGCAGGCCGGACGCTGGATCGCAAGGGCAAGCCGCTGCTGATCAAGCTGAAGGGGCGGGTCGAGGTGTTTTACCGTTAGTCAACCACGGGTCTCCCGTCCAACCCATCATGAAAAAACTTGCTGTCCTGGCCTTCCTGGGCCTCATGAACACCTTCAGTGCCGTGGCCCAGAGCGACATCGACGTGTACGAAAGCGACCGCAGGTACTGCGCCAGCGGCCGTTCCGGCGTCGACTTCAACTCGTGCATGCGGCAACTGCGGCGTGACCGCGACCGTGACCGCGAACGGTATGAGCGGCGCGAGTACGAACGGCGGGACTACGACCGCCGCCAGCAATGGGCCGATCAGCCGCCGCCACCACCGGCGTACCGTCAATGGCAGGATCAACCCAGAGAGCAGCCCAAGCTGAGCGACATGCAGCAACGCGCGCTGGACAACTGCATGATGCTGGCACCGCGCGACCAGCCGAGGTGCCGTGCCACGGTGATGTCGACGGTGCGCTGAGGGCGGCGGCGCAGCCGTTCGACGCAGCGCCGGAATGCCTCCCGATTAGAAGCCTCTCAAGACCTGGCCCGAGGAGCGACACGCCCCCGATGGCAATCACGCCGGTGACGAGGAGCATTGCCGCGGTGTGAACGCCGACGGCTGCGAGTGCCAGGATCAGCGAGCCCGAGGCGTCGACCTCCCGGGCCGACGCCTCGCCCATGCACAGCGGGATCAGCGCCGGCACCAGCATCAATCCGGCACCGTGCGCGGTCGACACCATGAATGACCAGAGCGCCAGCCAGGCATGCCCTGCCGGCGCGCGTGCCAACCGGGGTGTGCGGCCCGACAGGTGAAGCATCGCGACGACCGCCAACAATCCACCCGCCAAAGCTTGCAGCACCACGCGATTCATCGACAGACCGAGCGCCACCGTGGCCGCCACCACCGCAATCGACGCGACGTGCCCGGCCGCAATCGGCAGCAAGGCTCGCAGCGCCCGCGCCCGATCGCGCGAACGCACGCCCCAGGCGACGGCCCACAGCCAGCCGGTGGCCGGGTTCAGCCCGTGCAGGGCGCCGACCCCCGCGACCGCCAGCCATGGCCAAAGGCTTGCCATGATGTGTTCATGCGTGCGCAGCGCAGCACGAACCGGTCGCCGCTGCCGGCTTCGAGGCCGGCGCCGGCTCGTAGCGGTCGTGGTGGCGCACCCACTCCATCTTGTAATCCACCTCGCGCTCGTCGCGGCCCTTCGGCATGAGGTCGAGCATGTTGTAGGTGCCCATCATCACTTCCACGCCCCGCTCGTAGGTCGAGTAGGTGTGAAAGACATCGCCCGCGCCGTCCTTGCAGAACACGCTGATGCCGGGCGCCTCCTCGCTCGGGAACGGACGCACGCTGTAGTTGTAGTAGACCTCGCCCCTGGCCATCGCTTCCGGCGTGAAACTGACGCCGAAGTCGAAGTTGAAGTCGCTGCCATGCGACGAGACCCATTTGAACTGCCAGCCCATGCGCTTGCGAAAGCGCTCGATCTCGGCCAGCGGCGCGCGCGAGACGACCAGCAGCGTGACGTCGCGGTGTTCGAGGTGCACCTGCATCCCGGCGATGTGGTCGGCCATGAAGGAGCAGCTCGGGCAGCCTTGCTCCCACCCCGGGCCGAAC
>JBDUCH010000082.1:0-13627 GCA_040003555.1 Variovorax sp. | reverse complement strand
TTTTTCATTTCGTCTGCGGCAAAGGCCGAGACGGAACCGATGGTCATGCAGGTGGCGAGAAGTGCTGCGGAGAATTTGTTCATTTCAGTTGTCTTTCGAGTGAGTCGTTTAAGAGAGAAAAATGGCGCGGTTCGAAACGAACTCGGCCTCGCGTTCCAGTAGCGCTGAGCCCTAGAAGAGCGCTCAACTGCCACCGAACCAGTTGTAGCCCTGGTCTTCCCAGTAGCCGCCAGGGTAGGTGTTGGTGACGAAGATCGCCTTGATGTGCTTCGGGTTTTTGTAGCCCAGCTTGGTGGGCATCCGCAGCTTCATCGGGAAGCCGTACTTGGGTGGCAAGGGCTGGCCGTCGTAGGTCAACGTGAGCAACGTTTGCGGGTGCAGCGCGGTCGGCATGTCGATGCTGGTGTAGTAGTCGTCGGCGCACTTGAAGCCGACGTACTTGGCGCTCGTGTCGGCGCCGATGCGCTTCAGGAAATCGGCAAAACGCACGCCGCCCCATTTGCCGATCGCGCTCCAACCTTCTACGCAGATGTGCCGTGTGATCTGGTCTTGCTGCTGCATGGCGCGCAACTCGGGCAGCATCCACTGGCGCTTGTCGGCGACCATGCCGGTGACTTCGAGCTTGTAGCTGGCCTCATCGACTTCGCGGATCTCGTCTTCGCCGTAGTAGGCGTTGAAGGGAAACGGCCGCGTGATCATCGAATCCGGATAGGTCGGCGCCAGTTGCGTCGGGTCGAAGATGAGGCCCTGCACCTTGTCGTTGAAGCGCGAAATGGTGGTAAGCGCGG
Source organism: Variovorax sp. (assembly GCA_040003555.1). Taxonomy (GTDB): domain Bacteria; phylum Pseudomonadota; class Gammaproteobacteria; order Burkholderiales; family Burkholderiaceae_C; genus Variovorax. Next base: position 12,839 of record JBDUCH010000082.1, on the reverse strand, counting down.
CGTCGACGCCGGCGTTGTCGGTGATGCTGCAACCCGTCAGCAGCGACAGGCCGCCGAGCGTGAGCGTGCGTTGCAAAAAGGCGCGACGTGCGGGCTGCTCGATGCGCCGGCCGATCAGCTGGCGGGCTTCGGCGAGCGCAGCGCCGGCATCGATATCGATCCCGACGCCGCGCAGCGCGGGGCGTTTGAGAATGTTCATGCGGCTTCTTCCTTGCTTGCATGATTTGCATGGCTTGCGACTTCACGGGCGCCGGCACGGCCGCTCAGCATGGTGAGCAGCGTCTTCGGCACCAGCGCGACCATCACCAGATGCACGCCGACGAAGCCGACCAGTAAAGCCATTGCGACGAAGTGAATGCGCCGGGCGAAGTCGTAGCCGCCCAGCAGATCGCGCAACACCGCGAACTGGACCGACTTCCAGAGCACCAGGCCCGACAGCACCAGCACCGTGATGTCGAGCATCACGAAGAGGTAGGCAAAGCGCTGCACGCTGTTGTAGCGGCGCGGGTCGGCGTGCGACAGCTTGCCTTGTAGCGCGGCGAGCGCGTCTCGCACGACACCGCCGATAGACAGCGGAAAGAACTTGGCGAAGAGCCGGCCGCTTGCGATGTTGAGCGTCAGATAGACGAGGCCGTTGGCGGCCAGCAGCCACATCGCTGCGAAGTGCCATTGCAGCGCGCCGCCGAGCCAGCCGCCGAGCGTGATCGCACCGGGGATCTCGAAGGGAAAAAACGGCGCCGCGTTGTAGATGCGCCAGCCGCTGGTGACCAGTATCAGCACGGCCAGTGCATTGAGCCAGTGCGTGATGCGCATCCAGACCGGATGGATCGGCATCGGCTTCGGGGCGGCGGTTTCGCTTTGCATGGCTGACATTCTTGGCCGCACCCGGTTGCCGATTCATCACGAAGAGTTCAATTATTCGTGACAACTCCCGACGCCGTATCGCGGGACAATCCGCCGACATGGAAACCGCCAAACGCGTGCTGATCGTCGAGGACGATGCCCACATCGCCGAGCTGCTGCGCATGCATCTGCACGACGAGGGCTACGCCGTGACGCACGCTGCCGACGGCCACGCCGGCATCCGTGAACTAGAGCGCGGCAGCTGGGACGCGTTGATCCTCGACCTGATGCTTCCCGGCGTCGACGGCCTCGAAATCTGCCGCCGCGCCCGTGCGATGACGCGCTACACGCCGATCATCATCACCAGCGCGCGGTCGAGCGAAGTGCACCGCATCCTTGGCCTGGAGTTGGGCGCGGACGACTATCTGGCCAAACCTTTTTCGGTGCTGGAACTGGTGGCGCGGGTGCGCGCGCTGCTGCGTCGCACCGAGGCGATGGCGCGCAACGCACGCATGGAATCGGGCCGGCTCGACCTCGGCAACCTCGGCATCGACCCGGTGGCGCGCGAGGTGCAGGTCGACGGCAAGCCGATCGAGCTCACGCCGCGCGAGTTCGACCTGCTTTACTTCTTTGCGCGCCATCCGGGTCGCGTGTTCTCGCGGCTCGACCTGTTGAACCAGGTGTGGGGCTACCAGCACGACGGCTACGAACACACGGTCAACACGCACATCAACCGGCTGCGCATGAAGGTCGAGGCCGACCCGGCGGCGCCGCGCCGCATCCTGACCGTATGGGGTCGCGGCTACAAGCTGGCGGCAGCCGACGCCGAAGAGGCGAACGTATGAAATTTACGATGCCCTCGGGCCTGTCGATGCCTTCGAGCTTGTCGCGACGCTTGTCGATCTTCTTCGCAGTGCTGCTGCTGGCCTGTTACGGCGCTTCGGCCTGGCTGCAGATGAAAGGCAGCGAGCGGCACGAGCAGGAGGTGACGCAGCGGCTTTCGATCGGTCTGGCCGCGCACATCGCTGGCAATGCCGAGTTGATGAAACAGGACGGGCTCAGCCAGCCTGCAGTGCACGCGTTGTTCGATCAATTGATGGCGGTGAATCCGAGTGTCGAGGTTTATGTGCTCGACCCCGAGGGGCGCATCGTCGCGCAAGCCGCGCCGCCCGGACACTTGAAGCACGACCACGTCGACCTTGGGCCGGTCAGGCGCTTGCTGGCCGGTGACGCGTTGCCGATCCTGGGCGACGACCCGCGCGGCGGGGAAGGCGGGCCACAGGGCGCGCAAGGCGCGCTGGCTTCCCAAGCTGCGCAGGGCAGCCGCAAGGTCTTCAGCGCCGCGCCGTTGAAGGTCGACGGCCGCGATGCGGGCTACGTGTACGTCGTGCTGTCCGGCGAAGATCGCGAAGCGCTGGTCGCCAATCTGGGTGCCGACAACGTGCTGCGCACGACGCTGTGGTCGATGGCACTGGTCACGCTCCTCGGTCTCGTCGCGGGCCTGGTCGCATTCAGGCTCATCACCCGGCCGCTGCGACAACTGACCGGTGCCGTGCAGCGCTTCGAGCGCGATGGTGTCGCGGCCATCGATTCGGCAACGCCGGCCTTCGAACAGGTCGCGCGCGGTGACGACGAGATCGCCACGCTCGGCAAAGCCTTCCAGAAGATGACGCTGCGCATCGCCGAGCAGTGGCGTGAACTCACCGCACAAGACCAGCAGCGCCGCGAGCTCTTCGCCAATATCTCGCACGACCTTCGCACGCCGCTGACCTCGCTGCACGGCTACCTAGAAACGCTGTTGATGAAGGCCGACACGCTGGAGCCCGCGGACCGCCGCCGCTATCTCGAAATCGCACTCGGCCAGAGTCGCAAGGTCGGTCGTCTGGCGCAGGAACTGTTCGAGCTGGCGCGGCTCGAGTACGGCGTGGTGAAGCCCGACAAGGAAAGCTTCGCATTGGCCGATCTGGTGCAGGACGTGTTTCAGAAGTTCGAGCTGGCTGCCGAAGCCCGGCATCAGCGCCTGGTGCCGCGAATCGCGCCCGGCCTGCCCGTGGTCAACGCCGACCTCGGAATGATCGAGCGCGTGCTGACCAACCTGCTCGACAACGCGATTCGCCATACGCCCGAGGGTGGCGAGATCGTCGTTCAGTTGCGCCCGGGCGTGGCGGGTAAAGCGGGTGAAAACGGCGTGCAGGTAGAGATCAGCGACACCGGCCCCGGCATCCCCAAGGAGCTGCAACCGGTGCTCTTCACCCGCCCCGCCTTCTCGTCGTCCGGCGGCCGCAGCGGCGGCCTCGGCCTGATGATCGTCCGCCGCATCCTGCAACTCCACGGCAGCGAAATCCGCCTGCTCCCCCAGCCCGGCAAAGGCGCAGTCTTCGCCTTCCAACTCAGCTAAAGGGCGGACGAAATAGGCCCACGAGGGCTGCGGCCGACTCACCGGTGACCGCAACTTGGAGGCGGAAGGCGCTGCAAGCAAAGCGCTGGGGTCGATGCTGATGAAGCGGGCGACCTCGCGCAAGCCGCTCGCAACGAAGCAACGATTGGCGTGAATAAGACGTAGACCGATGTCCGAGGCGACGACGCGGGTCACGGTGTCACGCTGTCCCCGGTGCGAAAGTCGCGATGGATACCCCCGCTGGCTGCAGGCGGCAACGACCTGTGCCTTGAATTCGTCGCTGTGTTTGCGGTGGCGCCGCCCGACATCGGCCTGAGCGGCTTTGCCGCGCTGGGCGGCGGCGTGGTCGCCGCCCGCATCGCCTGGGTACATGGCTTCAATGCACTGTGCGCGTTGAACGACCCCGCCAATCTGCAGAAGGATCAGCCTGCTCCCCTGCGTCTTGCAAGTTCCGCGGCCTGAGCGCCGATCAAAGCAGCTCGCTCTTTCATCACCCCGACCACCGTCGACACGCGCTCATCGGGCAGGCGCTCGGTGATGGTGGCGATGGCCAAGGCGGCGACAGTGCGGCCGTCAGCCAGGCAGATCGGCACCGCCACGGCACGGGAGCCCGGCACCACGCCGACGGGCGCGTACGCATAGCCCTGGGCGCGGGTCCGCGTGGCACGTGCCAGCAGTTCGGCGGGCTCGATGTCCAACGCCCGTAGGCGCCGCGCATTGCGGCGCACGACCTCCGAAATCTCTTCTTCCGAAAGCGAAGCGAGCAGCACCAGGCCACTCACGCCCACGCCCAGTGGACGCCGCGCGCCGACCTCGATCGACAGCACCTTCACCGGAAAACTGCCGGGCCGCCGATCGATGCACACTGAGTCGGCGCCGTTGCGGATGGTGAGGAAGGCGGTGTCGCCCAGAACCTCGCTCAGATGACGCAGATGCGGCTCGGCGATGGCGCGGATCGGGAAGCGCGTCGAGCGCGCGAGGCCCAGCAGCGAGACCTCGCCGCCGATCAGGTAGCGTCGCGTCGCCGGATCCTGCTCGACGGCGCCCTCTTCCACCAGCACGCGCAGGATGCGGTGCACCGTCGGGCGGTTTAGGCCGGTGTGGCTCACCACGTCGGTCAGGCGCACGCCGCGCTCCTGGCCGGTGGCCAGCACTCGCAGCACCGCGAGCGCGCGGCGCACGCTCTGGGCGCCCGCGGTGGCGGTGGCGGCTGCGTCGTTATTTGCCGTTGCCGCTGTTGCCATGCATCACTGCCTTGGCTGTCTGCTGCATGCCGCGCAGCGTGACAATTTCGCCGAGCCTCGCGTAGTTCGGGCCACCGATGCGACACACCGGGTCGAGCGCGCGGGTGTCGACTTTGCCGTCGTGCACGAGTCCGTCGCGCAGGTGAAAGGCCGTGACCTCGCCGACGATGAACTCGGCGCCCGTCTCACCGAAGGCGATCACGCGCTCCAGCCTGCATTCCATGCTCACCGGCGCATCGGCCAGGCGTGGCACGCGCACCGTGTTGCACGGCAGCGTGGCGAGGCCGAGCAACTCGGTTTCGCTCACGTCGGGGGCGTGCTCGGCGCTGCTCTCGTGGATGGCGACCATCTGCGAGGCGTCGCCGATGTTCACAACGAACTCGCGCAGTGCATGAATGTTCGCGCCGGTGTCCTTGCGCTTGCCCGCCTTGCGTCCAATGTTCACGCCCAGCATCGGCGGCTTGTTCGACACGAAGGTGAAGCAGGAGAAGGGCGCGAGGTTGACCACACCGTCTTCGGAGACGGTGGTGATCCAGGCGATTGGGCGGGGTACGACGATGCCGCTCATCAGGCGGTAGGTGGCTTCGGGCGACAGGTCGCCGGCATCGATAAACATTGGGAGGCCTTCCGTGGTGGACTGAGGCTCGATTGTCAGGAACGCTTCGATTCGCGGGTACTCCAGTTCGACAAAACGTCCACGATACGGAACAGTATGCGCTTATTGCATTGCAGCATCGGGGGCAGGTTTCTTAAAGTGAACCTGTCGCCGATCAAACTGCAACCACTTGCGGTGCCGGCGGCAGAGCTGGAGACATATGTTGAAAAAAGCATTCGGAATCCTTGCCGTCGCCACGTGCGCGGCCCTCGCCGTTCTGCCCGCTATCGCGCAGAACACCTGGCCCGACAAACCGGTCAAGCTGGTGCTGCCCTACCCCCCGGGCGGCAATGTGGACGGTGCCGCCCGCATCATCAGCGAGCAGCTGCAGGTCGTATTCAAGCAGCCCTTCGTCGTCGACAACCGCCCCGGCGCCGGCGGAATGATCGCGGGCGAATTCGTCGCCAAGGCCGCACCGGACGGCTACACCTTCTTCATGGGCGCAAACGGGCCGATCCTGTTCTCACCGACCATTTTCAAGCGCAACGCCTACGACTGGAAAAAGGACTTCGCGCCCGTCAGCTCGGTGTCGTTCACGCCGCTGGTACTGCAGGTGAACGCCGCCACGCCGTACAAGACGATCGGTGAGTTCATCGCCGCTGCCAAGAAGCCAGGCAGCGCCTTGACGATGGCATCGCCCGGGGCTGGCACCACCAACCACCTGGTGAGCGAATACCTCCAGCGTGAGAGCGGCGCCAAGTGGCTGACAGTTCACTACAAGGGCAATGCGCCTGCCACCACCGACCTGCTGGGCGGCCAGGTTCAGTTCAACTTCGACCAGCTCTCGGTGGCACAGCCTTTCATCCAACAGGGCCGAACCCGCGCGCTCGCCGTGACGTCGGCCCGACGCGTGCCATCGATGCCGGACGTGCCGACCTTGCAGGAGTCCGGGTTCAAGGGCTTCGACGCCGAGACCTTCACAGGCATCCTGGCCCCCGCCGGCACGCCGCCGGCCATCCTGCAGCGCTTCTCTGAGGCACTGCAGAAGATCCTGGCCGACAAGGCCGTGCAGGCCAAGTTTGAAACACTCGGCGCCGAAGCACGGGGTAGCTCGCCCCAGCAGTTCACCCAGTTCCTGACGAAGGAAGACGCGCGGTGGATGCCGGTCATCAAGCAATCCAACATCACCGCCGAATGAGCACCGCGACTCCCTCCCTGGGCCGCGCCGCGCCGGCTGCCCGCACCAGCGTCTATGTCGAGGGCTTCAGCCACAAGAACCCGATCCCGGCCGGTTGCCGCATCGGTCCCCTGCTCGAAAGCGGCAGCATCCAGGGCAACGACCCGGCCACCGGCAAGCCCGCCGAGACCATCGAGGCGCAGTGCCGATTCATGCTCGACAACGTGCGCCGCATCGTCGAAGCCGCGGGCGGCGGAACGCAGGACATCGTGAAGCTCACTGTCTGGATGAAGGATCGCAGCCAGCGTCCCGCGCTCAACGTGCCCTGGCTCGAGATGTTCCCCGATGCCGCCTCGCGGCCAGCCCGACACGCAATCATCGCGCCCGAGCTGGACATGGGGAAGCTCATCGAGTGCAGCTTCACCGCCTGGATCGCCTGACCCCTTCACGCGTCCTGCACGCCTCGAAAGAACCCATGCCCGACTACCTCCCCTTCGACCCCCACCCGCGCGCACCCGTGCCGCTGCCGCCGCCGCTTGCCTGCGACAGCCAATTCCACGTCTTCGGCCCGCGGGAGCAGTACCCGGTGCGGCCGAACGCCGCCTACGAGATGCCGACCGCGACCTGGCAGGTCGCGCAGAAGCTCCATGCCACGCTCGGCGTCGAGCGCGGCGTGATCGTCCAGGCCACCACCTACGGCGCCGACCACGCGGTGGTGCTCGATGCGCTCGCGGGCCTCAACGCCGGCGGCCCGCGCCGCTACATGGCCTGCGCCAACGCCGCTGTGCTGACCGAGCGAGATGACGCCTACCTGTGCAAGCTGCACGACGCCGGCGTGCGTGGTGCGCGTTTCACGCGCGGCGGTCTGGGCATCAGCCTGACCGAGACCGAACAAGCGCGCGCCTTCGCACGCGTGAAGGAGCTGGGTTGGTACGTCAAGGTGCAGCCCGAGCCCAGCGGCATCGCCGAACAGCTGGCGACCTTCGAGTCACTCGACGTTCCCGTGCTGCTCGACCACATGGGCCGTGCCGACCCATTGCGCGGTGATGCCGACCCGAGCCTCGTGCGCATCCTCGAGCTCTTCAAGCGAGGCAACTTCTGGGTGATGCTGTCGCTCTCCGAAAAGATCTCGAAGGCCGGCCCGCCGTGGGACGACGTGGTGCCGCTGGCGCAGCGGCTGATCGACGCCGCGCCCGAGCGCTGCGTGTGGGGCAGCGACTGGCCGCACCCCGTGTCGGTCAAGCAGCCGCCCAATGAGGGCGCGCTGATGGAACTGCTCTACCGCTTCGCCCCCGACGCCGCCACGCGGCAGAGGATCCTCGTCGACAACCCCGCCAGCTTCTTCGGATTCGAGACCCCATGAAACTCATCAGCTACTTCCACGGCGGAGCCTCGCACTGGGGCTGCGTCATCGGCGACGGTGTCGTCGACCTCGGCCGCCGCCTGCCGGCCTTCGCGTCGGTCGCGGCGCTGCTCGAAGGCGGCGATGCCGCACTCGCGCAGGCACGTGAAGCCGCCGAAGGCGCTGCATCCGACCACGCACTGGCCGACGTGCACGTCGACACGCCGATCGCGCGGCCGCGCCGCATCTTCTGCATCGGCGTGAACTACGCGCACCGCAACGCCGAATACAAGGACGGCAGCGAACTGCCCAAGTACCCGAGCATCTTCATGCGCGTGGCCGAGTCCTTCGTGGGCCACGGTGAGCCGCTGCAACAGCCGATCGAATCCAAGCAGCTTGACTACGAAGGCGAGATCGCCATCGTCATCGGCCGCCGCGCACGACGCGTGAAGGGCGACGCCGCGCTGGCCTGCATCGCTGGCATCACCTGCATGAACGAAGGCACTATCCGTGACTGGGTGCACCACGCCAAGTTCAACGTGACGCAGGGCAAGAACTGGAACGCCTCCGGCGCCATCGGCCCGTGGATCGCGACGGCCGACGAATTCCCGCAGGGCTACGGCGCGCTGCGCGTGCAGACGCGCGTCAATGGCGAGCCGCGGCAGGACGACACCACTGCGAACCTGATGTTCGACTTCGCCTACCTGGTCAACTACCTCTCGACCTTCACCACGCTGGAGCCGGGCGACATCATCGCGACGGGCACGCCGATCGGCGCAGGCATCCGCTTCGATCCACCGAAGTTCCTGCAGCCGGGCGATGTGGTCGAAGTCGAGGTCGATGGCGTGGGCGTGCTGCGCAACGTGGTGAGAGCCGAAGCGGAGGTGGCGCAATGAGTCTCGATAAGAGCACCTTGGAAAAGGCGGCCGAGCGACTGGAAGAAGCTGAGCGCACGCGCGTGGCATGCCGGCAGTTCTCGCTCGATTACCCGGACATGACAATCGACGACGCCTACGCGATCCAGCATGCGTGGATGCAGCTCAAGCTGCGCAACGGCCGCAGCGTGAAGGGCCACAAGATCGGCCTCACGTCGAAGGCCATGCAGCGTGCGGTGAACATCGCCGAGCCGGACTACGGCACGCTGCTCGACGACATGTTCTACCGCGACGGCGCGGTGATTCCGTCGGAGCGTTTCCTGCAGCTGAAGATCGAGGCCGAGCTGGCCTTCGTGCTGGCCAAGCCGCTGTCGGGCCCCGACTGCACGCTGTTCGACGTGCTCGACGCCACCGCGTACGTCACGCCGGCGCTGGAGATCCTCGACGCGCGCATCCAGCGCATCGACCCCGAGACGAGGCGCACGCGCAATGTGTTCGACACCATCTCCGACAACGCGGCCAACGCGGCGCTGGTGCTGGGCGGACGGCCTTTCAAGCCGGCGGTGAGCGATGCCGACATGCGGCGCATCGGCGCCATCGTGAGCCGCAACGGCGAGGTCGAGGAAACGGGGCTGGCCGCCGGCGTGCTGAACCATCCTGGCTATGGCGTGGCTTGGCTGGCCAACCGGCTGCACCGCTTCGGCGTCACGTTGCAGCCGGGTCAGGTCATCCTCGCTGGTTCGTTCATCCGGCCGATCGAGGTCTCCAAGGGCGACACCATCGTGGCCGACTACGGCGAGTTCGGCACCGTCTCTTGCTACTTCGGTTGAGCGCCATGTCTGTGCTGCACAACCATTTCAAACGCGCGCTGGCCGCCAAGGTGCCGCAGATCGGCCTGTGGTCGACGCTGCCCGACCCCTATGTCTCCGAGATCGTCGCAGGCGCCGGCTTTGACTGGGTCCTGCTCGACACCGAACACACACCGACCGACGTGCCGCGCATGCTGCACCAGTTGCAGGCCGTGAGCGCGGCAGTGCCCGCCGATAGGGCGCGCCGAACGTCCGCCGTGGTGCGGCCTGACTGGAACGACGCGGTCCTCATCAAGCGCTACCTTGACATCGGCGCCCAGAGTTTGCTGCTGCCGTTCGTGCAGAACGCCGCCGAGGCCCATGCAGCGGTGCGTGCAACCCGCTATGCGCCCGAGGGCATCCGCGGCATGGGCGGTTCAACGCGCGCTTCCAATTTCGGACGCATTCCGGGCTATGTCAGCGAAGCTCAGAACGAGCTTTGCGTTCTGGTACAGGTCGAGACGCGCGAGGCCCTCGAGAATCTGGAGGCCATCGTCGATGTCGAGGGCATCGACGGTGTCTTCATCGGTCCGGCCGACCTGTCGGCCAGCCTCGGTCATCCCGGCGATCCGGGCCACACCGAAGTGCGCAGCGCCATCGACGATGCGATCCGCTGCATCCGCGCCAGGGGCAAGGCGCCCGGCATCCTCATGCTGGACGAGGCGCGGGCGCGCCACTGCCTGGATCTTGGCGCGCTCTTCGTGGCGGTGGCGATGGATCTACAGATCTTGGCCCGCGGCGCCGAGGCCGCAGCGAACCGGTTTGCCGCGCAAGGAAATCCCTGCTCCAACCGCCCAGCGTACTGACAGACCACGCCACGCACAGATTTGCTCGTCGGCCATGATGACGACAACGCTCCGTCGCGTGCTGGGCGCGCGGCAGCGCCCCCGTTAGTGACGCGCGGGCCGTCCGCTGGACGGGCTCACGCATAGGTCACCACCGCCGTGATGGCCGACGTTGTTGTTCGGGCCTCCACCAACGAACACCGGCGCCTTGCTCCAGGCCCTCCTACTGTCGGTTCGCCAAGGGGCAAAGCACCCAGCCCGTAGAGTGCACCGAGAATTAACAAGGGAGAAAACACTAACACCAAAGTATTCGTTTGGCGCCCGCAGGAAGGGCCCGCGTCCTATCATGTGATGCGGAAAGTACCCGGTTTTCGGCAATCCGGACTGGAGGAAGCGATGTGCGAAATCAACAATATCGCCGTGCTGCGGACAGCAGCGTATCGCGTGTGTGCCGATGATCCCGCCGCATTCTCCACGTACAGCATCACCGCGCTGCATCACAATTTTCACGAGCACCCGCTCTTTCAAATCCCCGAACTCGTGAAGCTCGGGAAGGAGCTCGCGCCCTTGGATCAATGCCGATTCATGAGGCCGGGCATCACCGTCGCTTCCCCCATCGCGCACGACAGCCGGCATCCGGATGGGCGCAGCATCGACGAGTTCTTTCACCGCCTGGAGGAGCCAAGTTCGTCGGTGGCCCTCTACAACATCGAAGTCGTTCCCCGCTACCAGGCCTTGCTCCACGCCATCGTCAACACCATGCGAGCAAGCGTCGAGCCCGAGCAGCCCGACATCTTCCGAGTGAACGGGTTCGTCTTCATCTCCTCACCGCCTTCGGTGACGCCTTTTCACATCGATCGCGAGAACAACTTCTGGCTGCAACTGCACGGGCGCAAAGTCATGAACGTCTGGGACCACGGGGACCGGTCCATCGTGCCGGCCGAGGCGGTGGAGGACTTCATCGTCACCCATTCGCTCAGGAAGGTGCGCTTCAAGGAGGAGTTCCGGTCTCGCAGTCAGGAGTTTCACGCGCGTCCTGGCGATGGCGTCTATTTCCCGAGCACCTCGCCGCACATGACGCGTTCCGAATCTGAATGGACTTCCCCAGGCGATCGCGTGTCGATCTCGATCGGCGTGACCTTCTACACTTCGGCCACGCGCAAGGTCGCTCGAGTCCACCAGGTGAACCGCGTCTTGCGCAGATGCGGACTGTCGCCCGCCTACCCCGGCGTTTCACCCACGGCGGACGCGCTCAAGGCGGCGGTTGGCGGGCTGGTCGGCGCGACTCGATCCCGGCTCGTTGGCATGAGCGCATCGGCCCGACGCTTCAGGCTGGTGACGACGCCGCCACCGGGCTCCTACTGAGATGTAGCCGAACTGGGACAGTTTCTTGAGAAGCTCGAACGGAAAGGTCTTGTCCCTGTCGTGCTGGGCGACCCGCGGCGCGACTTCACTTTTCATGAAGCGGCGGACGTTGTCGCGCAGCAGTTCCTGTTCGGCATCCGGTACGAAATACATGGGATCTGTCTCCTGCAAGTTGGTGCAATGAAGCCCCGCGCGCCACGGCGCGGATCACTCTGTCTCCATGTTGATGGCCGTCAACAAGGTACTGGCGAAGCCTGAAGAGCGCTACAACGAGACATCGAACCGACGGCGGAAGTCGCCTGGCGTGCATCCTTCGATGCTGCGAAAAAACTTGGTGAAGTTGGTCGCCTCGTCGAAGCCAAGCCGATGCGCGATGGCGGAAATCGGCATCTCCGTGTGCACGAGCAGGCGCTTGGCCTCCAGCGCAAGGCGCGAGGAGATAAAGGTCTTCGCACCAACGCCAACCATCGCACTGCAGATGCGAGTGAGGGTCTTCTCGGAACATCCCATAGCGTGTGCGTAGCGCGAAACGTGATGCCACTGATGCACATTCGCGTCCAAAAGCCGCTTGAAAAGACGAAAGCGCTCCGGCGCGTCGGACGATGTTCCGGCGGACGGTTGTTGCACGGCGTGAAAGATGTGCAGTCGCATCACGAGCGTTGCCAGTTCACTCTGGAGCAGCCAGTTCAGCAGCGGTTGCCGGGCGTCGAGCGCGCACTCCTGCTCGAGCCGCGCAAGCGTGTCCGCCAAGAACCGACCCGTCGACCGGTCGAGCTGCAGATGGCCCGGAAGCGCATCGATCAGTTCAGGCATCTGAAGCCGTTCATCGCCTTGCGAAGCCTGCAGCAGCTCGGGTCGGAACAGCAGGAGGTTTGCGTCCCAGCCGCTTCCCGGGCCGAAGCGGTGAACCTGTCCGGGCCGAATGGTCAGCAGCGATCCGGCGCCACACTCGATGTGACTGAAGTCCACCAAGGCGCGGCATTTTCCGCGTCTGACGTGCACGAACAAGTGAAAGTCGTAGCGGTGGTGACGCTGTAGGTGGGCTCGGGACGCCCTTCGCCTCAGGTCCGCCATCGAGAAGACCTCGAGATCCAGCGCGCTCTCGCCCGAGTGCCGATATTGGACCTGCTCGATATCTATGGGTACTTTTCCGCGCGGCATCCACCCATTGTCCGATATTCACCATTTGGCAACCGACTTTGATCGTGTCGAACACGCCGGCACCTCGAACAATATGGGAACGCGGGCACCGGGCGGCCACCACGCCCGGATCCCATCCTGATAGACAGTCCTAGGCAATCGATGCACACCACAAACCGACAGTTCATGGCTCGCTTCGTGGAGTTCATCAACACCGCGGACCTGCG
>JBDUCH010000374.1:0-4030 GCA_040003555.1 Variovorax sp. | reverse complement strand
CGCTGCGGGTGTGGGTGGCGCGCGGCAGCATGCCGTATTCGGCCGTGACCCAGCCCTCGCCGCTGCCGCGCTTGTGCGGCGGCACCTTTTCTTCGACCGAGGCGGTGCAGAGCACGCGGGTCTGGCCGAACTCGATCAGCACCGAGCCCTCGGCATGGATGGTGAAGCCGCGCGTGATGCGGACGGAGCGCAGCTGGTCAGCGGCGCGGCCGCCGCTTCGTGTAAAAGCAGTCATTTTTCGATCAACGGGTACTAAAAATATCGCGATTGCCTCCTGCACGGAGGTGTCACATCTTCTTTGCGGCCGAGCGGCGGATGGCTTCGTTGATCTCGGCGATCGAGCGCTCGATGGCGTCCTCGTCGAGGTCGTCGCCTTCGTTGTCGGAGGGCATGCCGGCCTGGATGGTCGAGGCGAAAACGCCTTCGCTGATGGTCTCGGTGGAAACGCCGCGATCCTTGCCCGGCGCGTCCGGGGTTTCCCATTCGAGCGCGATCAACGTCACGTTGTCGCTGTGCGCGCCGCCGCTGCGCAGCGCGGATTCGGCCAGCTCGGGTGCGGCATCCGACACCGGGCGATTGCTCAGCGTCCGCACGATGTGGTCGTCGTCGAGCACGCCCCAGACGCCGTCGGAGCACAGCATGATCCGGTCGCCCTGCAGCAAGGTGAGCGGGGCCGAGATATCCAGCGTGGGCGTGGTCGGCGAGCCGAGGCAGGTCAGCAGCAGGTTGCGGTTGACCGGCTCGGCGCCCTGGTCAAGCCGCGGGCGCTCGGCATGTGAATGGTCGCGCGTGCGGGTGAGCAATTGCCCGTCGCGCACCACGTAGAGACGCGAGTCGCCGCAATGGAGCCAGGTGGCCGTCGTGCCTTGCAGCACCGCGGCCACGAGCGTTGTGCGCGGGGTGTCGAGCATCGCCTTGTTGCCGGCGTAGCGCATGATCTGCTGGTGCGCCGAGAGCGCCGACGAGGTGAGGAAGGCGCGCACGTCCTTCACCACCGGCCGGGCTTCGCGCTGGTAGAGCGCGGCAATGGTCTGCAGCGCCATCTGCGCCGCCACCTCGCCCTCGGGATGACCGCCCATGCCGTCGGCCAGCACGAACAGGCCGGACTCCCGCGTGTAGCAGTAGCCCATGCGGTCTTCGTTCTTGAGACGCCCGCCCTTGCGACTGACCTGGAAAACTGAGAACTTCATGCGGGTCGTGTGGTGGGTGCGGCCGCCTTGGGCAGCCCCTTCTTTTCGAACGAGCGCATGTTGTCGATCGACAGGCGCACCTTTTCCCCGACGGTGAGCTTGGTGTAGTGGCGCTCGCCCTCACGGCTCAACTCTTTTTGCAATGCAAACACCGACTGCGGGCGCGAGAGCGGATCAAGCGACATGCACCACTCGACCACCTCGATCATGTTGTCGGAGTAGATGCCGCGCAGCCGCGAGAGCGACAGGCCCAGCCGGTCTTTCTCGATGCGCTGTGGCGCGTCGCTGGGCGGATAGCCCTGCATGCAGGCGTAGATGCAGGCGCCGATGGCATAGATGTCGGTCCACGGGCCCATCGACGAGTCGCGCCGGTACATCTCGGGGGCGGCAAAGCCGGGTGTGTACATCGGGCGGATGAAGTTGCCTTCCTTGGAAAGCACTTCGCGCGCGGCGCCGAAGTCGATCATCACGGCGCGGTCGTCGTCGGTCACGAAGATGTTGGCGGGCTTGATGTCCAGGTGCAGCATCTTGTGCTGGTGCACGATGCGCAGGCCGCGCAGGATCTCATCGAACAGCGAGCGGATGGTCGACTCGCGGAAGACTTTCTGCTTCTTCAGGTCGCGCGCGGTGACGATGAAATCCTGCAGGGTCGCGCCCTCCAGGTGGTTCATCACCATGTAGACGGTTTCGTTCTCGCGGAAGAAGTTGAGCACGCTGACCACCGAGGCATGCGAGATCTGCGCGAGCGAACGGCCTTCTTCAAAGAAGCTCTTGAGTCCGAGCCGGTAGAGCGACAGCTTTTCGGGTGCGACCTGCGGCGCCAATTCGCCGACACCGCGGGTGGCGAGCGACGACGGCAGGTATTCCTTGATCGCGACCTGCTGGCCGGAATGGTCGACCGCCAGATAAACCACGCCGAAACCACCGGCCGAGAGCCGCCGTATCACACGGTATCCACCGATCACCGTATCGGGCAACAGAGGCGAAGGTTTGACCTTTGACATAATCCGGGAGTTTCGCCCGAAGGCGATGGGGCAGCAAGCGAACGCTGTGCCGTTGCCTCGGTGCGAGCAAACAAATACACAGTGAGGCGCAATGCCAGTTTACAGCATGACCGGCTATGCCAGTGGCCAGAACACCCCCGGGGGTAGCCACGCCGAAGCCGACGCACGCCCTCCTGTGGCAGGCCGTCTCGGCGTCGAAATCCGCTCGGTCAACAGCCGGTTTCTCGACCTGACTTTCAAGCTCCCCGAAGAACTGCGCCAGCACGAACCGGCCCTGCGCGAGTTGCTCACGCGCAGCCTCAAGCGCGGCAAGGTGGAGGTGCGCGCCAACTTCGAGAACAGTGCGGCCTCGGGGGTGGTCGAGCCTTCGGTCAAGCTGCTGCAGCGGCTCAACGGCGTGCAGGACGGCATCAAGGCCTGGTTGCCGAGCGCGCGCGAACTCAGCGTGGCCGACGTGCTGCGGCTGGCCAGCGGCGATGGCGGCGCACGCGGCGATTGGGGCGCCGACCTGGTCGAAGTCACCGGCAAGACACTTGCCGCGATGATGGAAGCCCGGGCCCGCGAAGGCGCCCGACTGGCGTCGATGCTGAACGAGCACCTCGGCGAACTGCGCAAGCTGGCCGCCCAGGCCGGCCCGCTGGTGCCGAAGCTGGTGGAGCAGCAGCGCACCCGCTTTCTGGAACGCTGGCAGGAAGCGATGGGCCTGGTCGGCGGCACCCTGCCCGAAGCGGCGCAAGACCGTGCGCTGACCGAAGCGACGGCGTTTGCGATCCGCATCGACGTGGCCGAAGAGCTCACGCGCCTCAGTTCGCACCTCGACGAGATCGAACGTTTGGTGGCCAAGGGCGGCGAGATCGGCAAGCGGCTCGATTTCCTGATTCAGGAACTGCACCGCGAGGCCAACACGCTCGGCTCCAAGTCGGCCGCGCTGGAGCTCACCCGCATCGGGGTCGACATGAAAGTGCTGATCGAGCAGATGCGCGAGCAGGTGCAGAACATCGAATAAGAAGCGAACGCGAGATGGATTACCCCGGCAATATTTTTGTGGTGGCGGCGCCGAGCGGCGCCGGCAAGTCGAGCCTGGTCAAGGCGCTGATGGAACTGGATTCGGCCGTGCAGCCGTCGGTGTCGCACACCACCCGGCCGCCGCGCGGCCAGGAGAAGCACGGCCGCGAATACTTCTTCGCGTCCAACCCGGAGTTCGACGCGATGGTGGTGGCTGACGCGTTCGTCGAATGGGCGCACGTGCACGAGCAGCGCTATGGCACGTCGAAGCGGGCGATCGAGGAACGGGTGGCGCAGGGCGCCGACGTGATCCTCGAGATCGACTTTCAGGGCGCGGTGCAGATCCGCAAGACCTTCGCCAACGCGGTGCTGATCTTCATCCTGCCGCCGAGCTGGGAAGAGCTGCGCTCCCGGCTGGAGCGGCGCGGCGAAGACAGCGCCGAGGTGATCGCGCTGCGCCTGCGCAATGCCGCCGAGGAGATGGCCCGGGCCAACGAATTCGACTTCGTTATAATCAATGAGTTGTTCGAGCGTGCGCTTTTCGACCTGAAAGCCATTGTTCACGCCCAGCGGCTGCGTTATTCCGCCCAGCGACGCGCGCGGGCCGATACCTTCGCCGCACTGAACATTCCCTGACACCCGACCACCGAAAGCTCCTCATGGCCCGCATCACCGTCGAAGACTGCCTGCTTCAGATCCCGAACCGTTTTCAGCTCGTTCTGGCCGCCACCTACCGCGCCCGCATGCTGAGCCAGGGCCACGCGCCCAAGATCGAGAGCAAGAACAAGCCGGCCGTGACCGCGCTGCGCGAAATCGCCGAAGGCAAGATCG
>JBDUCH010000373.1:0-4036 GCA_040003555.1 Variovorax sp. | reverse complement strand
AATAACGCGGCCATGCGCGCGCTTGGGCGCCTTCTTTGCGGAATGAACGGCGACGGTCGATTCATCGACTGCGCGCTGCACAGCCTCAAATGCGTTGTTGGCCGCCGCGACTGCGCTACGCATCATGGCAACCGCGTGAGCATTGGCAAGGCGCGCGGCTGGTACCTTGAAATTCGGATCAACTGCCTTGAGCGCTTCTGGCATCTTCGCGGCGATTGTTATGAGCGTCTTCGCTGCGCCTGTGGGCTCGCGACGGCCCTGTTCCCACTGCTGCAAGGTGCGCACGGAGACACCGAGAAGTTCAGCAAACCCGGCTTGTGACAGGCCCGCATTCTCGCGAGCAGCCACGACAGGGGTGTACACCTTGCGCGTCTTCCCGGCGCCCATTTCGCGCGCCGATTGAACGAGCAAGGCCTCGAAGTCCTGGCCGGCTTCAAAGGCCACCAGCTCGGCATCAGTCAGAGGCTTTTTCTGCGGCATCACGTAACTCCTTCAACGTTTCGCCAGAGATCGAATCAAGGTTCGCTTTGGCGTAGATCAACATTAAAACGACTTCGCCGGCCTTTTTGCGATTGAAGTAGACGATACGCACGCCGCTACTCTTGCCCGAACCGGCTCGGCTCCAGCGCACCTTCCGCACGCCTCCCGATCTCCTGACCGCGTCTCCATCGTCCGGGTTTGCTGCGATGTAGGCTGCGAACTCGCCGCGCTCCTCCTCTGTCCAATAGTTCGGCCAGAGCTTTTGGAAGGTTGGCGTTTCAACTACAGTCAACATGTTTGGAGTGTACGCCAATGGCGTAGTTCCCGCTGATCAGCTTAACTGCACCGCCGCCACCTGAGCGAGTCGGAGCAAAGCTGGCGAACACGGTGCAGGGCGCATGCGCTGACATAGAACAGTCCGAAAGTTTGCTGAAGGTCAGTCAGGCCGAAGCCGCCGGGTTGTTCCACGTAAGGATCCGTAGCGTTACGGCCGCTGCAATCCGACCAGCGAGAACTGTCGGCCGCATCGATTCCGGCCCGAAAAATCTGCGTGCAGGCTACCGCGGCGACATGTACCGCGAGTGGCTGGCCTACGGCTCCGATGCCAAGCGCGTCGCCGAGGCGTTCACGGCCGGCGTCAACGCCTTCGTGGCCCAGGTCGAGGCCGACCCCGCGCTGCTGCCCGAGGAGTTCAGGCAGCTCGGCTACAAGCCGGCGCGTTGGGCGCCCGAGGACATCGTGCGCATCCGCCATCACGGCCTGACGCTCAACTTCACCGGCGAGATCGACCGCGCCCAGGCGTACTGCGACGGCAAGGCCAACGGCGCACGCGTCGACTGGCTGCGCCGCGAACTGGTGCCCGACGGAGCACCGAGCGCGCGGCGCGGTCGCTGTCGACCCAGGCCGGGCCGAAGTGCCTGGCCATCTCGCCGACGCCGCGCTTGCGCCACAGGTCCATCTGCCAAAGCCGGTCGCGCGCGGCCACATAGCCCTGCACCAGAAATGCGTCGTACGTGGTGCCCGCGTAGATGTGCGAGACGCCCCATTGGTCGACCAGCACCTCGGCCGGCTTCTCCAGGCCCGGGACCTTAGACTGGCTGCTGTCAGTCGACTTTGACTGCCGAATGACGGCGCTTGGCCGAGACCGCCGGTTCAGACCGGCTCCACATAGCTGCCTGCGAGAGGCGGCCGCCCCGGCACGATGGCGGGGCCGGCCGCTGGCGGCTGCCTCAGATCTCCGTCTGCTCGGAGATCTCGAGAGCGTCATCGACCTCGATGCCGAGGTATCTTACGGTCGACTCGAGCCTATGGACTTCAGTACATAGCCGCGAGTCAACTGTCCGCTACCTTGGGATTGAGGTCGACGATGCTCTTGAACTATCCGAACAGACCGAGATTTGAGTTGAGAGAGCAGAAAATTCCACCAGGTGCGACTAGGGAACTGAGGGTTATCGATCACCGGGAGCTGTGGCGCCACGAACCGCATTCCGCGGCCAAGAGACGTCGCTGGCATTTCAGGTCAATCAGCACGTATTTGGGCCATGCCGTACGGCGTCAGGTGATTCTGATTTTCATCCACGTCCAATGGACGCCCAACGAACGGAAAAGCCCGTTGCTGGCACTCCACGCGCTCGCAGACCTTGCAACCCATGCCAATCGGGGTCACGGCCGTCGGGTCTCGCAAGTCCAGGCCGCGGGCGTAGACCAACCGGGATGCATGGCGAACGTCACATCCCAGACCGATGGAAAAACTGCGCTGTGGCGAGCCATACGCACCTTCCTTGCTCGAAACGGTCCGGGCAATCCACAGATAGGAACGGCCATCGGGCATCGAGGCCAACTGGGGCAGGATGCGCCCCGGCCGGGCAAAGGCCTCGTAGACATTCCACAGGGGGCAGGTGCCGCCCGTGCGACTGAAATGGAAATGGGTCGCTGACTGCCGTTTGGAGATGTTGCCGGCTCGGTCGACCCGCACGAAAAAGAAGGGGACGCCCGGCGCGCCCGGGCGCTGCAAAGTGCTGAGCCGATGGCAGACCGTTTCGAAGCCGACGGCGAACTGCTTTCCCAGCAGATCGATGTCATAGCGAAGCCGCTCGGCTTCCCCGAGAAACCGCCCGTACGGCAACAGCACCGCGCCGGCGAAGTAGTTGGCCAGACCGACGCGTGCCAACTTTTTGGAAGGCGCATCGTGCAGCAGCGCGTGGCTCGAGACGAGAGCGTCGATCACGCCTGCCTGCTCGATCAGCGCCAATTGCGTCGCGAGCTGAAAAACCTGCTGAGCCGGGTCGAGTGCTGACGACAGGCGCAACGTACGGTGCGCGGGGTCGTACTGCCGCTTGCCACCAAAGTCGTCGGAAAGCTGAATCACGCGCACCTTGTGACGCTGGAGCAGGCGCTGCACCAGCCAGTCGACCAGGAGTGCGCCGCGCACGCCGGCTTCAGTGGCCAAAGCCTCGGCGTTCCGGTCGATTTCTTCAAAGTGGTTCTGATGCGCAAAAAAGAAGTCGCGCACCGCCTCGAAGGGCATGGCCCGCGCTGAAGTGATGTCCGAGCGGTCGTCTCCCATGCGCATCGCGATCGTCTCGAGATGCTCTTGCACCTCGAGGCTGCGCCGATGCAGGGCAATCAGCGCTCGTCCCAGCGCGGGCATCTGGGAGGCCACCTCCTTGAGTTCGGGGAGCGATACCGGTTCCGTCGCATCGGCCAGGGCTTCGCGCATGCCGGCGATCAGGCGCGCTTCCTCGTCCTCCGAAAACTCCTGGATGTTGATTCCCAGCGCCCGGTCGATCTTCAGCAGAACGGCCACGGTGAGTGGCCGCTGGTTCTGCTCCAACTGGTTCAGATAGCTCGGGGAAAGTCCGAGCGCATTGGCCATAGCGGTTTGGGACATCCCGCGCTCGGCGCGCAGCTTGCGCAGTCGCACCCCCATGAACGTTTTCTTCATCGTGTTGGCAGGCCGAGCTCGTTCAATAACTTCGCAAGATTTGCAATTTTGCTGAATTTCATTCGCAAGCCTTCGCCCTTTCAGTCCTTCTGTGGGGCGCATTTTCTGCGTAAATTGCGAAGCATGACAACACCCGCCGGAACAACCGAGCTGTGCGAACTGGTGCTGCCGGTGCATGCCAATCACCACGACACGCTCTTCGCCGGGCAAGGGCTGCAATTGATGGCCAAGGCGGCCTTTCTGGCAGCACGAGGGCTGGCGCAGAAGGAGGTCGTGATGGCCAGCGTCACCAGCGTGGACTTTCTTTCACCGGTGCGGGTGGGCTACCAGATCACGCTTCGCGGATGGGTCAGCCGCATCGGCCGTAGCTCGATGACCGTTTGCGTGACCGGGATCGCCGACAAGCCAGGCATACCGGCGGAAGAAGTCCTCAAGGGCATTTTCGAGATGGTGGCAGTCGATGCCACCGGTCGCCCTGCGCCCATTGATTGCTCTTATCTGGACAAGGAAACAACATGACCACTACGACCGAAACCACTGCACCCGCCTTCAAACCCAAGAAGTCCGTCGCCCTCTCTGGCGTCACCGCCGGCAACACCGCGCTGTGCACCG
>JBDUCH010000081.1:0-13779 GCA_040003555.1 Variovorax sp. | reverse complement strand
GCACCGACGTGGCCAAGGCCGAGATGGACATCAACTACTTCGGCCTGCTGCGCCTCGCGCAGGAGTTCGGGCCGGCGCTCAAGGGCCGTTCGGCCGATGGTGCGACCGGTGCCACGGCCTGGGTCAACCTGCTGTCGATCTATGCGCTCAGCAACTTTCCGCCGCACGGCACCTTCAGCGCGTCGAAGGCGGCAGCGCATTCGCTCGCGCAGTGCCTGCGTGCCGAGATGCGGCCGGCCGGCATCCGCGTGATCAACGTCTTTCCGGGGCCGATCGACGACGAGTGGAACCAGCACATGCCACCGCCCAAGCTGGCGCCGGCCACGTTGGCCAGCGCCGTCGTCAAGGCGCTGCGCGATGGCGTGGAGGACATCTATCCGGGCGACGTGGCGCAAGAGTGGCTGGAGCGCTGGCGCGACAACCCCAAGGTGCTCGAGCGCGAGCTGGCCGCCGGCGGCGCTTGAGACCAGGAGCAACACAATGACGACGACAACCGAACTGATGTCCGCCGCCGAGATCCTCGGTGGCCTTGTGGGCGCGATGGCCAGTGGCCGTATCCGCGTGATCGACCTCACGCAGACGCTCACGCCCGAGTTCCCGCAGATCGCGCTGCCGCCAGAGATGGGCCAGTGCTGGCCCTTCCGCATCGAGGAAGTGTCGAAGTACGACGAGCGCGGCCCGGGTTGGTACTGGAATAATTTCTCCTGCGGCGAGCACACGGGCACGCACTTCGACGCGCCGATCCACTGGATCTCGGGCCGCGACCTGCCGAACAACTCGGTCGACACGATTCCGGTGCAGCACTTCGTGGCGCCGGCCTGCGTGATCGATTGTTCGGCCGCCGTGCAAACCGACGACGACTACCTGTTGAGCGTGGCCGACATCGAGCGCTATGAAGCCAAGCACGGCCGCATTCCCAAGGGCGCCTGGGTGCTGATGCGCACCGACTGGTCCAAGCGCAGCGACCCGGAGGCCTACCAGAACTTCGACGAAACGGGGCAGCACACGCCAGGCCCGGGCACCGAGGCCGTGCGCTTTCTGGTGGAGCAGCGCGACGTGCTGGGCTTCGGCTCCGAGGCCATCGGCACCGATGCGGGGCAGGGCTACCACCTGCGTCCGCCTTACCCGTGCCACTACTACATGCATGGCGCCGGGCGCTATGGCCTGCAGTGCCTGAGCAACCTCGACCTGCTGCCGCCCGCCGGTGCGGTGCTGATCTGCCCGCCGCTCAAGATCGAGAAGGGCAGCGGCAGCCCGCTGCGCGTGCTGGCACTGGTGGCTGGGTGATTCGAGAGTTTCCGGGTTTCCCATGAACACTTCCACAGAACCACGCCGCGTCGCCGCGGTCACCGGTGGCAGCGCCGGCATCGGCAAGGCCATCTGCGAAGAGCTGCTGGCGCAGGGCTACGACGTGGTTTCTCTCGCCCGGCGCAAGCCGGCGAGCGATCACCCGCGGCTGCACAGCATCGAAGTCGATCTCGCCGACCGTGCGGCCACGGCCGAAGCGGCGGCCGACCTGGTGCGGCGCTTCGAAGTCACGACCGTGGTTCACAACGCCGGCGTGATCCGCCCCGCGCTGCTCGCCGACGTGAAGCTCGACGACCTCGATGCGCTGGTCGAGTTGCACCTGGGCTGCGCAGTGCAGCTTGTGCAGGCGGCGCTGCCCTGCATGCGGGCGCAGCATTTCGGGCGGATCGTGCTGCTGTCCTCGCGGGCCGCAGTGGGCATGCCCACGCGCACAGCCTATTCCGCGACCAAGTCCGGAATGCTGGGCATGGCACGCACCTGGGCGCTCGAATTGGCGGCCGACGGTATCACGGTGAACGTGGTCGCGCCGGGCCCGATCCGCACCGACATGTTTTACGACGTGGTGGAAGCCGGCAGCGACAAGGAGCGCGCGCTGGCGGCGTCGGTGCCGGTGCGGCGCCTTGGCGAATCGGCCGACGTGGCGCGCGCGGTGCGCTTCTTCGCGGAACCGGCCAACAGCTTCGTGACGGGGCAGGTGCTCTACGTCTGCGGTGGCACCAGCGTGGGCAGTCTCGCCCTGTAGCGGTGCGCGCTACGCACGCCGAAATCGCGAATTTCTCAGCGTTGTTTCTATTGTCATGACCCTGATGCTTGGCTAATATGCTTTACACCTAAACATTTCATAAATCATAAGGTTGGCACGAAGCTCGCATTGCTTCAGCCACCTTCGCATCCATCCGTCGTCCTGCGAAACCTTCTGGAGCATTGCCATGAAAGTCCTGATCCGAATCTGTGCATCCGCGGGCATCGCCCTCGGCCTTGGCGCCCTGTCCACGGCGGGCGCATGGGCGGCCGATCTCAAGGTAGGTTTCATCACCTCACTGTCGGGGCCGGTGTCCTCGCTCGGGATCCCGTACGAGAAGGGCATGAAGGCGGCGGTCGCCTACAAGTCCGAGCTGGGTGGCCACAAGATCCAGCTGGTTCAGCTGGACGATGCGTCCGACCCGTCGACGGCGGCGCGCAATGCCCGCAAGATGATCGACGAGGACAAGGTCGACGTGATCATCGGCACCGCCGGCTCGCCCGGCGCGCTGGCCATCGCTGCCGTTGCCCGCGAAACGAAGACGCCGCTGATCTCCATCGCCAACGCCAACCTGCCCGGCGACGACGGCGCCTGGATGGTCACGCTGCCGCAGCCGGCACCGCTCATGGTGAGCGCGGTGGTCGAGCGCATGAAGAAGTCGGGCGTGAAGACGGTCGGCTACATCGGGTTCTCCGATGCATGGGGCGACCTGGTGTACGACGCCCTGCAAAAGAGCGCCGAGCCGGCCGGTATCAAGGTCGTGTCGAACGAGCGCTACGCGCGCGCCGATACATCGGTGACCGGACAGGTGCTCAAGATCGTCGCGCTGCGGCCCGATGCGGTCATCACCGGCACCTCGGGCACGCCCGGCGCGCTGCCTTACCTGGCGCTGGCCGAGCGCGGCTACAAGGGCCAGATCTACGGCATGCATGCATTGATCAACCCCGACTTCGTGCGCGTCGGCGGCACAGCGGTCGAAGGCCTGCTCGCGCCGACCGGCCCGGTGATCGTGGCCGAGCAGCTGTCGGCCGACAATCCGATGCGCAAGGTCTCGATGGACTTCCGCGCCGCCTACCAGAAGGCCAACGGCGTGCCGCCGACCGATGCGTTCTCGGCCTACACCTTCGACGCCTGGCTGCTGTTCCTCGACGCGGCGCAGCGTGCCGCGGCCACCAAGGCCGAGCCCGGCACGCCGCAGTTCCGCCTGGCGCTGCGCGATGCCATCGTCAGCACCAGGGAGCTGGTGGGAACGCACAGCGTCTACAACTTCAAACCCACCGACCGCTACGGCTCCGACGAACGCTCGCGTGTCGTGGTCAAGCTCGAAAAAGGCCAGTGGAAGCTGGACAAGTGATGCACACCATTTCCCGAATCCTCGGTGCCACGGCGCTCACACTGGCGGCCGCGCAGGCCATGGCGGCCGACTTGAAGGTCGGCTTCATCAGCTCGCTTTCGGGCCCGGTGGCGGCGCTGGGCGTGCCGTATGAAAAAGGCATTCGCGCCGCGCTCGCCGAGCATCCGCAGATCGGCGGCCGCAAGGTCGAACTGATCGTGCTGGACGACGCGTCCGATCCCACCACTGCCGGGCGCAACGCGCGCAAGCTGGTGGTGGAAGACAAGGTCGACGTGCTCATCGGCACCTCAGGCGTGCCGGGTGCCATGGCCATTGCGGCGGTCGCGCGCGAACTCAACACGCCGCTCATCTCGCCCACGCCGGTCACCATTCCGGGCGCGGAGGGCGCATGGACGGTGACGGTGTCACAGCCATTCCCGCTCATGGTCGCTGCGGTGGTCGAGCGCATGAAGAAGTCTGATGTGAAGACGGTCGCCTTCATCGGCTTCTCCGATGCGCTCGGCGATCTCGCGTACGACTCGCTCATGAAAAGCGCCGCCACCGCCGGCATCAAGGTGGTCGCGAACGAGCGCTATGCGCGCAGCGATTCGTCGGTGGCGGGCCAGGTGCTGAAAATCATCGGCAGCCGGCCCGACGCAGTTTTCGCGGGCAACTCGGGCACGCCCGGCGCGCTGCCGTATCTCGCGCTCGCCGAGCGCGGCTACAAGGGAAAGATCTACGGCACGCACGGGCTCATCAACGCCGACTTCGTGCGCGTGGGCGGCGCGTCGATCGAGGGCTTGCAGGTGCCCAGCGGCCCGGTGCTGGTGGCCGACCAGCTGCCCGAGAGCAACCCGATCCGCAAGGTGTCGTTGGCATTTCGCGCGGCCTATCAGAAGACCCATGGCGCAGTGCCCACCGATGCCTTCTCGTCCTACACCTACGACGCGTACCTGCTGCTCGCCGATGCGGCCTCGCGCACCAAGGGTGAGCCGGGCACGCCGCAGTACCGCGCCGCGCTGCGCGAGGCGATCGTGTCGACGAAGGAGCTGGTCGGCACGCACGGCATCTACACCTTCAAGCCCGACGACCGCTACGGTTCCGACCAGCGCGGCATCGTGATGGTCCGGATGGAAAAGGGCCAGTGGAAGCTGGTGCCATAGGCCCGCCACGCTCGCACGCACCCGCACCAGTACCCGAGGCCGCACCATGACTGTCTATCGCAACCGCCCCGATCTTGTCGCGGCGCTGGTTCAGGACGACCGGGTTCACCGCGACCTCTACCTGAGCGAGGAGCTTTTCGCCCTGGAGCAGGCGCACCTCTTCGCCACGACCTGGACTTACATCGGCCACGCGAGCCAGGTGCCGAATGCCGGCGATTTCGTTTCCCTCGACATCGCCGGGCGGCCATTGCTGCTGGTGCGCCAGGGCGACGGCGCCGTGCGTGTGCTCTACAACCGCTGCGCCCACAAGGGCACGCGGCTGGTCACCGACGAGAGCGGCAACACCGGCCGATTCTTTCGGTGCCCGTACCACGCCTGGACCTACAAGCTCGACGGCGCGCCGCTGGCCATACCGCTGAAGAGCGGCTACGAAGGTACGGGCCTGAAGGCGTGCGAATCGGGGCAGGGCATGGTGGCGGTGAAGCACGTCGCGGTGTATCGCGACTTCGTCTTCGTGCGCCTGTCCGACACCGGCCCCGCGTTCGAGGACTACTTCGGCGAGGTGCTCGGCGCCATCGACAACATGGTCGACCGCTCGCCCGAAGGCCGCCTCACCGTGGCCGGCGGCGTGCTGCGCAACATCGTCCATTGCAACTGGAAGATGTACCTGGAGAACATCAACGACACGGTGCACCCGATGTCGACCCACGAATCGGCCACGCAGGCGGCCGAAGCGCTGTGGCAGGGGAATGCGCCCGACGCCCCCAAGCCGATGGCGATGGAGCAGATCCTGCCGTTCGGCGCCGGCTACGACTTCTTCGACAAGATGGGCGGGCGGATCTTCCCCAATGGGCACAGCGTGCTGGGCGTGAACTTCAGCATCCACTCGGGCTATGCCCAGTTGCCCGACTACGAGGCCGCGATGCGCTCCGCGCACGGCGCCGAGCGTGCGGCGGACATCCTGGAGCGCTCGCCGCAGAACTCCGTCCTGTATCCGAGCCTGTCGGTCAAGGGCTCGCCGCAAGCCATCCGCGTGATCCGGCCCCTGGCCGCCGACCGCACGCTGATCGAGGCCTGGAGCTTTCGCGCGGCGGGTGCGCCCGACGTGCTGCTGCAACGGGCCATGGGCTACAACCGGCTGGTGTTCTCGCCGATGTCGGTGGTGGCGCACGACGACGTGCACCTGTTCGAAAGCATCCAGCAGGGCCTGCGCGCCGATGGCAACGACTGGGTCAGCCTGCACCGCGATTTCGACCCGGCCGAGCTGGCGCAATCCACGCTCACGACCAACGGCACCAACGAACTTCTGATGCGCAACCAGTTCCGTGCGTGGGCCCGGTTCATGGCGCTGGGCATGGAGGCAGCGGCATGACCGCCGATCCGCGCGAATTCGTCATCGCCGAGGCGGCATTGCTCGATGCGGGCCGCTTCGACGAATGGCTGGCGCTGTTTGCCGAAGACGGCCACTACTGGGTGCCGCTGCTCGGGGCAGCGCAGGCCGACCCGCATTCGCACAACTCCATCGCCTATGAGGACCGCCTGCTGCTGACGCTGCGCGTGGAGCGCCTCAAGAACCCGCGCGCGCATTCGCAGCACCCGGCGAGCCACTGCCAGCACGTGCTGCAGCAGCCTGTGCTGGAAAGCGACGGCGCTGCCGGCGACACGGTCGCGCTGCGTACGCCGTTTCTCTATGTGGAGGCGCGCGGCGACGCGCAGGTGCTGCTCGCCGGCATCTGCCGCCATCTGCTCGCACGCACGCCGACGGGCTGGACCATCCGGCAAAAGCGCGTCGACCTTCTCCAGGCCGGGCGTGCGCTGCCAGCCATCCAGTTGTTTATCTGAGCGTTTTCAACCCTTCCACCTACCAGGAGCTAAGACATGAAGAGCTTGATGCAGACCCTGACCCGCAACGCGGTTGCTGCCGCCCTGATCGTCGGCTGTGCCGCGGGTTCGCTCGCGGCCGACCTGAAGGTCGGCCTGAGCGTTTCGCTGTCGGGACCGAATTCGTCGCTGGGCGTTCCGTATGCCAAGGGCATGCAGGCCGCGCTGGCCTACCGGCCCGAGATCAACGGGCGCAAGATCCAGCTCATCGTGCTGGACGACGGCTCCGACCCCACCACGGCAGGCCGCAATGCGCGCAAGCTGATCGAGGAAGACAAGGTCGACGTGATCATGGGCACTTCGGGCGCGCCCTCGGCGATCGCGATGGCGCAGGTCGGGCGCGACGCGAAGACGCCGATGATCGGCCTCACACCGATCTCGATCGACCCGGCCGAGAACCCATGGGTGATGACCGTGGCCCAGCCTCCGCAGCTGATGATCGATGCGGTGGTCGACCGCATGAAGCGCGACGGCGTCAAGACGGTCGGCTACATCGGCTTCACCGATGCCTGGGGCGACCTGGTCTACAACGCGCTCATGAAGGCCGCGCCCGCGGCCGGCATCAAGGTGGTGAGCAACGAGCGCTACGCGCGCGCCGACGCATCGGTGACGGGGCAGGTGCTTAAGATCGTGGCGCTGCGGCCCGATGCAGTCATGACCGGCGGCGCCGGAACACCCGGTGCACTGCCGTTCCTGGCGCTGGCCGAGCGGGGTTTCCGCGGCGGCGTATATGGCCAGCACGGGCTCATCAACCCTGATTTCGTGCGCGTGGCGGGCGCCTCCGCGCAGGGTGCGCTGATGCCCACCGGCCCGGTCATCGTGGCCGAGCAATTGCCGGCCGACCATCCCGCCAAGAAGATCGGGCTGGAATTTCGCACCGTGTTCCAGCGCGTGAACAACGCCCCCACCAACGATGCCTTCTCGGCCTATTCCTTCGACGGTTGGCTGGTGTTCGCCGACGCGGCATCGCGCGCGATGAAGAAGGCCGAACCCGGCACACCCGAGTTTCGCGTGGCGCTGCGCGATGCCATCTTCAGCACCACCGAGGTGGTCGGTACGCACGGTGTCTACAGCTTCAAGCCCGGCAATCTGTACGGCGTGGACGACCGTGCGCGCGTCATCGTGAAGCTCGACAACGGCCAATGGAAGCTCGCCCCGTGAACCTCCTGCATGCTTGCGTGGACTGGAGGAACGCACGATGACGTGGGACGTCGCACTCATCCTCTTCACCGACGGGCTGGCCAACGGCGCCGTGTACCTGCTGGCCGGGCTCGGCCTGGTGCTGATCTTCTCTGTCACGCGCGTGGTGTTCGTGCCATTCGGCGACATTGCGGCGTTTGCCGCACTCACGCTCGCCGCGTTCGAAACCGGCCGCGTGCCGCCCACCATCGGCCTCGTGGCGACGCTGGCGGTACTGGCGATGCTGACCGAGATCGGCAGCCTGCTGCGCAAGGGCGACGCGCGGCACATTCCCCGGGCCGTGTTGACCTGGGGCGTGCTGCCGGCGATTCCCTGCGCACTGGCCTGGATGGCGGCGCGCCCGGGCATGCCGGTGGCGGTGCAGATCGCGATGGCGGTGCTGCTGGTGGTGCCGATTGCGCCGCTGCTCGCGCGCGTGGTGTTCCAGCCGATCGCGGATGCGTCGGTGCTGGTGCTGCTGATCGTTTCGCTCGCGCTGCACTTCCTGCTTTCGGGCCTGGGCCTGCTGTTCTTCGGGCCGGAGGGCTCGCGCACGACGGCGCTCACCAACAGCGCGTTCGCACTGGGTGACGGATTCACGGTGAGCGGGCAGGTGGTGCTCATGGTGAGCGCGGCCATCGTCTTGAGCGGACTCTTCTTCCTGGTGTTCGAGCGCACCGTGGCCGGCAAGGCGCTGCGCGCAACGGCGGTCAACCGCGTGGGTGCCCGCCTGGTGGGCATCCGCCCGGTGCGCACCGCGTTGCTCGCCTACGGCTGCGCATCCCTGCTGGCAGGGCTGATCGGCGTGCTGATCGCACCCGTGACCACCATGTACTACGACTCCGGCTTCATCATCGGCCTGAAGGCCTTCGTGGCCGCGATCATCGGCGGGCTCGTGAGCTACCCGCTGACGGCCGTCGGCGCGCTCGCCGTGGGCGTGGTCGAGAGCTTTGCCTCTTTCTGGAGCGGTGCCTTGAAGGACGTGATCGTCTTCAGCCTGCTGATCCCGGTGCTGATGCTGCGATCGTTTCTGGTCAAGCACGTCGAAGAGGAAGAAGAAGAGGTGGATCAATGAAGCGCGGCCGCAACCGCATGCTGTTGACCGGCGCCGTCATCCTCGTGCTGGCCCTGGTGCCGGCGCT
Organism: Variovorax sp.; assembly: GCA_040003555.1. Classification (GTDB taxonomy): domain Bacteria; phylum Pseudomonadota; class Gammaproteobacteria; order Burkholderiales; family Burkholderiaceae_C; genus Variovorax. The sequence goes on along the minus strand of JBDUCH010000081.1, from coordinate 5,031 downwards.
GGCCGGCAATTTCACCGTCTCGCTGCTCAACGACATCGGCATCGGCGCCCTGGTGGCGCTCGGGCTGGTGCTGCTCACGGGCGTGGGCGGAGCCACGTCCTTCGGGCAGGCGGCCTTCGTCGGCATCGCCGCCTACGCAACCGCCTGGCTCACCACGGCGCAGGGCTACTCGCCGTGGATCGGGCTTTTGTTCGCGCTGCTGCTGACCGGCCTTTCGGCGCTGGCCATCGGCATGCTGACGCTGCGCCTGGGCGGGCACTTTCTACCGCTCAGCACCATCGCCTGGGGCCTGTCGATTGCCATGCTGTTCGGCAACGTCGAGGCGCTCGGGCGGCACACCGGGCTTTCCAACATTCCGCCGCTGCGCATCGCAGGCTGGTCGCTGGCCGATCCGCGCGCCATGTACTACCTGATCTGGGCCCTGGTGGGACTGGCGTGCCTGTTCAGCTACAACCTGCTCCAGTCGCGGCCGGGGCGCGCCATCCGGGGCTTGCGCGGCGGTGCCACGCTGCTCTCCAGCGTGGGTGCCGATGCCTACCGCGTGCGCCTGACGCTGTTCGTCACGGCGGCGCTGCTGGCGGGTCTGGCGGGCTGGCTCTATGCGCACATGAACCGGTTCGTCAGCCCGTCGCCATTCGACGTGCGCGCCAGCATCGAATACCTGCTGATGGCGGTGGCCGGCGGGCTGGGCCAGCTGTCGGGGGCTCTGGTGGGTGCGGCGCTGGTGCTCGTGCTGAAGAACGGCCTGCAGGACGTGCTGCCGATGCTGACCCAGCGCGCCGGCCAGCTCGAGGCGGTGGCGTTCGCGACGCTGTTCATCCTGCTGTTGCACTTCGCGCGGGGTGGTCTCATGGGGCTGCTGCGGGGCTGGTCGCGTCGGTGGTCGGGTGCAGGCCAGCCAGCGCGCTACGACGCGGCAACGGTCGAGCCACTCGCGCACCGCAAGCTGCCCGAGCGCGGCGCGCAGGTGCTGACGGTGAACGGGGCGGTCAAGCGCTTCGGTGGGCTGGTGGCGGTCAACGACGTGAGCTTCGACGTGAAGGCGGGCGAGATCGTCGGGCTGATCGGGCCCAACGGCGCGGGCAAGTCGACCATGTTCAACCTGCTGACCTGCACGCTGCCGATGACGGCCGGGCAGGTGCGCTTCCTGGAACACGACATCGCCGGCCTGCCGCAGCGGCAGGTGGCGCGCCTCGGGCTGGCGCGCACCTTTCAGCACGTCAAGCTCAGGCCGCACATGAGCCTGCTGGACAACGTGGCGCTGGGCGCGCATTCGCGCACGAGCGCCGGCGTGCTGAAGGCAGGGCTGCGGCTCGACCGCGTCGAGGAGCGCCAGATACTGCAGGAGGCGCAGCGCCAGCTCGACCGCATCGGGCTCGGCGACCGCGCCTACGAGTTGGCGGGCAGCCTGCCGCTCGGCACGCAGCGCATTCTGGAAATCGCACGCGCGCTGGCCGCCGACCCGGTGCTGCTGGTGCTCGACGAGCCCGCCGCCGGCCTGCGCCGCAAGGAAAAGATGGCGCTCGGCGAACTGCTGCGCAAGCTGCGCGACGAGGGGGTGACCATTCTCATCGTCGAGCACGACATGGACTTCGTCATGAAACTTGTGGACCGTCTGGTGGTCATGAACTTCGGCTCCAAGCTGGTCGAAGGCGTGCCGGCCGCCGTGCGCGCCGACCAGCGCGTGCAGGCCGCCTACCTGGGGAGCGTCGTATGAGCGCCATGCTGGAGATCGGGGATCTGCATGTGTCGTACGGGCAGGTCGAAGCCGTGCGCGGCGTCTCGCTGAGCCTGGAGCCCGGGCAGATCATCTCGGTGATCGGACCCAACGGCGCCGGCAAGACGACGCTGCTGGCGGCCGCGATGGGGCTGTTGCCCTGCAAGGGCACGCTGCGCTTCGAAGGCGAAGACCTGCAGGGCCTGGATGTCGAGTCGCGCGTGGAGCGCGGGCTGTGCCTGGTGCCCGAGAAGCGCGAGCTGTTCGGCGAACTGAGCGTGCTCGACAACCTGCAGCTCGGCGCCTATGCGCGGCGGCTGCGCGGCGATGCCATGAAGCGGCAGCTGCAGTCGGTGTACGACCGTTTTCCGCGGCTCGCCGAGCGACGCGCCCAGCGCGCCGACACGCTGTCGGGCGGCGAACGCCAGATGCTCGCGGTGGGGCGCGCGCTGATGTCGGCGCCTCGGCTGCTGATGCTCGACGAGCCGAGCCTGGGGCTGGCGCCGCTGATCGTTCGCGACATTCTCACCATCGTGCGCAAGCTGCGCGACGACGGCGTCTCGATCCTGCTGGTCGAGCAGAACGCGCGTGCCGCGCTCGAAACCTCCGACCATGGCTACGTGCTCGAAACCGGTGAGATCGCGCTGTCCGGCGCTTCCGAGGCGCTGGCCGATGACCCCCGCGTGCAGGCGACCTACCTCGGCGGGGGCACGCAGGATGAAGACTGAGGCGGGCGTCGTCACCGATCCGCTGCCGCCGGCGCAGCGCACGCTGCCCGGCATGCTGCGGCGGCAGTCGGATCTGTTCGGCGACCGGCCGCTGCTGCGGCTTGCGGGCGGGCACTGGTCGCACCGCACGGCCGCGCATGCGGCGGCCACGCGCGCGGGCGCGCTGGCCCAGTCCGGCGTGCGGCGCGGCGACCGCGTCGCCGTGATGACCAGCAACCGCATCGAGTTTCTGGAAGTCTTTCTGGGCTGCGGCTGGCTCGGCGCCGTGGTCGTTCCGGTCAACACGGCGTCGATGGGCCCGCAGATCGGGTATTTCGTGTTCGACAGCCAGGCCGAACTGCTGGTGATCGAGGCCCAGTTTCTGGAGCGCCTGCAGACGGCCGACCTTGGCCGCACGAAGCTGCGCGAAATCTGGGTGGTCGGCACGGGTGACGGCGACGTTGGCACTGCCCCGCTGCGCACCATGCCCTATCCTGCCGGCGCCGATGCGGTCGCGGCGGCCGGGGTTCAGCCGGGCGACCCGCTCGCGATCCTCTATACCTCGGGCACCACCGGTCCCGCCAAGGGCGTGGTCTGCCCGCATGCGCAGTATTACGCGTGGGGCGTGAACAGTGCCGACGTGCTCGGCGTGCGCGCCGACGACGTGCTGTGCACGACCCTGCCGCTGTTCCACATCAATGCGCTCAACACCCTCGCGCAGGCCTCGATCACGGGTTGCGAAGTGGTGTTCGAAGCGCGCTTCTCGGCCTCGGGCTTCTGGCCCGCCATGCAGGCCTGCGGCGCAACCGTGGTTTACCTGCTCGGCGCCATGGTGCCCATCCTGCTTGCGCAACTGGAGGGGCCCGGCGAGCGCGCGCACCGCGTGCGCATCGGCCTGGGGCCGGGCGTGCCCGCGGCGGCGGGCGAGGCCTTCCGGGCGCGCACCGGCGTGCTGCTGCTCGAAGGCTACGGCTCGACCGAGACCAACTTCGTCATCGCCACCGCGCCCGATTCGCCGCGCACGGGTGTCATGGGCTGGCTGCGCCCGGGCTTCGAGGCCCGCGTGGCCGACGAGGACGACGTGCCCGTTGAACCGGGCGAGGCCGGCGAGCTGCTGCTGCGCGCCGATGCGCCCCATGCCTTCGCGGCAGGCTACTTCAACATGCCCGCCAAGACGGTCGAGGCCTGGCGCAACCTGTGGTTCCACACCGGCGACCGCGTGGTGCGCGACGACGACGGGGCTTTCCGTTTCGTCGACCGCATCAAGGACGCGATCCGGCGCCGCGGCGAGAACATCTCGTCCTTCGAGGTCGAACAGGTGTTGCTGAGCCATCCCGGCGTGGCGGATTGCGCCGTCTACCCGGTGCGTTCGGAACTGGCCGAAGACGAGGTGATGGCAGCGCTGGTGCCGCGCGCGGATCGGGCGGTCGAGCCGGCCGAGCTCGCACGCTTCTGCGAATCCCGCCTGCCGTACTTCGCCATCCCGCGCTACATCGACATGCTGGCCGACCTGCCACGCACGGAGAATGGCAAGGTGCAGAAATACAGATTGCGCGAACGCGGCGTGACCACGGCCACGTGGGATCGCGGCGCCGCTCCGGGAAACTTGATGAAGAAACACAGAAGCGGGGAGCGCGGTTGATGGCCGCCACCCAAACCATGGCGGGCCGCCATGCGCTCGTGACGGGCGCCGCGCGCGGCATCGGCGCGGAAATCGCCAGGACGCTGGCCGCCGAGGGCGCACGCATCACCCTGGTCGGGCGCGACGGCGCCGCGCTGGCTTTGGTGCGCGACGCATTGCCGGGCAGCCAGCACGGCATTGCAGTGGCCGACGTGAGCGATCCTGCGGCGGTTGCCGCCGCGTTCGCCGCGGCCCGGGCCGCCTCCGGCCCGGTGACGGTGCTGGTCAACAACGCCGGCCAGGCCGAGAGCGCGCCGTTCCTGAAAACCTCGTTCGAGCTCTGGCAGCGCATGCTGGCAGTGAACCTGACCGGCAGCTTTCTCTGCGCACAGGCCGCGCTGCCCGACATGCTGGACGCAGGCTGGGGCCGGGTGGTCAACATCGCGAGTACCGCGGGTCAAAAGGGGTATGCCTACGTGGCTGCCTACACGGCGGCCAAGCACGGCGTGATCGGGCTGACGCGGTCGCTGGCACTGGAGGTGGCGCGCAAGGGCATCACCGTGAATGCGGTCTGCCCGGGGTACACCGACACCGACATCCTGCGCGCCAGCGTGGCCAACGTGGTCGGCAAGACCGGCCGCAGCGAGGCCGACGCGATGGCCGGGTTTGCCGGTGTCAACCCGCAACAGCGCATCGTGCAGCCGGCCGAGGTGGCCGACGCCGTGCGCTGGCTCTGCGGCGAGGCTGCGGCCTCCATCAACGGCCAATCGATCTCGGTGTCGGGCGGAGAGGTCACATGACGCGCAACGACGCCTCGCACGCCGCACTCAGCGACGCCGAAGAACTGGGCCATGAAGCACGCGCCGGTCGCGGAGACCATGCAACGCTCAAGCTGTGGCTGCGCATGCTGGCAAGCACCACGCAGATCGAAGGCGAGATCCGGCGGCGCCTGCGCGCGCGCTTCGGCATTTCGCTGGCGCGATTCG
>JBDUCH010000372.1:0-4063 GCA_040003555.1 Variovorax sp. | reverse complement strand
GTCCGCGTTCGTCGTCGGCACCTTCGACACCAAGGCCGAGGAGTTGCTGTTCGTTTGCGACCGGCTGCGTGCGCAGGGCGTTCCGGTCGTGTGCGTCGATGTGTCCACCACTGCGCATGACGTGCCTGGTGCGGACGTGAGCGCTGCGCAGGTTGCCGCTTTTCACCCCGCCGGCGCCAGCGCCGTGGCCACCGGCGAGCGCTGCAGTGCGGTGGCGGCGATGGCCGCTGCGCTGCTCGCCTTCGTGCGCCAGCGCAGCGATCTGGGCGGCATCATCGGTGCCGGCGGGTCGGGCGCGGCCGCGCTGGTCGGGCCGGCGATGCGCTCATTGCCGGTCGGCTTGCCCAAGCTGTTGGTGTGCACGCTCGCCTCGGGTGACGTACGGCCCTACGTCGGCAGTTCCGACATCGCGATGCTCTACCCGGTGGTCGATATCTCCGGCTTGAACCGCATCTCGCGCCAAGTGCTCGCCAACGCGGCCCATGCAATGGCCGGTATGGTGCTGGCATGGCAAGCACCCGCGGCCGACGCGCTGCCGGCGCTCGGACTGTCGATGTTCGGAGTTACGACGCCGTGCGTGCAGGGCGTGACGCGAGCGCTGCAGGGCGAGTACGAGTGCCTCGTCTTTCACGCCACCGGTGCGGGCGGCCAGAGCCTGGAAAAACTCGCCGACGATGGCCACCTCGCAGCGCTGGTCGATCTCACCACGACCGAGATCGCCGATCTGCTGTGTGGCGGCGTTCTCAGCGCAGGCGAAGATCGGCTCGGCGCTCCCATACGCCACCCGCTGCCCTACATCGGCTCCTGTGGCGCGCTCGACATGGTGAACTTTTGGGGCCGCGAAACGGTGCCGAAGCAGTTCGATGGTCGGCTCTTCCATATCCACAACGCCAATGTGACGTTGATGCGCACGACACCGCCAGAAAACCGCCGCATCGGAGAGTGGATCGCGCAGCGCCTGAACTGCATGCGCGGGCAGGTGCGTTTTCTGATCCCCGACGGCGGCGTTTCGGCGCTCGATGCCCCGGGTCACGAGTTCTGGTGGCCCGAAGCCGACGCCGAACTGTTCGACACCATTGTTCGGCACACCCACGTAAACGAGGCTCGGCGCATCGTGCGCGTGCCGGCGCACATCAACGACATGGCCTTCGTTGACGAGGTCGTTCGCAACGTGCGCAGCGTGCTGTGAGCCGCGCGTGCCACGGCCAAATCCGCGCCTCCACGCCTGCATGCTCGGGCACCGATCCCGGAGGGCTAGATCGATCGCATTGGGTCGCATTGGGTCGCGGCCGAAAAAGTAAAAGCCCGCTATCTTTTCGATAGCGGGCTTTCCTTACTGCGATTGGTGCCGGAGAGATGAATCGAACACCCGACCTTCTCATTACGAATGAGCTGCTCTACCGACTGAGCTACACCGGCTAAGCCTGCGATTATAGCCAATCCTCAGGCGGGGTCGTGGTAGCGGGTGACGCGTTCGACTTCGTTCTTCGAGCCCAAAACAACAGACACGCGTTCGTGCAGCTTGGCCGGCTGCAGGTCGAGGATGCGTTGGCGGCCGTTGGTGGCCATGCCGCCGGCCTGCTCGACCAGCCAGCTCATCGGGTTGGCCTCGTACATCAGGCGCAGCTTGCCGGCCTTTTCGGGCTCGCGCTTGTCCCACGGGTACATGAAGATGCCGCCGCGCATCAGGATGCGGTGCACGTCGGTGACCATGCTGGCAATCCAGCGCATGTTGAAGTCCTTGTCGCGCGGGCCCGTGGTGCCGGCCAGGCATTCGTCGATGTAGCGCGTCACCGGGGCATCCCAGTGGCGCTTGTTGCTCATGTTGATCGAGAACTCCTTGGTGTCCGCCGGAATGCGCAGGTTCTCCTGCGTGAGGATGAACGAGCCCTGCTCGCGGTCCAGCGTGAACATCGCGACGCCGTCGCCTACCGTCAGCACCAGCGTGGTCTGCGGCCCATAGATGCAGTAGCCGGCCGCCACCTGCTTGTTGCCGGCCTGCAGAAAGTCGGACTCCTGCACGCCGGGGTGGCCTTCGGGCTTCAGCAGAACGCTGAAGATGGTGCCGATGCTCACGTTCACGTCGATGTTGCTGGAGCCGTCGAGCGGGTCGAACAGCAGCAGGTATTCACCCTGCGGGTAGCGGTTGGGCACCACGTAGATGCTGTCCATCTCCTCGCTGGCCATTGCGGCCAAGTGGCCGCCCCATTCGTTGGCTTCGATCAGCACCTCGTTGGCGATGATGTCGAGCTTCTTCTGGATCTCGCCCTGCACGTTCTCGCTTTCGGCTGAGCCGAGCACGCCGCCGAGCGCGCCCTTGTTCACGGCCTGGCTGATGCTCTTGCAGGCGCGCGCGACCACTTCGAGCAGCAGGCGCAGCTGCGCGGGGATCTTGCCGTCGACACGTTGTTGTTCGACGAGGTAGCGGGTCAGGGAAATGTTCTGTGCCATGGAATATTCGGAAGAAAGGTTCAGACGGCCAACGCGCGAGTGACGACCTCGTGCGTGTCCTTGCTGAGGTCGGGCCGCGCAGCAATGCGTGCAATCGCCTCGCGGGCAGCGCTGCGGTAGGGCTCGGCCAGCTTGCTCCAGCGGTCGAGCGAGCGCGCCAGGCGCGCCGCCACCTGCGGGTTGATGGCATCGAGCTCGATCACGCGGTCGCTCCACCACACGTAGCCAGCGGCATCCGGGCGGTGGAACGCGCCGGGGTTGGCGCTGCAGTAGCTGAAGATCACGCTGCGCGCGCGGTTCGGGTTCTTGAGCGAGAAGTCGGGGTGCTTCATGAGCTGCTTCACGAGCGGCAGCACGTTGCCGCCGCGATCCGCCGAACCGGCCTGCAGCGAGAACCACTTGTCGATCACCAGCGCTTCGTCCTTGAAGATGGCGTGGAAGCGCGCCAGCGCCTGCGCCGCCAGCGCGTTGCCGGAAGACACCAGCGCGCTCAGCGCGTTGAAGCGGTCGGTCATGTTGCCGGCGTCCTTGAAGCGCTGCAGCGTCTTGCCTGGCCACACGGTATCGCCGGAGGCACGCGCCGCGAGACACAGGTTGGTCAGTGCCAGGCCAGCCAGTGCACGGCGCCCCGAGGAGAGCGGATCGGGGCTGTAGCCACCGGTGTCCTGGTTCTGCTCGTAGGCCACCTGCCAGTCGTCGAACAGCGCGGTGGCAAGTTGGGCCCGCATGCCCTCGCGCACCGCGTGCACGCGTTGCGGGTCGACCACGTCGAGTTGCTCGGCGATGTAGGTTTCGGACGGGAGCGTGAGCACCAGTTCCTTGAACGCCGAATCGAGGGCAGCGTCGCGCAGCACGCTGCGCATGGCTTGCACATAGGCATCGTTCAGGGTTGCAGCAGCCGCCACATCGGCACCACCGGCGATCAGGCTGATCGCGCTTCGCAGTGCCAGCCGTTGTCCCGCTTCCCAGCGGTTGAACGGGTCCGGGTCGTTCGCCAGCAGCGTGAGCAGTTGCGTGTCGCTGTAGTCGAAATCGAGCAGCACCGGCGCGCTGAAGCCGCGCAGGATCGACGGGACCGGTTCGCCGTCGAGGCCGGTGAAGGTCACGCTTTCGTTTTCCTGCGTGAGCACCAGGGTGCGCGTGCCAGCCGTGGCTTCGGCCTCGCCGTGCAGTTGCAGCGGCAGTGCGCGGCCGTCCTGCGCCAGCAGGCCGACATTCACCGGAATCAGGAACGGTTCCTTCACCGGCTGGCCCGGCGTCGGCGGGCAGCTTTGCGTGAAGCTCAGCGTGTAGCTGCGCGCGTCGGCGTCGTAGCTGCCGCGCGCCGCCAGGCGTGGTGTGCCGGCCTGCGCATACCAGCGCTTGAACTGCGGCAGCAGGCGCGCCAGATCGGAATCGGGGTTGGCGTCGGCAATGGCCTGTGCAAAGTCGTCGCAGGTCACGGCCTGGCCGTCGTGGCGGTCGAAGTACAACGTGATGCCGCGCTCGAAGCCCTTGCGGCCGACCAGCGTCTGCATCATGCGCACGACCTCGGCACCCTTCTCGTAGATGGTGACCGTGTAGAAGTTGCTGATCTCGATGTAGCTGTCGGGCCGCACCGGGTGCGCCATCG
>JBDUCH010000371.1:0-4068 GCA_040003555.1 Variovorax sp. | reverse complement strand
AGTTCATGCGACCAGCAGCCCCAGCACGTACTCGTCTATGTAGTGCGGCTCGTCTGCCCGCTTGTAGAAATCGCGCAGGGTGCCTTCGTGTACGAACCCGAGCTTTCCATAGAAGCGCAGTGCTTGTGTGTTGTCGCTCTCGGCGTACAGCTCGATACGCCTGACGCCATCGGCCTTGAGCCGCTCGATCGCATCGGTCAGCATGGCGTGCCCCACCCCTTGCCCGTGGCGTTGCGGGTCTACTGCCAGGGTTCCAAGCAAGGCGACATGCCGCACCCGACCTGGGTGGCGGGTCGCCTTGTAGAAGCCGGCAACCGAGCCGTCGACTTCCCACAGGTAGAAACAACCGCTGTCGAGGAGCCCCTCGTAGATGCCTTCGAACTTGTCGAGCAACATGGGCTCGTAGGTGAGAAAAGGCGCCACCTTCTCGTGCGCGTAGATTGAGAACACGGCCTCGATGTCTTGAGGCTTGGCAAGTCGGCGCATCGAGGAATCCTGAGGCTGGAAGAGACGAACGGCAGCGAGTGTACCGAGCGGATGGCCGCTTTTGACGCAAGGCTTGGCGATTCGCCGCATGACAGCCTTCACTGCCCGCTGCAGAATCGTCCGCTTCGCCCGTCTCGTCCTTTTCCCATTCCCGCCCATGAACCTCGTCGACGCCTTCGCCACCCAGGCCGCCCGCTTCACCGACATTCGCCGCGACATCCACGCTCATCCCGAGCTCGGCTTCGAGGAACATCGCACTTCCGAAAAGGTCGCGGCGCTGCTCGCCGAGTGGGGCATCGAGGTGCACCGCGGCATCGCGGGCACGGGGCTGGTGGGGGTGCTGCGCAAGGGCACGGGCGCGCGCACCATCGGGCTGCGGGCCGACATGGACGCGCTGCCGCTCAACGAGGCCAACGAGTTCGCGCACAAGTCCACGCACGCGGGCCGCATGCACGCCTGCGGGCACGACGGCCACACCACCATGCTGCTGGCGGCGGCCTGGCATCTGTCGCAGCAGGGGCCGGATGATTTCGACGGCACGGTGCACTTCATCTTTCAGCCGGCCGAAGAGATGGGCAAGGCGGGCGCGAAGAAGATGATCCAGGACGGGTTGTTCGAGCGCTTTCCGTGCGATGCGGTGTTCGCGCTGCACAACTTTCCGGTGGGCGAAGTAGGGCGCTTTGCGCTCAACGAGGGCGCGCTGATGGCGTCGAGCAACACCTACAGGATCACGCTTCGTGGCCGCGGCACGCATGCCTCGATGCCGCACACGGGCATCGACCCGGTGGCAGCGGTGGTCACGCTGGCGCAGCAGTTGCAGACCATCGTGCCGCGCACCATCGCCAGCACCGAGCGCGCGCTGCTGGCCGTGACGCAGCTGCAGGGCTCCGATGCGCCCAACGTGATTCCCGACGTCGCCACGGTCGGCGGCACGGTGCGCACCTTTTCCATCGATGCACTGGACAAGATCGAAGAGCGCCTGCGCACGGTGGCCAGGGGCGTGGCCGAGGCGCATGGCTGCACGGCCGAGGTGAGCTTCGTGCGCGCATCGCCGCCGGTGGTCAACCACCCCGCCGAGGCGCGCTTTGCCGCGGGCGTGATGCGCGAGGTGGTGGGCGACGACATGGTCACCAACGATTTCCCTGCCGTCATGGGCGCCGAAGACTTCGCGCACATGCTGATGGCGCGGCCGGGTTGCTACGCGTTTCTCGGCAACGGTGATGGCGACCACCGGCTCGACGGCCACGGGCCCGGGCCTTGCATCATCCACAACACCTCGTTCGACTTCAACGACGAGATCATCCCGATCGGCGCCAGCTACTTCGTGAAGCTGGTGCAACGGTGGATGCCCGCCGCAGGAACCCCATGAACATGACCACCACTTCGCTGATTGCCCGACGTTCCCTCATCGCACTGGCCATGGCGGTCACGCTGCCCGCTGCGTTCGCGCAGCAACGCGTGATCCACATCATCGTGCCCTTCGGCACCGGCGCCGTGCAGGACACGGTGGCGCGCGCGTTCAATGCCGAGCTGGGCACCGCGCTCGGCGCCACCACGGTGGTGGAAAACCGCGCAGGGGCGGGCGGTACGGTGGGCTCGGCCATCGTGGCCAAGGCACCGGCCGACGGCAATACGCTGATCCTGGCCGCGGCCAGTCATCACATTGGCGGCCACCTCTACAGCAAGCTCAGCTACGACCCGCTGAAGGATTTCGTCGGCGTCGCCAACATCGGCAACGCGGGCTACGCGCTCGCGGTGGCCAGCGGCATGAACGTGGCCACCACGGCCGACTTCATCAAGGAGGTCAAGGCCAACCCGGGCAGGTACAACTACGCCTCGGCCGGCAACGGTAGCGCCACGCACCTGGCGATGGCTTCGTTTCTCGCGAAAGCCGGCCTGCAGATGACGCACATCCCGACCAAGTCGACCGGCGAGGCGGTCAACGAAGTGTTGGCCGGCCGCGTGCAGGCGGTGATCTCGTCGAGCATCGGCGTCATCGGCTTCCAGAACGACGCACGCCTGAAGCTGCTGGCCACCACCGGCCAGAAGCGCAGCCCGTTCCTGCCCAACCTGCCGACCGTGGCCGAAAGCGGCCTGCCGGGCTACGCCTTCGACTCGTGGATCGGCCTGCTCGCGCCGGCCGGCACGCCGAAGGCCGAGGTTGATCGGCTCAACGCGGCGGTCAATAAGGTGCTGGCCGACCCGGCGATCCAGGAGCGCTTCGTGCGCCTCGGCGTGGAGCCACGCACCCAGACGCCGGCCGAGTTCCAGCAGCTGCTGCGCAGCGACTGGGAAGCAATGGGCGTAGTGGTGAAGGCCTCGGGCGCGAAGGTCGATTGATACCAGGTCGCGTTCAAAGACAAGGAACCCGGCCCTTTGCCGGAGGTTGCCGCGCTGGCGGCACGGGCATCTCGCTGGCGCTTCGTGCCTGACGTTTCGGAGTAGGCCGACGGCGGCGGGTGGCCCATTCCGCGAATGTCCCCCGGCCTGCGGCCTCCTCCTTTATTTCGCTGCATGGGCCACCCGCCGCCCTGATCCAGCCCCGGAACCGCGGCGCCCAGATCAACGCCGGATCGAGATCTTTGAATGAAAGACCGTATGAGGCGGGGCCGGGTTGCCGCTAGCGCAGCTCGATTTCAACGAACACAAACTCGTGGTCGTTCGCGTTGACCACGTTGTGCTCCACGCCCACTGGCCGTGTGTACGACACGCCCGCCGTCAGCGGCGCGCGCACTTCGCCTTGGGGCGTTTCGAGCAGCAACGTGCCGGTGGTCATGGGCACCACCACGTAGTCCATGCCGTGCCGGTGCCAACCGGTTTCGGCGCCGGGGGCAAAGCGCCATTCGGTCACCTTCACGCGCGGGTTGTCGATCTGAACGGTCGGTGTGGCTTGCGGTCGATGGGTGGTCATGTCGTCGAGCTGAAAACCAGCAGGGAACGGCCGGTCACGGTGTAGTGGTGGCCGGGCTTGAAGGTGTCTTCGGCCTGGGCCTCGAGCGCAGTGTCGACCATGCGTGTCCACACCTTGCCCCGGCTCTTGCCGCGCGGCGGCAGCTTGAAGTCGATCGCGCCTTCCCAAGCATTGAACACCAGCAGCACGCTGGCGTCGGCCGCGGGCTGCGGCAGTGACGAACCGGGTGCGGTGCCTTCCAGCAGCAAGCCGAAGCAGCGGGTCTGCGGATCCTGCCAGTGCGCATGGTCCATCTCGGCGCCATCGGGCGCGAGCCAGGTCGCGTCTTTCACACCCGCGGCCGCGCTGAACTGGCCCGTGAGAAAGCGGTTGCGGCGCAGCACCGGCAGCGTTCTTCGCAGGTGGGTGATGTGCTGCACGAATTGCGTGAGCGCACGGCCGCGCTCCTCGCCGGCCTTTTGCCAGTCAACCCAGCTGATGTCATCGTCCTGGCAGTAGGCGTTGTTGTTGCCCTGCTGCGTGCGGCCGAATTCATCGCCGGCCAGCAGCATCGGCGTGCCTTGCGACAGCAGCAGCGTGGCCAGCAGGTTGCGCTGCTGCCGCGCGCGCAGCGCAAGCACGGCTTCGTCGTCGGTCGGGCCTTCGACGCCGCAGTTCCAGCTGCGGTTGTC
>JBDUCH010000370.1:0-4076 GCA_040003555.1 Variovorax sp. | reverse complement strand
ATCGCCGAGGCCCGTCTTGCAAGCCCCTCGGTGATCGTGGTGGGCGATGTGCTGCAGGGCCTGGCCGCAGCGCAACTGCCGCTCTCGCGCGTGGGCACCTGAATCAGCCTCCCGGCTGCATGCGCATTTTGCCGGCGTAAGTCGGGCGGGCCGTATCATGGCCGCCGATGTCTCCTACCTCCTTGCACGGCACCGCTTCCGACGGCGCCATCACCGATGTTTCCGGCATCGAAGTCGGCCACTTCAGCGACACGCGCCGCCCGACCGGCTGCACCGTGATCCTCACGCGCGAAGGCGCTGTGGGTGGCGTCGATGTGCGCGGCGCCGCGCCCGGCACGCGCGAAACCGATCTGCTCTCCCCTGGCAACCTGGTGGAGCGTGTCCACGGCATCATGCTGGCCGGCGGCAGCGCCTGGGGCCTGGCCGCGACCGACGGCGCGATGCGCTGGCTGGAAGAACGCGGCATCGGCATGGACGTGCGCTTTGGCACGCTGCCCATCGTGCCCGCCGCCGTGCTGTTCGACCTGCCGATGGGCGATGCGCGCTTCCGGCCCGATGCGCAGTCCGGCTACGCGGCCTGCGAAGCTGCATCGAGCCAGCCCCCGGCCGAGGGCAATGTCGGCGCCGGCAGCGGCGCGCTGGTGGGCAAGCTGTTCGGCGTCGATCGCGCGATGAAGGGCGGCATCGGCACTGCCTCCGTCACGGTCGGCGGCGTCACGGTCGGCGCGCTGATCGCCTGCAACGCGCTGGGCGATGTGATCGACCCCGATACGGCGCAGGTGGTGGCCGGCGCGCGCACGGCGGACGGTAAAGCCCTGCTCGATACGCGCCGCGCGCTGATGCGCGGCGAGGCGCCCAAGCCCTTGCTGGCCGGCACCAACACCACCATCGGCGTGGTCGCGACCGACGCGGTGCTCACCAAGGTGCAGGCGAACCGGCTCGCGATGGTGGCGCACGACGGGCTGGCGCGCAGCATCAACCCGGTGCACACCATGAGCGACGGCGACACGCTGTTCGCGCTCGCCACCTGCCGCGTGCCGCCGACCGACGACACGCCCGGCATGACGGTGCTGAGCGCCATGGCAGCCGAAGTGGTGGCGCGCGCTACCGTGCGGGCGGTGCGGGCGGCGCGGTCGGTGACGGTGGGCGACCTGCACATCCCCTCGGCGGCCGACCTGGCAGCGCCACGCGGCTGAAACACAAGAAAGACCACCATGGCGTTCCCAAGAACCCTCAAGCTGATCCTTCTGTCGATCCGCGACCTGATCGCCTCGGCCGGACCGATCGTCTTCCTCGTGATCGGCCTCCTGGTCGCCGCCTACTGGTGGCTGCAGCCGCAACCGCCCAAGCATGTGACGCTGGCCACCGGCCCCACGGGCAGCGCCTACGCGCAGTTCGGCAAGCGCTATGCGACTGCGCTCAAGGCCAACGGCATCGAGGTCGAATTGAAGGCCACCTCGGGCTCTTCCGAGAATCTGCAACTGCTGCGCAGCGGCGGCGCCGACGTGGGCTTCGTGCGCGGCGGCAGTGCCGACCCGGTGGCAGACGAAGAGGCGGGCCTGAATTCGCTCGGCAGTCTGTTCTTCGAGCCGCTGTGGCTGTTCTACCGCGCCGACACGGCGCAGAAGATCGACCGCAAGACCGGCACGCTGACCTCGCTCACGCAGTTGCGCGGCCTGCGCGTAAACGTCGACATGCCCGGCAGCGGGCTGCCGGAAATCATGGAACGGCTGTTTAAGGCCAACCGGCTCGGCCCCGACGAGGTGCAGTTGTCGAACCTCGAGCAGGCTGCCGCGGCCGAGGCGCTGCAAGCCGGGCTGCTCGATGCCACCGTGCTGTCGTCGGCGCCGCAGTCGCCGCAGGTGCAGCGCCTGCTGCGCAACGGTGACATCAAGCTGATGGACTTCGGCCAGGCCGATGCTTACACGCGGCGCTTTCCATTCCTCTCGGCCGTGACGCTGCCGCGCGGCGTGGTCGATCTGTCGAAGGATCTGCCGCCGGCCGATGTGTCGCTGCTCGCGGCCACCACCTCGCTGCTGTCGCGCGACCAAACCCATCCTGCCCTGCGGCAGCTGTTCGCGCAGGCGGCGCAGACGGTGCACAGCGACGCGGGCTGGTTCAACCGCGCGCGCGACTTTCCGAACACCCGCACCAGCGAGCTGCCGGTGAGTCCCGAGGGCGACCGTGCGATCAACGGCACGCCGCCTTTCTGGCAGCGCTACCTGCCCTTCTGGGCCAGCAACCTGGTCGAGCGCATGTGGCTGGTGCTCGGCGGCCTGCTGGTGCTGATGCTGCCGCTGAGCCGCGTGATTCCGCCGCTCTACCAGTTCCGCGTGCGGCGGCGAGTGTTCCGCTGGTATGCGCGGCTGCGCGACATCGAAGGCAAGGTGGACGCCAGGAAAGGCGAGCGCGACGCGCTGCTCAAGGAGCTCGACGAGCTCGATCGCGTGGTCAACAAGGTGGCCGTGCCGCTGTCGTATGCCGACGAGCTCTATGCGCTGCGCAACAACATCTATTCGGTGCGCAAGCGGGTGCTGGCGGGCTCGGCGGCGGCCAAGCCGGCAGGGACTGCCTGACGGTTCGGTCTTGCAAGCGCTGATCGATTTCGCCGAACCGCGAGCCGACGGAGCAACGCGGCTGCGCGTAGCTTTCGGGGCGCCTTCGCGCGTGCTCGTTGCGCGCACCACCGACGAAGTGCGGCCGGTGCTGGAGGCGGTCGAGGCGCTGGCCCATGAAGGGCGTTGGTGCGCGGGCTACCTGCGCTACGAGGCCGCAGCGGCCTTCGACCCTGCATTGGCGGTGCACGCGGGCGAGGGGCCGCTGGCATGGTTCGGTGTGCACGACGCCGCACAGCCCTGGCCCGAAGCGGACGCACCTGGCGACCGCGTGCCCACTGTCGATTGGCAAGCCGGCCTTTCGCGTGCCGCGTTCGACCGGAACATGCAGGCCATCCACCGTGCAATCGGGAACGGCGAGCTCTACCAGCTCAACTACACGGCGCCGCTGCGGGCGGAATTCCGTGGCGACGCGCGCGCCTGGTTCATGGCCTTGCGAAAGGCGCAGCCCGGTGGCTATGGCGCCTTCATCGACACCGGCGACGAGCAGGTGCTGTCGGTATCGCCCGAGCTGTTCTTCGACTGGCACGGCGACCGGATACTGGCCCGCCCGATGAAAGGCACCGCGCCGCGCGGTGCCACGGCCGCCGAAGACGAAGCGCTGGCGCTGCGGCTGCGCAGCGTGCCCAAGGAGCGGGCCGAGAACGTGATGATCGTGGATCTGATCCGCAACGATCTCTCGCGCGTGGCGCAGCCCTTCTCGGTGCGCGTACCCCGGCTCTTTCACACCGAAGCGCTGCCCACCGTGTGGCAGATGACCTCCGATGTCGAAGCAACCGTGCGCGGCGGCGTCTCGCTGGCGGATGTGTTCGCGGCCTTGTTTCCGTGTGGCTCCATCACCGGCGCGCCCAAGGTCAGTGCGATGCGCGTGATCCGCGAACTGGAACCCGAGGCGCGCGGCGTGTACTGCGGCGCCGTGGGCGTGGTGCGGCCGGGCGGGCACGCGACCTTCAATGTGCCGATCCGCACCGTGACCCTGCGCGGTACCGAGGCGCGATGCGGCATCGGCAGCGGCATCACAGCCGATGCGGGCGCCGATGCGGAGTGGGAAGAGTGGCGCCACAAGCGGGCGTTTCTCGGGCGGGGCAACATGTCTGCTTCTTCCGCTGCCATGGATTCATTCGAGCTGCTCGAAACCCTTGCACTGGTCGACGGCGCGCTGCGCGATGCGCCGGCACACCTGTCACGCATGCAAGACGCAGCCGCGCACTTCGGCTACCCGTGGAACGAAGCGCTTGTGGCGGCGCGCCTGAAGCGCCTGAGCGACGACCATTCAACGGGCGCGTGGCGCGTTCGCCTGTTGCTCGATGCGCGAGGGCAGCCGCGTGCGGAAGCCTTTGCCATGGACGCCACACCGGCGCGCGTGCGGCTGCAACTGGCCGCACGCGCATTCGACGAAGTCGACGGCGAGTTCGTGCGCTTCAAGACCACGCGCCGCGCGCACTACGAGGCCTTCGCACC
>JBDUCH010000080.1:0-13827 GCA_040003555.1 Variovorax sp. | reverse complement strand
CGCCAGCACGCCCGACGAGCTGCGCTTCCTGGACGAAGGCGGCTTCTCCGGCTAGGCGAAGCTCACGCTGTGACAGGGTCGATCGGCATTGGCGGCACGCCGCGTGCCTCGATCGCCTCGCCGGCCGCCAGGCACAGATCCTCGCGGAAGCGCCCGGCCACGAGTTGCACCCCGACCGGGCTCTTGCCGACCATGCCGGTGGACACCGTGAGCGCCGGCAGGCCGGTGAGCGGCAGGCCGATCATCGTGAGCTGCGCCTGCCAGACCCGCGCATAGGCCGTCGGCCCCTGCAGGTCGAGATCGGCCGCGAACGGCAACTCGGCGCAGACCGGCAGCAGCACCACCGGATAGCGTTCCAGGAACAGCTGCCACAGCCGCGTGATGGTGGCGCGCTTCACCAGCGCAGCCGAGAGCTGCGTTGCTGTGATGTCGCGCGCCAGCCCGGCCTGGCCGGCCAGTGCGGCGATCGCGCCCGGGTCGCCTTCGCGCTCGGCGGCACGCACCATCGCCTCGTAGCCGTCGCCCATCCACAGCACCACCTGGCTGTCGAGCGCATCGCGGATCGGCGGCAGCGCGTCGACCTCGTCCACCGTCCAACCCGCGTCGCGCAGGCGGTCGGCCGCATCGCGCAAGGCGCTGACGATCTCGGGCTGGGTGTCGAGCCCGTCCGGACGAAGGCACAGCGCGACAGTGCGCGGCGCATCGGGGCCGACGAGTGGCGCCGGGCACCACCACGGGTCGCGCGCATCGGGTGCCGCCATGGCCGCGAGCCCGAGGCGCAGGTCGTGCACGGTGCGTGCGATCGGGCCCGACATGGCCATGACCTGCCCGCCGATGCTGCGCTCGGGCAAGGCCGCATTCCACGCCGCCACGCGGCCGAGCGATGGCCGCAGCCCGTGCACGCCGCAGGCATAGGCCGGGTAGCGGATCGAGCCTGCGATGTCGGTGCCGTGCGCCAGGTGCCCGATGCCTGCGGCCACCGAAGACGCGGCGCCGCCCGACGACCCACCTGGCGTGAGCGTTGCGTCGCGCGGGTTCAGCGTGGTGCCGTGCAACTGGTTGCCGGTGAACCAGCGGTAGCTGAACGCCGGCGCATTGGTGCGGCCGACGATCACCGCGCCGGCTTTCAGCAGGTTGTCGACCACCGGGCTGCTGGTGGTCGCGATCAGGTCTTTCTGCAGGTTCAGCCCGTTGCTGGTGGCAAAGCTGGCCTGGTCGATGTTGATCTTGACCGTGACCGGCACGCCGGCCAGCGGCCCCGGGTCTTCGCCGCGCGCCAGGGCCTCGTCGATCGCACCCGCGCGTTGCAGCACCTCGTCAGGCCGCCAGTCAACCACCGCGTTGAGCTGCGGATTGACCGCGTCGAGCCGCGCCAGCGCCGCCTGCGCGGCTTCGGTGGCCGATAGCTTGCGCTGGCGGATCGAGGCGGCGACCTGCGAAGCAGACAGGCGCCAGATATCGGACATGCGGTTTCCTTGGGTTGTTGTCAGTCGAACAGCGACGGCGTGCCGCCGGGCGCGGCGCCTTCGATGGCCAGCATGCGCAGCTTGGTCAGCGCACCGCCACCGCCCGAAAAGCCGCCGGGCTTGCCGTTGGCCGCGACCACGCGATGGCACGGCACGATCGGTGCGAAGGGATTGCGGCCGAGCGCCTGCCCGACCGCGCGCGACAGGCCCTTGTCGCCGAGTTCTTCGGCCACGTCGCCATAGGTGCGCAGATGGCCGGGCGCGATGCGGCGCGCGATGGCGTACACGCGCTGGTGGAATTGGGGCACGCCAGCCATGTCGAGCGGCACTTCGCGAAGGTCGCGCGGTGCGCCCTGCATCAGCGCCTGCACGCCTTCGATGACGGCCTGCACGAAGGGCGGCGGCGTTGTCTCCGGCAGCGCGCCGGTTCCACGCAACATGCGCTCGCGCGTGCCGGCGGCGGTCGCCTCGGGCAGTTGCACCGCAATGACGGCCTGCGTGTTCCAGGCGATGCCACAGGTGCCGATCGCGGTGTCGAACACTGCGCAGCCACTGCCAATGTCGTTCATGCGAGCACCACGTTCGCGACCAGAAAATCGAGCAGCGCCCGCACGCGCGCCGGCAGCCTGCCCGGCTTGCCGAGGTAGACCGCGTGCATGGGCTCGCGCTCGTGCGGGTTGAATTCTTCCAGCACCGGCACCAACCGCCCGGCATCGATGTCGGGCTGCACATGGTAGAGCGACAGCCGGGCGAGGCCGACCCCATCGAGCGCCAGCCGGCGCAAGGTCGCGCCATCGCCGGCGCGGGCATTGCCGGCCACCGGCACCAACACCGCGCGGCCATCGACCTGCAAGGGCCAGTCCGGCAGGTTGCGGCGGTAGTTGGAGCCCAGCCGGTTGTGCGCCTCGAGTTCCTGCGGGGTGCGCGGGGTGCCGCAGCGCGCCAGGTAGGCCGGCGATGCGACGATGGCCTGGCCCGTGTCGCCAAGCCGGCGCGCGACCAGATCCGACGCCGGCAGTTGCCCCCAGCGCACGGCCACGTCGGTGCGCTCGTCCATCAGGTCGACCACGCGGTCGGTCAGCGTCACGTCGAGCGTCACCTGCGGATGCTGGTCGAGAAAGCGCGGCACCAGCGGCAGCAGCACGAGCTCGCCGAACGGCACGCTGGCATTGATGCTCACGCGACCGCGTGGCGCCGCACCAGCCGCCGCACAGCGCTCGGCCTCGTCCATGTCGGCCAGCACCTGCACGCTGCGTTCGTAGAAATGCTTGCCCTCTGGCGTGAGCTGCAGCCGGCGCGTGGAGCGGTGCACCAGCTGCGTAGCAAGCCGCGCCTCGAGCCGGCCGACCAGCTTGCTCACCGCCGAGGGCGTCATCCCGAGATGCCGCGCCGCGGCCGAGAAACCGTCGCGCTCGACCACCTGCACGAAGGCTTCCATCTCGCCGGAACGGTTGACATCGATGCGGGGCATGGCGGTACGACCCCGTCTCAGGCGCCGTCGCCGAGCAAGATGCGCAAACCCTCGAGGCGCGAGAAATCGCGGTCGTGCGTGACCAGGGCCTCCGCACCCACTTCCAGTGCAGTGGCCGCTTGCAGCGCATCCGGCAAGCGCAGGCCGGTGCGCGCGCGCAGACGGGCAGCGGTGACGGCGATCTCCTGCGAGACCGGCACCACCTCGAATCCGCTGAGCGCTTTTTCATAGCGCTTGGCCAGCACGTCCTGGCCGTGCTTGAAGGGGCCGGCCAGCACTTCGGCGATGGCGATCGCCGAAATGGCGATCTGCAGGGCACCCCGCTCGTACGCCTCGAACAAGCCTTCGAAACGAGGGCCGAATTCCGGATGGTCGTCGAGCAGGTAGATCAGCGGTGCCGAGTGCACCACCACCAGATCGCCCTCGTTCAGCCCACCCCAAAGCGTCGACCGAACGTCGGCACGCTTGCCTGCGGCCTTCTTGCGGGTCGCCACGTCAATCCCATTCGTTGCGCAGCGCTGCGACTTCCGCGCCGGGCGACTGGCTCCATAGACCCTTGCCGCTGCCCCGCAAAACCAGGAAGCGCGCGCGCGGACGCGCCTTGCTGAGCATGTCGGGTGAAACGATGGCCGCGTAGGGCTTGCCGTGCCGCGTGAGCAGGCTCGGCTCGCCCGCATGCGCGCGGGACGCCAGTTGAGGAAGGGTGCTGCGGCCCTGTTCGAGCCCTATCGTGTGCAAAGGCATGCTGCTTCTTTCTGTACGGTCTGTACATTATATTCCTCCCGCCGGCATCGCGAATTGATGACTTCAGGTCACAAGTGCTTGTCCAAAGGGCGGGCTGGTCGAAAGCCAACCTGCCCGGCACAGTACCCATGATCATGCCCATCGCCCTCTTCGCCCTCACCGCCGGTGCCTTCGGTATCGGCACCACCGAGTTCGTCATCATGGGCCTGCTGCTGCAGGTGTCGACGGATTTCCATGTCTCCCTCGCGGCCGCCGGGCTGCTGATCTCGGGCTATGCGCTCGGGGTTGCCGTCGGCGCGCCGGTACTGACCCTCGCAACCCGCCGCATGGCACGCAAGACCGTGCTGCTCGCGCTGATGGCGATCTTCACGCTCGGCAACATCACCTGCGCGCTCGCGCCCAGCTACGAGGCGCTGATGGCCGCCCGCGTGATCACCTCGCTGGCGCACGGCACCTTCTTCGGCGTCGGCGCGGTGGTCGCGACCGGGCTGGTGGCGCCCGAGCGGCGCGCCTCGGCCATCGCGATCATGTTCACCGGGCTGACGGCCGCCACCATCCTCGGCGTGCCGGCCGGCGCCTGGCTGGGCCTGCAGTTCGGCTGGCGCTCGGCGTTCTGGGCCGTGGCTGTGATCGGCGTCGTCGCCTTCGTGGTGCTCGCGCTGTTCGTGCCGCGCGATGACAAGACCGGTGCCCCGGCCACCGCGCTGCGCGACGAGCTTGCCGTGCTGGCCCGGCCGCAGCTGTGGCTCGGCCTGGCCATCACGGTGCTTGGCTTTGCCGGCCTGTTCGTGGTGTTCACCTACATTCAGCCGCTGCTCACGCGCGTCACCGGCCTGTCAGATGCGGCCGTGTCACCGGTGCTGTTGCTGTTCGGCGGCGGCCTGGCGATCGGCAACCTGCTGGGCGGCAAGCTGGCCGACCGGGCGCTGGTGCCGGCCCTGCTCGGCACGCTGGCGGCAATGGCGCTGGTGCTCGGCGCGATGGATCTCGTGATTCGCATGCCGGTGCCGACCATGGTGTTCATCGTGCTGCTCGGCATCGCGGCCTTCGCCACCGTCGCGCCGTTGCAGTTGCGCGTGCTGGAGAAGGCGGCCGGCGCGGGCCAGAACCTGGCCTCGAGCCTGAACATCGCGGCCTTCAATCTTGGCAATGCGCTCGGTGCCTGGGTCGGTGGCGTGGTGATCGAGCGCGGCCCGGGCCTCTCGGCGCTGGGCCGGGCCGCGGCGCTGCTGACGCTCGCGGGCCTCGGCTTCGCGCTCTGGAGCCGTGCGCTGGACAGGCGCGGCGCATCGCCGCGAGGTGTCGCGGCCAATGCCTGAACTTCGGCTCGAAATTCATTAACTCAAGGAAACTTCATGGAACAGCGCTTGCTCGGCAACTCCGGCTTCAAGGTGCCCGCCCTCGGCTTCGGCGCCGGCACCTTTGGCGGGCAAGGCCCGCTCTTCAGTGCCTGGGGCAACACCGACGTGGCCGGCGCGCGCAGCATCGTCGACATCTGCCTCGACGCGGGCGTGAGCCTGTTCGACACGGCCGACGTGTACTCAAACGGCGCATCGGAAAGCATCCTCGGCGCCGCGCTCAAGGGCCGGCGCGACCAGGCCCTCATTTCGACCAAGCTCTCGCTGCGCATGGGCGACGGGCCGAACGACGTGGGCTCTTCGCGCCACCACCTGATCGAGGCGACGCACGCCGCGCTGAAGCGGCTCGACACCGACCACATCGACATCCTGCAGCTGCACGCCTTCGACGCGATGACGCCGGTCGAGCAGGTGCTGCGCACACTCGACGACCTGGTGCGCGATGGCAAGGTGCGCTACATCGGCGTGTCGAACTTCTCGGGCTGGCAACTGATGAAATCGCTCGCGGCCGCCGACCGGCTCGGCCTGCAGCGCTATGTGGCCAACCAGACCTACTACTCGCTGATCGGGCGCGACTACGAATACGAGTTGATGCCGCTGGGCATCGACCAGGGCGTGGGCGCCATTGTCTGGAGTCCGCTCGGGTGGGGCCGGCTCACCGGCAAGGTGCGGCGTGGCCAGCCGCTGCCCGAAGGCAGCCGCCTGCACGAGACCGCAGGCTTCGCGCCGCCGGTGGCCGACGAACATCTGTACCGCGTGGTCGATGCCATGGACATCGTGGCCGAGGAAACCGGCAAGACCCTGCCGCAGATCGCGCTCAACTGGCTGCTGCAGCGCCCGACGGTGGCGAGCGTGCTGATCGGCGCGCGCGACGCGGTGCAGTTGCGGCAGAACCTCGGCGCACTGGGCTGGCAGCTCACGGCCGACCAGGTGAAGCGGCTCGATGCGGCGAGTGCCACGACGCCGCCCTACCCCTACTACCCCTACTGGAACGGGCAGTTTGCCGAGCGCAGTCCGGCGCCGGTTTGAGCCGGCACGGCTGCTAGAAGGTGGGCGCAGCAGCCGCCTCCTCGACCCGGGTGAGGAGCATCTGCTTTTCGACCTCGGAGAAACGATCGCCGATGTACATCGTCAAGTCGTCGCCCGCGGCCGGAAACTTCTCGGCATCCGAGATGATGCCCATCACTGTCTGGTACGGCGTCGGGTCTGAAGATGTGGTGGACGTAGCGAGCGCAGCCGCTGGCTGACCGCCCGAAGGGCCGCAACCCGCGAGGCTTGCCGCCAGCAGCAATGCGAGCGGTGGCGCGAAAAAATAACGTGTGACCATGATGAATCCGGAATGTGTTCGGCCGGTTCGGAGCGAACGGGCATCGATCCGTCGATGGTTCACCTTGTGCGGCCGGCGCGCCAGTCCCCGGAAGGCCTACCGCCGATGGGGCACGTGCTTCGTGCTTGGCGTTTCGGCGTAGGGCCTGTGGGGTAGGCCCCGTGCGGGAGAGGTGGTGCGGGAGGGCGTCGGGGGTAGGCCGCAGGCCGGGGGACATTCGCGGAGCAGCGTGCCCCATCGCCCTGATCCCGCCTCAGAACCTCCGCGTCACGCCAGTCGGGCCCATTCCTGACAGCATCGGCCACGGGCACGCCGCATCATGTGCCATGGCCCGCGACGTTCTTCTGAGCTTCAATCCCGGCTCGTCGACGATCAAGCTCGGGCTGTTCGCGGTCGAGGGCGGTGCGCCGCGCGCTTTCGGCCGCGGCCTGATCGATCTGCGCCATGCGCCGCTGTCGCTGCACCTCGAGCAAGGGTCGCGCGTCGACGATGTGAAGCTCCAGGCCGCCGTCACCGAAGACCTGCACGATGTGCTCGAGGAAACGCTGGGCTGGCTGGCCCGCCATTTCGCGATCGATGAACTGGCGGCGGCGGCGCACCGCGTGGTGCACGGTGGCGACCGCTTCGCCGGGCCGGCGCTCATCACCGACGAAACGCTGGCTGCAATCGAGGCCCAGGCACCGCTGGCCCCCCTGCACCAGCCACAGAGCCTGCGCCTGATCCGCGCGCTGCGCCGCCTGCGGCCGAAGCTGCCGCAGACCGCATCCTTCGACACTGCCTTCCACCGCACCCAGAGCGATCTGGTGCGGCGTTTCGCGCTGCCGCGCGCGCTGTTCGACGAGGGCATCAAGCGCTACGGTTTTCACGGCCTTTCATACAAGTACATCGCCGCGCAACTGCAGCGGCGGCATCCGCAGGCCGCCGCCGGCCGCGTGGTGGTGGCGCATCTCGGCAGCGGCGCGAGCCTGTGTGGGCTGGAGGCCGGCAAGAGCCGCGACACTAGCATGTCGTTCTCGACACTCGACGGCATTCCGATGGCCACGCGCGCCGGCGCGCTCGATCCGGGCGTGCTGCTGCACCTGCAGAAGGAACGCGGCATGTCGGTCGATGCGCTCGAAGACATGCTCTACCACCGTGCCGGACTGCTGGGCGTGTCGGGCCTCTCGGCCGACAGTCGCGAGCTGGTAGCGAGCGGCGCACCCGAAGCCGGCGAAGCGCTGGCGCTGCTGGCGTCGCGCACCGCCCGCGAGATCGCGGCCACTGCGACCACGCTCGGCGGGCTCGATGCGATCGTCTTCACTGCCGGTATCGGCGAGCACCAACCGACGGTTCGCGAAACGATTTGTACGCATCTTGCCTGGCTCGGCGCCCGCATCGACACTGCGGCCAACAACGCGCACCGCGAGCGCATCGACGCCGCCGACAGCCGGCTCGCCCTGTTCGTCATACCCACCGACGAGGAGCAGGTGATCGCAGAAGAAGCCTGCGAGGTCCTCTCCACCCCATGAAAATTTCTCCAAACCCTTCACCGCCCGAAAACTTCGACCTGCTGGATGCCTGGTGGCGCGCCGCCAACTATCTGTCCGCAGGCCAGATCTACCTGATGGACAACCCGCTGCTGCGCGAGCCGCTGACGCTGGCGCACATCAAGCCGCGCCTGCTCGGCCACTGGGGCACCACGCCGGGCCTCAACTTCGTCTACGCGCACATGAACCGCGCGATCAGGGCGCGCGACCTCGATGCGATCTTCGTCGCAGGGCCGGGCCACGGCGGCCCCGGCGTGGTGGCAAACACCTGGCTCGAAGGCACCTACAGCGAGGTCTATCCGCACGTCGGCTGCGACGCCGCAGGCATGAAGCGGCTGTTCACGCAGTTCTCGTTTCCGGGCGGCATTCCGAGCCACGTCGCACCCGAAACGCCGGGGTCGATCCACGAAGGCGGCGAGCTTGGCTACTCGCTGCTGCATGCCTACGGCGCCGTGTTCGACAACCCTGACCTGCTGGCCTGCTGCGTGATCGGCGACGGCGAGGCCGAAACCGGCGCACTGGCCGCGAGCTGGCATTCGAACAAGTTCCTGAACCCGGCCTGCGACGGCGCGGTGCTGCCGATCCTGCACCTCAACGGCTACAAGATCGCCGGCCCGACGGTGCTCGCGCGCATCGGCGACGAGGAGCTGGCCCAGTTGATGCGCGGCTACGGCTACGAGCCCCATTTCGTCTCGGGGCACGAGCCCGAAGCAATGCACCGGCTGATGGCCACGGCACTCGATACCGCCCTCGACGTGATCCGCGCGATTCAGGTGGAGGCGCGCCAGGACGGCTTCAGCCAGCGGCGGCACTGGCCGATGATCGTGCTGCGCTCGCCCAAGGGCTGGACCGGGCCGAAACTGGTCGACGGGCTGCCCATCGAAGACACGCAGCGCGCGCACCAGGTGCCATTGACGGGGTTTGCCGACAAGCCTGCACACGTCGGGCTGCTCGAAGACTGGATGCGCAGTTACCGGCCCGAAGAACTGTTCGATGCTGCAGGCACCCTGCGCCCCGACATCGCCGCGCTGACACCCGAAGGAACGCGCCGCATGAGCGCCAACCCGCATGCCAACGGCGGCCTGCTGCTGAAGGCGCTGGCGCTGCCCGACTTTCGCGACCACGCGCTGGCGGTCGACCAGCCCGGCGCCACGCTCGGCGAAGCGACGCGCGTCACGGGCAACTACCTGCGCGAGGTGATGCGGCTCAGCGCCAGCGACCGCAACTTCCGGATCATGGGGCCGGACGAGACCACGTCGAACCGGCTGGGCGCGGTGTTCGAGGTGACCGACCGCACCTCCACCGCCGAGATCCGCGCCAGCGACGACCATCTGGCGCCCGATGGTCGCGTGATGGAGGTGCTCAGCGAACACCTGTGCCAGGGCTGGCTCGAGGGCTACCTGCTGACCGGACGGCATGGCTTCTTCTCGTGCTACGAGGCCTTCATCCACATCATCGACTCGATGTTCAACCAGCATGCCAAATGGCTGAAGGTGACGCGCGGCATTCCATGGCGGCGGCCGGTCGCGTCACTCAACTACCTGCTGACCAGCCACGTATGGCAGCAGGATCACAACGGCTTCAGCCACCAGGATCCGGGCTTCATCGACCACGTGGTCAACAAGAAGGCCGAGGTGGTGCGCGTCTACCTGCCGCCCGACGCGAACACCCTGCTCTCGGTGACCGACCATTGCCTGCGCAGCCGCGACTATGTGAACGTGATCGTCGCGGGCAAGGCACCGGCACCGCAGTGGCTCCACATCGATGCGGCGATCCGGCACTGCAGCGTGGGCCTGGGCATCTGGGACTGGGCCAGCAACGACGCCGGCGTGGCGCCCGACGTGGTGATGGCCTGTGCCGGCGACGTGCCGACGCTGGAGACCCTGGCAGCGGTGAAACTGCTGCGCGAGCAATTGCCGGACTTGAAGGTGCGAGTGGTCAACGTGGTCGACCTGATGGCACTGCAGTCGCCCTCGGCGCACCCGCACGGCCTGCCGGAGGCGGTGTTCGATTCGATCTTCACCACCGATGCGCCGGTGATCTTCGCGTTCCATGGCTACCCGGCGCTGATCCACCGGCTCACCTACAAGCGCACCAACCACGGCAGCTTCCACGTGCACGGCTACCAGGAAGAAGGCTCGACCACCACGCCGTTCGACATGACGGTGCTGAACGGACTGGATCGCTTTCACCTCGCCGCCGACGCGATCGACCGCGTGACGCGCGTGCGCAACAGCGCAGGCCACGTGCAGCAGCACCTGCGCGACCGCCTGCTCGAGCACCGGGCATACATCACGCGGCACGGAGTAGACATGCCGGAAATCCTCGACTGGCGCTGGGCGAACTGAACTTGCCGGCCAGGTCACCCGAGCATCCGGCCGATCAGCTTGCGCAGTTCGCTGTACCAAAGCACCGCGCTGGCCATCGCGGCGCACAGCAGCCACTGCCCGGGCGTGAGCGGCACCGTGCTGAAGGCCACATTGAGAAAACCCACGTGGACGACCGCCACCTGCAGCAGCAGTGACAGCGCAATCGCACCCCAAAGCCATCTGTTGACGAACGGGTGCGTGAACGCGCTGACGGTTTCCGAACGCGCGTTGAAACAGTTGAACAGGCTGGTCAGAACAAGCACCGTGAAGCCCGCCGTGCGAGCTGTCGCCAGGTCGCCGGTGCCCTCGATCAATCCGCCGGGCAGGCAGATGTCCATGGTCAGCAGCGTTGCCACGGCCACCACGATGCCGATCTGGAGTGCACCCGACCACATCCGCGCGTCAATCACCCGTTCGTCGCGGGCGCGCGGCTTGCGCGCCATCACGTCGTCGGTCGGCGGATCCACGCCCATGGCGAGTGCCGGCCCGGAGTCGGTGACGAGGTTGATCCACAGGATCTGGGTGGCCAGCAGCGGCAACACCACGCTGGCGCCCTCCCCGGCCCCGGTCAACCCGATCACGCCGGCGCCGACCACGCCGAGAAAGACCGTCAACACCTCGCCCATGTTCGACGACAGCAGATAGCGCAAGAACTTGCGAATGCCCTCGAAGATGCCGCGCCCCTCCCTCACGGCCGCGACGATGGTGGCGAAGTTGTCGTCGGCCAGGATCATCCGGGCCGCCTCCTTCGTGACCTCGGTGCCGGCCACGCCCATTGCGATGCCTATATCGGCCGCCTTCAGCGCCGGTGCGTCGTTGACGCCATCGCCCGTCATCGCGACCACGCCGCCGTCGGCCTGCAGCGCGTCGACGATGCGCAGCTTGTGCACCGGCGCAACGCGGGCAAAGACGGAAGTCTGGCGTACGGCCGCGGCAAATGCTTCTTCGTCCAGCGCGTCGAGCGCCGCGCCAGTGAGCGCGCCCGCGCCGGCCGCCACGATGCCCAGATCGGCGGCGATGCGCGCCGCGGTGCGCGGGTGGTCGCCGGTGATCATGATGACGCGAATGCCGGCTCGCTGCGCCTCGCGAATCGCCGCCGCCGCCTCTTCGCGCGGCGGATCGATGATGCCTACGGTGCCAACGAAAATCAGATCGCGTTCGGGCGATGCCGTGCCTTTCCAGTGCTCGTCCGGATCGAGCGGGCGGTAGGCCACGGCCAGCGTGCGAAGGGCCGCATCCGAAAGGCCGTCGACATCGGCCAGGATGCGGGCGCGCAGCGCGTCGTCGAGGTCGACCGTGTCCATGCCCTTGCGGGCCCGTGTGCAAAGTCCCAGCAATACGTCCGGCGCGCCCTTGGTGATCACCACGGCCGCGTTGGCATGCTCGTGGTCGAGTTCGATGGTCGACATGATCTTGCGCTCGGAGGTGAACGGGATTTCGCCCACCCGCTCGAAACGTCGCTGGCGCCGCTCGGTCACGCCAAGCTTGCGCTCGGCCACGAGGAACGCCACTTCGGTCGGGTCGCCCTGAACCTGCCATGCACCGTCCGGCCCCTGGCGCAGTTCGGCGTTGCCGGCCAGGCTGCCGCCACTCAGGACGACGATCTGCTCGGCATGCAGCGGCCCGGCAACGAGCGCGGCAGTGCCCGACATGACCTGGCCCTGCGGCACATAGCCGACACCGGTGACACGGGTTGCGCCTGAGGCCGTGATGACGCGCTCGATGGTCATTTCCGAGCGGGTCAACGTGCCGGTCTTGTCGGAACAGATCACCGAGGCTGAACCCAGCGTTTCCACCGCCGAGAGCTCCTTCACGATCGCATGGTGTCTGGCCATGCGCTGCACGCCGAGTGCAAGCACCACCGACAGGATCGCCGGCAAGCCCTCGGGCACAGCCGCCACGGCCAGCGACACGCCGAGCAGCAACACGTCCATTACGTCGCGGGCGCCGCGGATTTCGGAGATGGCCAGGATCGTGCCCACCACGATGAGCGCGATGACCACCACTGCGACCCCGAGCGTGCGGCCGACGCGTGCAATTTCCTTTTGCAATGGCGTCTGCGCCTGCTGCGTGGTGTCGAGCAGATGCGCGATGGCGCCCATCTCGGTGGCCATGCCGGTCGCCGTGACAATGGCCCGCCCGGTGCCCTGGGCGACGGCCGTGCCCTTGAACACCATGCACAGGCGGTCGCCCGGCGAGCCGGGTCGACGCAAGGTGTCGACGTTCTTGAGCACGGCCTCGCTCTCGCCAGTCAGCGAGGCCTCCTGCACCCGCAGGGAGGCGGCTACGACCAGGCGGCCATCGGCGCCGATGGCATCGCCTTCGCCGAGCACCAGCAAGTCGCCGCGCACGAGTTCGACGCCCGGCACGCGCAGCAGTTGGCCGTCGCGCACCACGGCGGCGGTGACTTCCGTCATGCGCGCCAGCGCCGCCGCGGCGTTGTCGGCCTTGGCCTGCTGAACATGGCCCAGCACGCCGTTGAGCAGCACGATGGCCGCGATCACCAGCGCGTCCACCGGCCAGCCCGTACCGCCCTCGAGCGCCCAGGCGATCGATGCGATGGCGATGGCCACCATCAACAGGTAGACCAGCGGATCCTGGAAGTGCGCGAGCAGGCGACGCCAGGCCGGAGCGGGCAGCAAGGCGCGCAGTTCGTTG
Source organism: Variovorax sp. (assembly GCA_040003555.1). GTDB lineage: Bacteria > Pseudomonadota > Gammaproteobacteria > Burkholderiales > Burkholderiaceae_C > Variovorax. The sequence continues at coordinate 908 of JBDUCH010000080.1, read as the reverse complement.
CGGCCGTCTGCCGTGAGCCGCCGCAACGCCTCTTGCGCGGCAAGGCCTTTTTCGGTGTGGGTGCCCAGTGCAATCGCCACGTCACCCGCATCCCGCAGTGACGGGTCGGCGAGATCTGGGTCGTGGTCGTCGGTGGCCAAACGGCGCTCCTGTGGGTTGCCGCCACGGCGCACGGCTTGCATCACTGCGTGGCTGCGTCCATTCTGGCAGCGCCCATCTTGATCCGGCGTATGCTGCCGCACAGACCGGGGTACGCACAACGCCGACGCTCGGGCCCGCCTCGCTCCGCGAGGTTTGTGTGCGAGGAGTCGAATTCATGCGCAAGCGCAAAAACCCCGCTGCGTCCACAAGTGACGCGTCTCGCGACGACGCGCCGGCCAGAACGGTCGCGCGCCACATCGCACAGCGCACGCACATCGCGCGCAACATCGCCCGGGAGCTCGAAGCCGGCCAGAGCATGGGGCAGCGCGCGGCCGACGCGGTGGCGCGGTTCGGTGGTTCCTGGACCTTCGTCGGGCTCTTCGCGGCCACGATGCTGGTCTGGGTCGGACTCAATGCCGTGCTTGCCGCAACGCGCGGCAGCAGCTTCGACCCCTACCCCTACATCCTGTTGAACCTGTTCCTGTCGATGCTGGCCGCCATCCAGGCGCCGATCATCCTGATGTCGCAGAACCGCCAGTCTGAAAAAGACCGCGTCCAGGCCGAGCACGATTACGAGGTCAACCTCAAGGCCGAGCTCGAAATCATGCTGCTGCACGACAAGGTCGACCAGTTGCGCGAAGCGCAGTGGCAGCAACTGCTGGCGCTGCAGACGGAGCAGCTCGCGCTGCTGACCCGGCTGGTCGCCACGACAGGCGACGACGCGCCCCGCTGACGCCCGGAGCCGGAATCAGCCCGCGCGCAGCGCC
>JBDUCH010000369.1:0-4085 GCA_040003555.1 Variovorax sp. | reverse complement strand
ACGATGGCCACCGAACTGGTGAAGCCCACGAGCACCGCAACAAAGCCCGCGGTGAAGGCCGACAGGCTCAGATCCTTGAAAAAACGCATCGCGCGATTGTGCCCGCGCGATCCGAAGCACGTTGGCGACAAGGCACATGTCCTGCACACTCCGCGGCATGACCGAACGCTGGCCCCACCTGCTGCCTCACCACGGGCGCTTCGACTACGCCCCGATCACGCAAAGACCTGACTACGCCTGGCCCAACGGTGCGCGACTGGCGGTGTACCTGGGCTTCAACCTCGAGCACTTCGCGTTCGGCGACGGGCTTGGTGCACGCATCGGGCCGCCTTCGGCCGAACCCGATGTGTTGAATCATGGCTGGCGCGAGTACGGCAATCGGGTCGGTGCCTGGCGTTGCCTCGCGCTGTTCGACCAGCTCGGCCTGTCGACCGGTGCCCTGATCAACACCGCGCTCTACGACCATTGCCCCGAGCTGGTCGCAGCCTGCGTGGCGCGCGGCGACGAGTTGATCGGCCACGGCCACAGCAATGCCGAGCGGCAGGCCGAATTCGATGAAGCCGGAGAGCGCGCGCTGCTGCTTCGCTGCGCCGAACGCATCAGGGTCGAGAGCGGCGCAGCGCCCGCCGGCTGGCTGTCACCCTGGATTTCGGAAAGCCATGCGACACCCGACCTGCTGGCCGAGACCGGCTACCGCTACACGCTCAACTGGTGCCACGACGACCAGCCGACGCGCATGCGCACGCGCAGCGGGCAGCCGCTGTGGGCCGTGCCCTACCCGCAGGAGCTGAACGACATTCCGATGATCGTGGCGCGGCAGATGGACGCAAGGGATTTCTGCGCCATGGTGCGCGACAACTTCGACGAAATGCTGCAGCAGGCCGCGCTACAGCCGCTCGTGATGGGCCTGGCGCTGCACCCGTACATCGTCGGGCAACCGTACCGCCTGCGGCATCTTCGGCCCGTGCTCGAAGCCTTTGCCGCCGCACGCGACCGCGGCGAGATCTGGTTCACCACGCCCAGCGAAATCTGCCGCCACATGGAACGCCTGGCGACCGAGCGGCCCGACGCCTTCTAGATCTCGATCTTGGAGCCCAGCTCGACCACCGCGTTGTTCGGCAGCCCCAGAAAGTCCGCCGCGCCGCTCGCGTTGTGGTGCATCTGCGCGAACAGCTTCTCGCGCCACGGTGCCATGCCGCTGCCGAGCGTCGGGATCACGACGTCGCGCGACAGGAAGTAGCTGGTCGTCATCGGCTCCAGCTGGCAGCCGCGCATGCGGGCGTTCTCGAGCGCCCGCGGCAAATCGATGTCGTTCTTGAAGCCATAGTGCACCACCACCTGCCAGCAATGGTGACCGAGCGGCTCGATCTCGATGCGCTTGTCCATCGGGATCCAGGGCACCTCGTGGTTGCGCACGGTGACGAACATGTTCTGCTCGTGCAGCACCTTGTTGTGCTTGAGGTTGTGCAGCAATGCATTGGGCACGTTGCCGGGCTCGGCCGTGAGGAATACAGCGGTGCCGTCGACGCGTGCCGGCGGGCTCACGAACACCGCGTCGAGAAAGCTGCGCAGGTCGATCGCGTCGGCGCGCTGCACTTCGCCCATCAGGCGGCGGCCCTCCTTCCAGGTGATCATCAGCGTGAAAACCGCGCCGCCGATCATCAACGGGAACCAGCCGCCTTCGAACAGCTTGAGCAGGTTCGACGCGAAGAACATGAAGTCGACCACGAAGAACGCCGCGGTCGCGCCGATGCACAGCGCCAGCGGCAGCTTCCACGCGAAACGGATCACGAAGAACGTGAGCACGGTGGTGATCAGCATGTCGGTGGTCACAGCGATGCCGTAGGCCGCGGCCAGGCTGCTCGACGAGCGGAACATCACCACCGCCAGCACGATCGCGACGAACAAGCCCCAGTTGACGAAGGGAATGTAGATCTGCCCTGCGGTGCGCACGCTGGTGTGCTCGATGTTGAGCCGCGGCAGGTAGCCGAGCTGGATCACCTGGCGCGTGACGCTGAACGCACCGGTGATCAACGCCTGCGACGCGATCACCGTGGCGCCCGTGGCCAGGATGACCAGCGGGATCAGCGCCCATTCGGGTGCCATCATGAAGAAGGGGTTCTTCACCGCCTCGGGGTTCTCCAGCAGCAGCGCGCCCTGGCCGAAATAGTTGAGCGTGAGGGCCGGCATCACGACCGAGAACCACGCGAAGCGGATCGGCCCCTTGCCGAAGTGGCCGAGGTCGGCGTACAGCGCCTCGGCACCGGTCACGCACAGCACCGTGGCGCCGAGCACGATGAAGCTCGTGACCGGGTTGTCCCACATGAACTTGAGCGCGTAGTGCGGACTCAACGCCTTCAGGATTTCGGGATGCGTGAGGATCTGGTGCACGCCGAGCACCGCGATCACTGCGAACCAGGCCAGCGTGACCGGGCCGAAGAAGCGGCCGATGCCGGCGGTGCCGCGTTTCTGCACGACGAACAGGCAGAACAGCACCACCAGGGTGACCGGGATCACGTAGTGCTTGAACTGCGGCGACACCACTTCCAGGCCCTCGACCGCAGAGAGCACCGAGATCGCTGGCGTGATGACGCCGTCGCCGTAGAACAGCGAGGTGCCGAAGATGCCGACGATCAACAACACCTTGCGCAGCCGCGGCTTGTCGTGCACGGCGCTGGAGGCCAGCGCGAGCATGGCCACCAGCCCGCCCTCGCCTTCGTTGTCGGCGCGCAGCACCAGCACCACATACTTGAGCGAGACGATGACGGTGAGCGTCCAGAAGAACATCGACAGGATGCCGTAGACGTTCTCGATGGTGAACGGCACGTGGCCGTGGCCGAACACCTCCTTCACCGCATAGAGCACGCTGGTGCCGATATCGCCGTAGACGACGCCGATGGCCGCGAGAATCAACGCGGCGGAGGAGCTTTTGGGGGCTGACACGAGGTCGCTGGAAGGGGCGGAGCGACGTGTCGCACGGGCGCGGCGGGGCCGCCTGCGGCCGCCGCGCTCAACCCTCCGCTCTTTGATTTCCGTTTGGTGTGGGGCCGCTATTTTGACGCCGCGGCAGGCCGCCGCAAGGGGCGCTGTGGCCCCACGGCGTCACTCGTAGACTTCGGCGTCCGGGTCGGTCGCTTCGAGTTCGTAGCTGGCCGCAGCCATCGCGAGCCGGCCGACCACGCCGTACATGTAGAACCGGTTCGGCGCGCTCGCGCCAGGCTTGGCGCCTGGCTGCGGTAAGTGCGCACTCTCCGAGAAGGCCAATGGCACGAAGCTCGCGCCGGGCGACACCAGGCTCTCGTCGGGACTGCGCCCGGCATGCACGCGGTAGAAGCCGCCGACCACATAGCGGTCCATCATGTAGACCACCGGCTCGGCCACGCCGTCGTGCACGCGCTCGTTGGTGAGCACGCCCTCCTGCACGATCACGGGCTGCAGATCGGCATTGGGGCTCATCATGGCGCGGGTTTTTGCGTCGAGCGCGTCGAGATCCTTCACGTCGCGGATGGTCAGCACGCCCATGCCGGCTGCGCCGTTGTCAGGCTTGACGATGACGAACGGCTTCTCGTTGATGCCGTATTCCTTGTACTTGCGCCGCACCTTGGTCAGCACCGTGTCGACATGGCTGGTCAGCACGTCCATGCCCTGGCCGGCGGCAAAGTTGACGTTGTCGGCCTTGGCATACATCGGGTTGATCAGCCAGGGGTCGATGCCCAGCAGCTTGCCGAAGCGCTTGGACAGCTCCTCGTAGCTGTGGAAGTGGTTGCTCATGCGCCGCATCGGCCAGCCGGCGTGCAGCGGCGGCAGCAGGTACTGCTCGTGCAGGTCTTCCAGAATGCCGGGGATGCCGGCCGACAGGTCGTTGTTGAGCAGGATGGTGCAGGGATCGAAATCCTTCAGGCCGAGGCGATTCCTCGTCCGCACCAGCGGCTCGACCGTGAGCGAGCTGCCGTCGGGCAAGGGCACTTCGGTCGGCGCGGTGATGGAATCGTCCAGGGTGCCAAGCCGGACGTTGAGCCCGGCCATGTGAAAGATCTCCATCAGCCGCGCCACGTTCATCAGGTAGAACGAGTTGCGGGTGTGCT
>JBDUCH010000079.1:0-13866 GCA_040003555.1 Variovorax sp. | reverse complement strand
GGCGGTGGTTCGATCGATTGCCAAGGCGGGCGACCTGGCCGGCGCGACACTCGTTCAAGGAGATGCCCGCGACGAGACGCTGCTTGCTCGGGCACTTGAAGGCTGCACGGGCGTCATCAGCGCGATCGGCACCTCGGTGAGCCCTTTCAAGGAGGTCACGCTTTTGTCGACCGTGACCAGAAGCCTGGTCAAAGTGATGACCCAGAAAGGTGTTAGGCGCCTGGTGTGCATCACCGGACTGGGTGCTGGCGACAGCCGGGGGCACGGCGGCTTCGTCTTCGACAACATCATCATGCCGCTGCTTTTGCGCAAGGTGTACGACGACAAGAACCGGCAAGAGGAACTGGTTCGGACCAGCGACCTGGACTGGGTGCTTGTTCGCCCCGTTGTGCTCAACGACAAGAACGGCACGGGCAAGGTGCGGGCGGGCATCGATCTGTCGGGCATTCACGGCGGATCCATTGCGCGGGCCGACGTCGCGCAATTTGTTGTGGACCAACTGACTGACGACCGTTGGCTTCGCCAGGCGCCCCTGATCAGGCAATAGCGCGCTCGATGGCGTGCGAATCGGAGTTCCTGGTTCATGTTTCTGTGCTCAACCGTGACTCAGATCCTCACCGAAGTACTCGCAGACGAAGGTGACGAACGGGCTCACCAGTCGGTGCGATGCATGAAAGGAGGCCTATGGCATCGCACATGCGCTGGAAGTCGAGCGCCGCCGGCGCCTGCGCGCGAGCCAGATGGCCGTGCTGCCACCTGAACCTGAAGCGCCACCGCGGCGCCGGTGGTAGTTTTGGCGGGAGCCCGGCGACGGCGGCAAACCGACCTGGCCAGCCTGATGGCGGGGAAGCAGCCCAAGACACCTGTACGGTGGCTTAGCGGCGGCCACTTCGCGTTCATGCGGGCGCTGACCCAGGGTCTTGATGAGCGCGCGAGCTGGGATCGCTACCTGCGCCTGGAAGGCGAGCACACCGACCGGCGCACGGTTCGCAAGACCATTGCCTGGATCCGCGACGAGTTTGCGGCGGCAGCCATACGGGAACACAGGCCAGGCACCGCGCGCCTGATCCTGCTTGATCCGGATCGCTTCGAATCCAAGGTTGTGCTGCCGAGCCTCGCGGAGTTCGCCGAAGCACAGGGCATGGAGGACTTCAGCGAAGCCGAGCAGGTCGAGGCGTGTGAAGCCGCGTACCTAGCAACGAACCCGCAAGGCGCAGGAGGGCAGGGCGGTGGTGCGGGTCGGCCTTCGCGGCGTGCCCGGGTCATCGAGCGCCAGCTCGAGGCGCTGCGCTGGCTGCAGGGCCTCATCGCCCAGGATCCCCGACCTGGTGACAGCGTGGCCGCTCGGCTGAATCCGTCGGTCGCTGCCCGGCTCGAGCACGCCGGGTTGCCGACGATCCTTGCACTGGTGGAACGGATCAACGGGATCGGGGCGCGATGGTAGGTGCAGGTTCCGGGGGTGGGTGACTTGAAGGCCTCCCGGATCCTCGACTGGCTGCAGGCCAACGAAGACGTCCTGGGTCTGCGCGTGGGCCGGCATGTCGCGCAGCCGCGCTGCCAGCTTGCGCCAGCGACGTTGGCTGCCGTAGTACCGGCCGCCACCGCCATCGTCCCCTATGAAAAGTTCGTGCTGCCGGCAGCGCTCGAGTACCGGAAAGCGGATGGCTCGACGGCGACCGACTGGATGCTGCACGTGGTGGGGAAGGGGGGGCGCACGCGGCAGGTGCCGGTGCCGGCGGAACTGGTTGACGCGTTCAGCGACGAGCTCGCCCGCCATGTTTCGAGCGGCAAATGGGCGCGGTAAGCAACCAGGGCATCCACGTGATGGCGCGCTTCGACCATTCGCGCCGGCGTGAAGGTGCTGGCATTGCAGCCGGGCATGGGGCGCTCCAGCCAGGAGATGGAGCCGGAGTACCGAGAGCGGGTGATCGACTTCGGCGCCAGCATGGATGATAAGTGGCGCCTGGCCAGCCTGAACATTCAGTCAACGCCACGCTGCCCCTGCACTTATATAGCACTCAGTGCTATAATAAAACGCCAATGACGATCTACAAGAACAAGTAGTTCCACCGCTGGGCCAAAAACGCAGGATTGCCCGAGAAAGCGTTATGCACCGCCGTTCGGGAGATGGCCGCTGGCCTGTTCGAGGCCGATCTGGGCGGGAGCCTGTTGAAGAAGCGGATCGCAAGGGCAGGGCAGGGCAAAAGCGGGGGATTCCGCACCCTGGTGGCCACCAACCGCGGCGACCGCTGGGTGTTCGTTTATGGCTTCCCCAAGAACGCCCGCAGCAATATCGACAAAGACGAACAGGAAGCGCTGAAAAAACTGGCCGGGGAGCTGCTCGGTTTGAGTTCCGCAGCACTTCAGACCGTTGTTCAAGCCGGAGAATTAATCGAGGTGAATTGCGATGAGAAAGACGAAATCTACCATTCTTGAAGCTGTCCACGAGACGGCGCAGGGTCTTCACGACGCCGGCGTGATGGACCAGGTCACCATGCGCGAGTTCGACCGCATGTGCCTGCCACCCGTACCACCGCTGGAGCCGCAGGCGATCAAGCAGATCCGCGAAACCTCCCATGTCAGTCAGGCGGTGTTCGCCGCCATGCTCAACACCAGCCTGTCGACCATCCAAAAGTGGGAGATAGGGCAGAAGCGCCCGACGGGAACGGCACTCAAGCTGCTGCACCTCGTACAGAAAAAAGGGTTGGAAATCGTCGCCTAAGGCCGGTTCGCTCCATCTAAGCTTCCGCCATGATGCGCAGTGTGGTTGTGTCGCGATAGCGGAAGGCGACCGAGCAAAGTCCAGAGGCGGATGTCGATCAAAGCGCCAGGGAGTAGAACTGCGCTGCCGCAGAGGAAGCTCGACCCTTGACGCGGCCGAGCTGGCCTTTGCGAATCATGTGCATGATTTCGACACCGGCGATCAGGATGCGTGCGCAGCGGAAGGTCTTGAGGCCGAGCATCGGGCGCGCGATTCGTTTGACGGCCCGGTGGTCTTGAGGTTGTTCGGCGGCAACGACATGACGGCGCTGGGCGCGTGGATCGTGGAGCGCAACCGGGTGCTGGGAGCGACGATCGAAAGTCAGCTGAACTGATAGAAAATGTCTTTGTTTTTGTTGAGATTTCCGTATAAAGTGGGCTTTGCCTAACCAATACGGAAACCGTGCCCAAATTCCAGGACATCGGCGACGACGCCCGCCGGCAATACATCGATGCCCGGGCAGCCTTCGAGGCGCTCGAAGCAGCGCAGGTGCAGGCGGCAACTGTGCGCGGCGGCATGTACTGGAAGACGGTGAAGGGCACCGATTACCTCGTGCGCACATCGGCCGGCAACGCGCAGAAAAGTTTGGGGCCGCGCAGTGCGGACACCGAGGCGATGTACGCGAGCTTCACCGAGCGCAAGGTGCAAGCCGAAACGCGCGCTAAAGACCTTGCTGCCACGGTGCATCGCCACCAGCGCCTGAACCGCGCGCTGTACGTCGGGCGGGTGCCGACCGTGGTGGTTGAGATCCTGGACATGCTGCAGCGGCAGAACGTGGCAGAGCACTTCACCGTCGTGGGCACGCACGCCATCTACGCCTATGAAGCGGCGGCCGGCGTGCGCGTGGAGAGCGCGGCCGTGGCCACGCGCGACGTCGATCTGCTGTGGGGCACACGCAAGCGCTTCAAGCTCGCCACGCAACTCAAACGGCTGGACTCGTCGATGCTCGCGCTGCTGCGCAAGGTGGACAAGAGCTTTGCGCTGATCGAAACGCAGCGGTACACCGCCGTGAACAGCCAGGGCTTCGAGGTCGACATCCTGCGCCGCGAGGCAAAGGAGCAAGACCCTCATCCGGCCCAGCTCAGCGACGCCGAAGAAGACTTCTGGGTGGTGCAGGCGCGCAACGCCGAACAGTTGGTCAGCGCGCCGCGATATTCCGCGATCGTCGTGGCTGCCAGCGGGCAGATGGCATGCATGAACACGGTGCATCCGCTGGCGTTCGTGCGCTTCAAGCGCTGGCTGGCGGGTCGGCCGGATCGCGATCCGCTCAAGGTGAGCCGCGATACCTTGCAGGCTGACACGGTCGCGCAGCTGGTCGACGACTACCTGCCGCAGTGCAGTTGCCGAACTGAATGCCGTTCGCTATCTTTGTGATAGCTGCACACGCCCGTCCCGCGGGCGCTGCAACCCGATTTGACTTATGAAATTTCAGGCATCGGCCCTACATAGGGCCCCCGCGGCCGGATGACCTGCGGCACGCCTAGCTGTTCCAGGCTGTGCGCCAGCAACCCGACGCTGCGCGCCGTGGCGAAGAGGCCGAGGGCCGCATTGGCCGGCAAGCGAAGGCGCGCCACCAGCGCCGCCAGGGCCACGTCGACGTTCGGCTGCAGGCCGGTGAGGCTGGTCACTTTCTGGATGAAGCGCGCGATGACCTCTGGCGGCTCGAAGAGCGACAGCAAAGCCGCCGCGCGCGGGTCGCCATCGGGGTAGAGGTGATGGCCGAAGCCGGCCAGGGGCAAACCGGTCGACAGGTAGTGGGCGACGACCTGCTCGTCGCCGAGTCGCTCGACCTCGCTGAACAGCACCTGCACGCGGCCCGAGGCGTCGCCATGCAGCGGGCCCAAAAGCGTGGTGAGGCCGGCCAGCAGGCACGCGGGTAGCGACGCACTGGTCGACGCGGCGATGCGGGCGACGAAGGCGGAACTGGTCAACTCGTGGTCGGCGAGGAGCACCAGTGCCGTTCGCAACAGCTCGGCCACGGCCGCCGGCTCTCCGGCGCTGCGCGCGAGGCCTGCGACCGGCGACAAAGACTTCAACGTGTTGCAGGCTGCGCTGCATGCTCGATCGGCGATGCTGCAGCCTGCCGAGCGGCAAATGGCTTCGTGAGAGGCCTTGGTGTCATAGGCACCGTCGGCGCTCACCGAGCACAGGAGCTCGCCCTCTGGAATCTCGCGAGCAACTGGCGAAGCTTCGGCGCATCCCAATGGCGTTGTCGGGTTACCTCGATAGCCCGGATCTTCAGGGTCCGGGCTTGCGCCATTGGCGCCTGTAGTAGGGCACCGCGCTTTTTGCTCTTCCTGATCAAGAAGGGGCAGCTCGACTGCGCTGAGGGCCAACACTTTTCTGCAGCATCGAAGTTCAATTCACTGGCCTTCTGAACGGTGGGCAGCAGCCTGGCTTCACTGGGGTCCGCGACGTTACCGCGACAGAACCGGATTGAGCACAAGGCGTTCGAGCCTGGTCTTTGTGAAAGCTGATCGAAGAAAGGGTGGGCTGCTTCTAATTTTCGATCTAAGAGTTAACATAAGATATATTGTATATATTTATGAAATATAACGAATATGATCTGAGTGAATGAGATCCCGCCATCTGGCTATCGGGCCGTGGTGATCGACGGGGTGCGCATACTGCGCTCGGGTCGTGCGAATGTGGTGCCCGGAACTTGAGTAGTCCAATCAAGGCGCTGTCGCGGCCATCAGGTCATGCCAGCGCGCCGCGCGCTAACGCTACGAACACGTCATTCAGGATGATTAGTCGCGCTCCAGTCGTGCATCCTCGGCAATGCGGCCGTCAACCAGGCATGGTGGCGTCCATCGCTGCTCGCTCGGCAACCGGAATTGACGTTGTTTTATTATCTATGCTTTTCTTGATAAATGCATAATAAATGCAACATACTGTAGGCATGCCTGGCCGCAATCGCAACCACCTATCCACTCAGGAAGATGAGATCCTCTCGCTGGCATCACAGCGGACCCTGCTGCGCGCTCGCGATCTGAGCGAGAGTCGCCTGCCAACAGTGGCGCTGAGCCGACTGGTGAAGGCGGGCAAGCTGGAGCGCGTGGCACGTGGCGTCTACAGCCTTCCAGGCCGTGAGCTCAGCGAGCATCGCTCACTGGCTGAAGTGGCGCTCCGGGTACCGCGTGGTGTGGTGTGCCTGCTTTCGGCCCTGCGTGTTCATGGCATAGGTACACAGGCGCCCTTTGAAGTATGGCTCGCCCTACCCTCCAACGTACCGGCCCCTCGAATTGGCCAGCCATCCCTCCGTATCATTCGCATGTCCGGCCTCGCCCTCGCGGAGGGCATCGAGCAGACGCTGGTCGACGGAGTTTCAATCCCCATCTACAACGCCGAGAAAACGGTCGCCGACTGCTTCAAGTACCGCAACAAGATCGGTCTGGACGTGGCCCTCGAAGCTCTGCGCGATGGCTGGGCGCACCGCAAGCTGACGATCGATGGCCTTTGGCACTACGCCACCATTGATCGCGTGACAAACGTGATGCGCCCCTACCTGGAAAGCGTGACCGCGTGAGTCGTAACCTCGCGGCCCCCATTCGTGCCCGCCTGAAGGCGCACGCGAATGCATCGAAAGAAGATTTCAATCTCACCCTCACGCACTATGGACTGGAGCGCCTCCTCTATCGACTGTCGATCTCGCGCCATGCTTCCAGTTTCCTGCTCAAAGGCGCGCTGCTGTTCTCGCTGTGGTACGACCATCCTCATAGGCCGACGCGCGATGCCGATCTTCTGGGGTTCGGCCCGGACGACGTCAATTCTGCAGTGGCAACATTTCGCGAGATCTGCGAACTCACCGTAGACGATGGCATCGTGTTCGGCAGAGATTCGGTCAAAGGCACAGAAATTCGGAAGGAAGCTGGCTATGGCGGTGTGCGGCTCGAAATTCGTGCAACGCTGGATGGCGCTCGCATCGCCCTGCAGGTGGACATAGGCTTCGGCGATGCAGTTACGCCTGCGCCGGAGGCCATCAGCTATCCCGTGCTGCTTGAGAATCTGCCCGCACCGCAACTGCGCGCCTATCCCAAGTACACAGTCGTGGCAGAAAAGCTCCATGCGATCTGCTTGCTTGGCATGGCTAACACGCGAATGAAAGACTACTTCGATCTGGATGTCATGCTCGCCGAAAGCGTTCTCGATCCAGCAGGACTCCGGCGAGCGATCGCCGCGACGTTTGCGCGCCGAAAGACGCCCGTGCCCGCGGCCACGCCAGTTGGGTTGAGCAGCGCATTTGCAGCCGACGTCACCAAGCAAATGCAGTGGTCGGCGTTCACAAAGAAGAATCGGCTTGAGACTGACAGTTTGGGCGAAGTCGCACTACGGCTGAAGCAAGCTTTTCAGCAGTTCGAAATCTTCTGATGCGCCATCGGCAGCCCAGCCTTCAGCCGTACGATTGAAACGGCCGCCGATCCCCGGAGACCCCGGAAGGACTCCCCTCCCTCTTGGAAGGCGCGATGGTGGAGCCGGCACCGCGCCGAAAGATCGGAGGGCTCAAGCGCCGCACGAGTGAGTCGGGCGAACCCACCTTGCCGCGACAAGTCAGGCCACTCGAACGGACCGTGGCCGCGACGTCGATTCACGAACGATCAGGGCTATTCGAACTTGACGTTGTGCTGCCGCACTGTCGTGCCGAAGGCCTCGTACTGCGCACGAAAGAACTCGGTGAACTTCGCAGGGCTCATGCCGTAGCCCTCGAAGCCCTGCTGCACCAGTTGCGCGTGGACCTCCGGGCGCTTTAGCGTGTTCTGCAACTCCTGCGACAGGCGCTCGGTGATGGCCGCCGGCAGCCCGGGCGGGCCGAAGAACCCGGCCCAGGGCGTGATCGTGAGCTTGCCCAACCCCAGTTCGCTGCCGGTGGGGACGTCGGGCAGCAAGCCACTGCGCTGTGGAAGCAACGTGACCAGCGCACGGATGCGCCCTTCCTTCACGAACACAGGCGCCAGCGTGCCGGTGGTGAACATCATGTGGATCTGGCCCCCCAGCAGGTCGGTCATGGCCTGCATGTCCCCCTTGTAGCGCGCGTTGATCACCTTGCGCTCGCCCAGCAGCTGGAGCATCGCCAGTTCCGAGGCGCTGTTGCTGGACGCCGAGTTGTAGACACCCGGCTTCGCCGCAACCATGGCCAGCAATTCGCTCACGTTCTTCACGGGCAGGCTGGTCGGCACCACGAGAAACATCGAGAACTGCCCGGCCGAGCTGATGGGTGTGAACGCCTTGAAGGGGTCGTAGGGCGAGGTCGGCCGCAGCGTGGGCGCCGCGACCATCGCCGTGTTGGTCCCCATCAGCAGCGTGTAGCCATCGGCTTTGGCCGATGAGGTGGCCTGCGCTGCCAGGACGCCATCGGCGCCGGGCCGGTTCTCCACGATGACCTGTTGCCCGAGCTGCTTCGAGAGGCCCTCGGCGATGATCCGTGTGAGCGCATCGGCGCCGCCGCCGGGCGCGAAGCCGACGATCAAACGCACTGGTTTGTCAGGATAGGTTCCGGCGCTCCAGCTCGCTCGGCTGGGCAACAGCGTCAGCGCGCTGCCGGCCGCAAGGGCCGCGATGGTCATGTTTCTGCGTCGCATGATGTGTTCCCCGTTCAGAAGAGATGCCGCAGGCCAAACTCCCAGCCGGACGAACGGCCACCCGCGTGCGTGGATCCGACGCCGGCCAGACCCATCGCCAGTGCGGGCCCCATCAAAGTTCTTCTCATGGTTTTGTCTCCTACTTCTTCTCTTGGTTGAAAAACTCGAAACGCGCAGGGCTGCGCCACCGCGTGCGGACGACGGTCCGCAGCGATCGGCGAAAGCCGGGGAGGGAAACTAGGCGGAAGGCTCTGTGCGTTCAGTGCGCACGAGCACGGCGCCCTTCGAAAGCGGGCTCACGTTGCGCCGGTACTGCTGCAGCCAGCCGGTGTCGAAGGCCGGCGGCGGCGCCTGCCAGTCGGCGCGGCGCGCATCGAGTTCGGCGTCGCTCAATGCGATGTCGAGGCGGCGCGCATCGAGGTCGATGGTGATCACGTCGCCGTCGCGCACCAGCCCGAGCGGCCCGCCGAGCGCAGCTTCGGGCGACACCTCCGCCACCACCAGGCCTTTGCAGACCAGCCCCGACAAGTGCCCGTCGGTGAGGATGGCCACCTGGTCGCCGAGCCCGGCACCATCGACCGCGAACACCACACGCGATGCGCCGCCGCCCATGGCCGGACCACCACAGGCGCCGGCGCCGCGCATCACGACCACCTGGCCGGGCACGATCTCGCCGTTCTTCAGCGCGGCAATGGCCGCGTCCGAGGTCCAGAAGCACACGGCGGGACCCGTGAAGCGCCGCACCTTGCGCTCCGCAATGCCGGTCTTGATGAGGCCCGACTCGGGCGCGAGATTGCCGCGCAACAGAACGATGGCCGGCAGCGGTGCGACCGGGCGGTCGATGGGACGGATCACCTCGGCGTCGGCCACCTCGGCATGGCGCAGGTTGTCGGCGACGGTACCGCCGGCAACCGTCAGCGCACCGGTGTCGAGCAACGGTGCAAGCTGCTTCATCAACGCGCGACAACCGCCCGCCGCCTCGAAGGCTTCGATCGAATGCTCGCCGATCGGCCGTACGCCGGCCAGCACCGGTGTCGTGGGGCCGAGGCTTTCGAACAGGCCGTACACGTCGACGCCGCACTCGCCTTCGGTCGAGATTGCCTGCAGATGCTTGGCGGTGTTGAGCGAACCGCCGACCGAAAGCACCGCGCGCACCGCGTTGGCGAAGGCGCCGGGCGAGAGGATGTCGCGCGGCTTCAGGTCGCCCCACACCATCTGCACGATGCGCGTGCCTGCGGCGCGCACGTCGTCCATCATCTTCGGGCTCAGCGCGGCCACCGGCGCGCTGCCGGGCAACGCCATGCCGAGCGCTTCGCAGACGATGTGCATCGAGTTGGCAGTCCCCAGGCCCGAGCACACGCCCGGCCCGCGGATGGCCTCGCGGCTCATGCCCACGAGTTCTTCCACGGGCAGGTTGCCGGTGACCGCGTGCATCGCGCCGATGAACACCTCCTCGATGTCCATGTGCTTGCCGCGGTACTCGCCGCTGGGCTGGTAGCCGCAGGGCACGAGCAGCGTCGGGATGTTGAGCCGCGCCGCCGCCATCAGCTGGCCTGGCACAGTCTTGTCGCAAGAGGTGAGGCAGACCATGCCGTCGAGCTGCGCGCCTTCGACGGCCACCTCGATGTCGTTGGTCACGAGATCGCGAGCACCTAGCATGTAGGCGCCGCGCGCACCCGCGCCGGTGATGAAGTCGCTCGGTGCTGCGGTGCGGATCTCGAACGGCACGCCGCCGGCCGCGCGGATCGCGGCCTTCACCTCCACCGCGACGCGGTCGAGGTGGCTGAAGCAGGCGGCCAGCTCGGAAGAGCTGTTGACGATGGCGATCTTGGGCTTCTCGCAATCCTCTTCGGGGATGCCGAGCGCGCGCCAATGCGCATTGCGCACCGACCACAGGTAGGAGCCGCGCGGGAAGTTGCTGCGCAGGGGGCGGGTCATCGGCGGTCTCCGGCTTTGTTCTTCTTGGTGATCTCGATCACGCCGCGGTCGGCGTCCACGCGCACCCAGTCGCCGGTCGCGATGCATTCGAGCGGATCGCGCTCGAAATCGGTCATCGAGGGCGCGTGCGTGACCACGGCGCCAAGCGCCATCTTGGTCGTCATCTCGTTGAACAGGAACGCCGCGGGCGCCACATTCATGAGCCGCGTCATGTGGAACATGGCCGACCAGCCCGACGACCCCTTGGCCCCCGGAAACACCAGCACCTTGCCCGCGAAGCTCTGGCCGCGCAGTTCGTGCCGCGTCTCGATGACGGTGCCAGTACGCGGATCGATGCCGCCCCAGCCCGAGATGCGGTCGCGCGTGACCAGCGCCTCGCCTTCGGTCACGCCGCCCACCACCTTGCGACCGCGGATGACGATGATCTCTTCGGTCATGACTGCGGCACTCATGCGTAGCCTCCGTTCCAGCGGCCGGTGCAGGCCGCATCCACGCATTCCGCCGTGGTGCCGAACCACGCCTGCACGCCGAGGATGGCGGGCAGGTAGTGCGCCTGCTTGGCGGAATCGAGCGCCACCGTCTTCGTGCCCTTGGGCACGGCGCGGCTCATGGCCGAGCAGCTGTCGGTCATGAGGATGCCGCCCGCGTCTTCGATGATCTTGGTGTAGCCGTTGCGGTCGGCCAGCGACTTGATGGCGCGCGGCGTGAAGATCCACAGTTCGCAATCGGGGTGCACGCGGCGTCCTTCGATGAGCTGCACGGCTTCCCAGATCTGCTCGATGGTGTAGTGCGGGCAGCCCAGCATCACGTACTGGACCTCGGCGTCTTTTCCGGTGACGTTGATCTTCTCGTAGGTGGCGCGGCGCTCGGCCTCGCCGTAGCGCAGCACCTCGACGGGCGCCTTTCCACCCAGCGCCTGCTCCAGCGACAGCGCCTCGGGCGTGATGCCGGCGATGTGGTACATCTCCACGCCGCCCGAGGACGAGGCGGCCGCGCCGAAGTGCTTGAGCCGCGGCAGGTTGGGCACGCGGGCGATGCCGCGCCGGCTGTGCACCACCGGCACGCGCTCCTGCACGTGCTCGCCGATGTAGTAGCCGAGCAGGCCCCAGTCCTGCACCGACTCGACCTCGATGTCCAGCTCGACCACGTGCGTGGCGCGGCGGTTCTCGTCGAGGTGGTAGCCCCAGTACGGAATGCGCCCGGTGAGCATGGCCGCGCCGGTGCTTTCGCGGCCTTCGGTGTTGGTGCGCGCGCCCAGCACCGAGTTGCAATACACCACGGCCGACGATTCCATCCATGCGCAATGCTCGCCGCGCGTCGGGATGTTGCCCACCTGGTAGGGCGTGCAGGTGTTCATGATCTGCGCGCCGAGCCCGGCCGCATGGCGCTCGCTCTTGTTGTAGAACTGCACGATCTCCTCGCTCACGCCCATGCGCTCGGGCTGGCCGGGGTCGAAGCC
Source organism: Variovorax sp. (assembly GCA_040003555.1). Classification (GTDB taxonomy): domain Bacteria; phylum Pseudomonadota; class Gammaproteobacteria; order Burkholderiales; family Burkholderiaceae_C; genus Variovorax. The sequence goes on along the minus strand of JBDUCH010000079.1, from coordinate 2,129 downwards.
CAGTTGCAGGTGGCTCGTGAAGACCTTGAACTTCGGGATCTCGACGGTCTCCTGGCTGTCGAGGCTGAACTCGGAGAACACCGCATCCATCCCGCCGCCCTTGGCGAGCGCAAAGTCGCGCTGGAAGGGCGTGGTCGAGGTGATGGTGGCGCAGACGTTGCGGGTCTCGACCAGCCGCTCGGCGCCGAGGGCTTCGCCGTAGCGCATCAGCAGGTCCATCGCCTTCTGGACGGCCGGTCCGTCGCGGCCGTCCCGCATCGCTTTTTCTTCGTTGCTCAGGTGCATGGCCTGTGTCTCCGTTGTTCTGTCGTGGGGATAAGTCCCCTGCCAGGCCGCTAGCCCGGCGAGGGTGTGGGCACGTGGCCGCCGATGTCGCGCGCGATGGTCAGCGCGATGTCGTGCAGGCGCGGTGCGAGTTCGTTGCGCAATCTGTCTTCCGTGAACACGAAGGCGGCGCCGCCACCGTTGAGTGCCATCACCTCGCCGTCCGGGCCGATGAGCGGCACCGACACCGAGTTGATCTCGCGGTGGAATTCGCCGAGCGACAGGCAGTAGCCGAGCCGCTTGGCCTCGCCGATGGCGCGGGTCATCGGCACCGCGATGCCGTCCCACTCGGGGCCGCGCAGGAGGCGCATCGAATCGACCAGTTGGTTGCGCTGCAGGTCGGGCAAGGCCGAGAGATAGGCGCGGCCCAACGCCGAGTTGGGCAGCGGCGCGCGCGAGCCCACGTCGAGCCGCGCCGACAGCATCGACGAGCGCGGGCGGCAGGCCTCGATCAGCACCATCTCCATGCCGTCGCGGATGGCCAGATAGACCGAGGCACCTACCGCCTCTGCCATCGCCTGCATGCTGGGCCGCGCGGCGGCGCGCACGTCGAGGCTGCCGAGGAACACGCGCGCGAGCGACACCACGCCCGGCCCGAGCATGAAGCGGTCGGCCGCCTGCGCGGGCTTGAGCATGCCCATCGCGAGCAGCGTGGCGACCAGCCGGTTGACGGTGGGGCGCGGAATGCCGGTCATGCGCGCCACGTCGGCGTGGCCGAGCACCGGGCGCTGTTCGCTGAAGCAGCGCAGCACCGAGATGCCGCGCTCCAAGGCGCTCACGGTGTCGGAACGTTCGCCGCGCGACTCCGGCACGTCGGCCGCGGAAAGAGAGCTGTCGTTGTTGTCGGTGGACATGGAGGGACCCTTTGAACGCTTTGCATGACTCTGCAATGTAGAGGCTGGCGAAAGGAGCTCGACCGGGTTCATCGCTGCGGTTCAGGCACCGGCTTCCGCCGTGACGGAGGAGCGAGCGCCCTGCGCCGCCCCGGCGCGCAGGTACACCCCCTGCGCCAGCAGCGCGGACTGCAGCGCCCCGATGTCGACGTGGCGCGGCGCGATGCCGCCTTGCACCGCCAGCGCCGCCGCCACGCCCGCGGCCTGGCCCGTGATCCAGCATTGAGGAATCTCGCGCATGAAGCCGTGCGAGTTGCGGTCGCACGAGATGTGGCGCCCGCACGCCAGCAAACCGTCGAGCACCTGCGGCACCAACGCGCCATACGGAATGGAGATGTTCGGGAATTTCGGCGACACCGCGGGCGACACGCCGATCTCGTCGGCCAGCGGCACGCCGTCGGGCCATTGGCTGCGCAGCACCGCGCCCACACCGCAGAGGCGCCGCGCATGGCGCACGCCGATCTGCGGCGCGCTGAGCATCAGGTAGGCATCCTCGAAGCCCGGCGCGTGCGCCTTGAAGTAGTCCAGGTGCGCGGACATGGCACGGTGCGAGCGCACCTCGACGGCCGTGAGGTCGTCCACGTCGAGCGCCGAGTAGCCCGACTGGCGCGGCCCCATGAAGAGCGCCACGTCGTTTCGCCACGAGACGAAAGGCCGCTCGAACAGGCCGCACACTTCGCGGCCCTGCGCCATGAAGGCGCTGAACGCCTCGGGCTGGCCGGCCTTGAATGCGATCCAGCGGTTCATATCCACGCCGCCGAACAGCCACGAGGTGTTCATGCAGTGGTGCACGTCCGCCTCCTCGATGTCGTTCACGAACGCGGCGCCGGCGCGGGCGAACAGGTCGCCGTCGCCGGTGGCGTCGACCACCACGTCGGCCATGATCGCCATGCGGCCTTCCTTGCTCTCGAA
>JBDUCH010000368.1:0-4088 GCA_040003555.1 Variovorax sp. | reverse complement strand
CGCGCATGGAACTTGTCGGTGCTGATGCCGATTTCGGCGCCCAGGCCGAATTCGAAGCCATCGGCGAAGCGGGTGCTCGCATTCACCATGACGCTCGCCGAATCAACTTCGCGCAGGAAGCGCTGGGCGTTGACATGGTCGCGCGTCACGATCGCGTCGGTGTGGTGGCTCGAATAGTGGTTGATGTGCGCGATCGCCTCGCCCACCCCAGCCACCACCTTGATGCTGATGACGGCGGCCAGGTATTCCTCCGACCAGTCGGACTCGACCGCGTCGACCGCAGGCAACCCGGCGCCGCGCAGGATCGCACCGGCTGCGGCGTCGCAGCGCATTTCAACGCCCTTGGCCGCGAACACCGCGCCGATCTGCGGCAGAAAAGTCGCAGCGACGCTCGCAGCCACCAGCAGGCCTTCGGCCGCATTGCAGGGGCTGTACTTCTGGGTCTTGGCGTTGTCGACGATCTTGCGCGCCATGTCGAGTTCGGCGGTGTCGTCGACGTAGACATGGCAGTTGCCGTCGAGGTGCTTGATGACCGGCACCTTCGCCTCGCGGCTGATGCGCTCGATCAGGCCCTTGCCGCCGCGCGGAATGATCACGTCGACGAACTCCGGCATGGCGATCAGCCGCCCCACGGCCTCGCGGTCGGTGGTCTGCACCAGTTGCACCGCGTCTACCGGCAGGCCGGCTTCGGCCAGCGCGTCGCCCACCAGCAGCGCGAGTGCCTTGTTCGATTCGATCGCCTCCGAGCCGCCGCGCAGGATCGCCGCGTTGCCGCTCTTGATCGCGAGGCTGGCCGCCTCGATCGTCACGTTGGGCCGGCTTTCGAAGATCATGCCGAACACGCCGATCGGCACCCGCATCTGGCCCACGCGGATGCCGCTGGGCTGCTGCTTCATGCCGATGATCTCGCCGATCACGTCGGGCATGGCGGCAAGCTGCTCGCAGCCCTCGGCCACGGTGGCCAGCACTTTCGGCGTGAGCTTCAGGCGATCCACCATCGGCGCCGGCAGGCCGGCTGCGATGGCGCGCTCGATGTCGCGCGCGTTGGCTTCTGCCAGTTCCGGGCCAGCCTCGCGCAGGCGCCGTGCGAGCGCCTTCAGCGCCCTGATCTTGATGGCAGCATCCGCGCGCGCCATCTGCGCTGCGGCCGCTTTGGCCTGCAAGCCGAGGGCCTGCATGTGCTCGTTGACATTGAACGCGTTCATGCGCGCATTTTCCCACTCTCTGCGGGGGCCATGCAGGCGCGGCACAGCATCAGCGCCAGCCGCTGCAGCGCCTGCCAGCCATTGGCCGGCCAGTCGGGCTGCTTCAGGCCCTTGACGATGCCGTCGACCACGTGGGCGGAACGCAGCAGGCGCGTGAGCATGCGGTCGTCCAGGCGCGGCAGCACGCGCTCGAAGGCACGCTCCTTTTTGCCCCAGATGCGGTTCTCGCGCAGGGCCATGGGCAACGGCCGGCCGGCCGCCATCGCGTCCTTCACGCGCTTGAGGGCGCGGATGTCTTCGGCCAGCGTGTAGTGCACCAGTACTTCGGCCTCGCCCTCGGCCTGCAGCCCTTCGAGCATGCGCGCCACGCGCTGCGGATTGCCGGCCAGCACCGCCTCGCCGAGCTTGAACACGTCGTAGCGCGCGACGTTGTGCACCGCGCTTTCGACCTGCTCCCACGTCAGCTCACCGGCCGGGTGCAGCAGCGCGAGCTTTTGGATCTCCTGGTGCGCGGCGAGCAGGTTGCCCTCGACACGATCCGCGAAGAACTGCAGGGTGCGCTGGCCTTCTTCCCCGGCTCTCACGCGCTGCCCCTGCAGGCCAAGGCGCTGGGCGATCCACTGCGGCAACGCGGCGCGTTCGATCGGATCCACCTGCAGTGTGACGCCATGCGACTCGAGCGCAGTGAACCAGGCGCCGGTGCGTGTCATCTTGTCGAGCCGCGGCAGCAGCACCAGCAGTAGCGTGCTGTCGTTGCCGTCGGCCGCCTGCGCGAGCTGCTGCAGCGCGACGCTGCCGTCCTTGCCGGGCTTGCCCGAGGGAATGCGGATCTCGACGATCTGCTTGTCGGCGAACAGGCTCAGCGAGCCGCCGGCAGCGAGCACCGCGCTCCAGTCGAAGTGCGCGCCGGCCACGGTGTACGAACTGCGCTCGGTGTAGCCCTGTGTGCGCGCGACGGCGCGGATGGCATCGACCGCTTCCTGCGCCAGCAGCGGCTCGTCGCCGTGCACCGCGTAGAGCGGACGCAAGCCCTTCTGCAGATGGGCGGCGAGTTGCGCTGCGGCGAGCTGCATGCGTGGGCCGCCCTAAAGCGCCTTGACCGCCGCCAGCTGCCGCATGATCTGCTGGACGATGTCGCCCTGCATGTCGCGGTACAGCAGTTGCTGCTCGCCCTCTTTGGCGAGCGCGTTGGTCTCGTTGTACGTGATGTCGCGCCGCTGCTGGATCTCGCCAGCGCTGATGAGCTCCTTGCCGGCCTGCGTCCGCAGGCGGAAGCGCACCGTCAGCTGCAGCTCCAGCTCGCGCACCTGGCCGGCCGAATTGGTCGACACCACGCGCTGGCCCCGATCCTCGCCCAGCACGTCGAACACCACCTCCGCCGTCTGCATTTCCTCCGCCGGCACCACGACCACAGCGCTCGACGAACGCAGATTGCGCCGCAGCAGGTTGACGACGGCCGTGCTGCCGTTGACCGCAATGCTCTTGAAGGCAAACACCGGCGCCTTGCGCAGCTCGAAGCCGCAACCGGCCAATGTCAGGGCACCGGCCACCAGCAGGGTGCGGCGAGCGAGAAAAGAAGAAGAGTTCATGCGCATCACACCACCACGTTGACAAGCCGGCCCGGCACCACGATCACGCGCTTGGGCACCGCACCGGGCGCGAACTTGACGAAATCTTCGCTGGCCAGCGCCATCTTTTCGATCTCCTGCTTGGAGGCGCCCGAGGGCACGCGCACGGCGCCGCGCAGCTTGCCGTTGACCTGCAGCATGAGCTCGATCTCGTCCTGCTCGAGGGCTGCGGCGTCGACCTGCGGCCAGGCCGCATCGAGCAATGCACCGTGGTCGGCGTCGTAGCCGAGCAGTTGCCAGAGCTGGTGTGCGATATGCGGCGTGGCGGGATAGAGGCAACGCAACAGGATGCCGAAACCCTCGCGCACGGCAGCCGCGTCGCCCGCGTTGCCGGGCTGGGCCTTGAAGCCCTCGACCGCGTTGAGCAGCTTCATCGCGCCCGACACCACCGTGTTGTATTGCATGCGCTGGTAGTCGTAGTCGATCTGGCGCAGCACGGTGTGCACCTCGTGCCGCAGCGCCTTGGCGCTGGCGCCGAAAACCGGCGCCCCGCCGGCCGGCGCCACCGTGCTCTTCATGGCGACGCCGAAATTCCACACGCGGCGCAGGAACCGGTAGCTGCCCTCGACCGCCGCGTCGTTCCACTCGAGCGTGGCCTCGGGCGGCGCGGTGAACATGGTGTAGAGCCGCGCGGTGTCGGCGCCGTACTTCTCGATCAGATCCTGAGGATCGACGCCGTTGCGCTCGGTCTTGCCCATCTTGCCGACGCCGCCGTATTCGACCGCGCTGCCGTCGGCCAGCGTGCCGCCGGCGATGCGGCCCTGCGCGTCGAGCACCGGCGTCACGTCGGCCGGCGGAAAGTATTCCTTGCCGCCCTTGTCGCCGCGCCGGTAGTAGATGTGGTTGAGCACCATGCCCTGCGTCAGCAGCTTGCTGAAGGGCTCGTCGACCGTGACCAGGCCGAAGTCGCGCATCACCTTGGTCCAGAAGCGGGCGTACAGCAAATGCAGGATTGCGTGCTCGATGCCGCCGATGTACTGGTCCATCGCCATCCAGTACTTCGCGCCGCCGTCGACCATCGCGTTGCTGCTCTGCGGATCGCAGTAGCGCATGAAGTACCACGACGAATCCACGAAGGTGTCCATCGTGTCGGTCTCGCGCCGCGCTGGCTTGCCGCACACCGGGCAGACCACACCCGCGTGAAAACCTTCGTGCTTGTTGAGCGGGTTGCCCGAACCGTCCGGCACGCAGTCGGTCGGCAACACGACCGGCAAGTCCTTCTCGGGCACCGGCACGGCGCCGTGCTCGTCGCAAT
>JBDUCH010000367.1:0-4103 GCA_040003555.1 Variovorax sp. | reverse complement strand
ATGGCCGTCTCGACCGACCACAACCCCGGCACCTCGCCCGCGCTGAGCCTGCTGCTGATGGTGAACATGGCGTGCACCCTGTTCCGCCTGACAGTGCCAGAAGCGATCGACGGTGTGACGCGGCATGCGGCGCGTGCGCTCGGCCTGCAGGACACGCATGGCGCGATCGCGGTCGGCATGCCCGCCAACTTCGTGTTGTGGAATCTGCGCGAGCCGGCCGAACTGGCCTACTGGTTCGGCCAGCGGCCGGTGCGCACGGTGGTGCGGCAGGGCCGCATCGCGGAAGGTGCGGGCGCATGACGCAGACGGTCTTTGCACGCGATGCATTGCTGCCCGGCGGCTGGGCAAAGAACGTGTCGCTGTCGTGGGACGCGGCCGGCACGCTCACCCGCGTCGAAGCCGGCGTGCAACCCGCGCCGGGCGCGCAAGGGGCCACAGGCCCGGTCATCCCCGGCATGCCCAATCTGCATTCGCACGCGTTCCAGCGCGCCATCGCAGGCCTCACGGAGTTTCGGGGCGAGGCGCAGGATTCGTTCTGGAGCTGGCGCACGCTGATGTACCGCTTTGCCTCGCGGCTCGACCCCCTGCAGCTCGAAGCGATCGCGCTCGGGCTCTATGTCGAGATGCTCGAAGCCGGCTACACGGCGGTGTGCGAGTTCCACTACGTGCACCACGATGCCGATGGCCGGCCCTATGCCGACGACGCCACGCTCGCGCTCGCCTTGCTGCGCGCGGCGCAGCGCGCCGGCATCGGCCTCACACTGCTGCCCGTGCTCTACCAGACCAGCGGCTTTGGCGGCCTGGCGCCGAACGAAGGGCAACGCCGCTTCGTCCGTTCGACCGATTCGATGCTCGCGTTGCTCGAGCGCCTGAAGCCGTTGTGCGATGCGCAAGGCGCGCGGCTGGGGCTGGCGCCGCACTCGTTGCGTGCCGTGCCTCCAGAAGGCTTGCGCGAAGCGCTCGCCGGGCTGGTCGCGATCGACGCGACCGCGCCCATCCACATCCACATCGCCGAGCAGACGCGCGAGGTCGACGACTGCATCGGCTGGAGCGGCCAGCGCCCGGTTGCCTGGCTGCTGGACCACGCACCGGTCGACGCGCGCTGGTGCCTGGTGCACGCGACGCACATGGACGCCGGCGAATACCGGCGTGCGGCCGCCAGCGGCGCTGTCGCAGGGCTGTGCCCGACCACGGAAGCGAACCTCGGCGATGGCATCTTCGACCTGGGCGCCTGGCGCGCGGCCGGTGGCGCTTGGGGCATCGGCTCCGACAGCCACATCTGCGTGAATGCCGCCGAAGAGCTGTTGATGCTCGAATACAGCCAGCGTCTGGCGACACGCCAGCGCAACGTGGCGGCCGACGCGGCGCAGCCGCAGGTCGCCGCGGCCATGACGCTCGCGGCGGTGAAGGGCGGGGCGCAGGCCGCCGGACGCCGCATCGCCGGCCTCGCGGCCGGGCAGCAGGCCGATTTCACGGTGCTCGATGCCATGCACCCGGCCCTTGCCGGTTTGCCTGCCACCGACATGCTCTCGTCCCATGTCTTCGCCAGCCACCGCACCAGCGCGATCGATGCCGTGTGGGTCGCGGGCCAGCCGCGCGTGCAGGCCGGGCGTCATCTTCTCCACGACAGCGCGACGGCCGGCTTCGTTGCCGCGCGCAGCCAATTGCTGACCAACATGCCATGAGCCTTTTCCAGACCACCGAACCGCCTTTCCGATTCCGCCAGGGCAGGCGCCCGCTGCTGATCTCGATGCCGCACGTCGGCACCCATGTGCCGCCCGCGCTGGCCGAACGCTTCACCGCGCAAGCGCGCCATGTGCCCGACACCGACTGGCACCTGGAGCGGCTCTACGACTTCGCCGATGAACTCGGCGCGTCGGTGCTCGTGGCCACGCACTCGCGCTACGTGGTCGACCTGAACCGCCCGCCCGACGACCAGAATCTGTACCCGGGCCAGGACACGACCGGCCTGTGCCCGGTCGACACCTTCGACAAGACGCCGATCTATGCGGCCGGCGACCTGCCGGGCGAACCGGAGATCGCCGCGCGCCGCGATGCGATCTGGCATCCGTACCACCGGCAGCTTCAGGCCGAACTCGAGCGCCTGAAAGCCGCGCACGGCACCATTGCGCTGTGGGACGCGCATTCGATCCGCTCGGTGCTGCCGCGCTTCTTCGAGGGCAAGCTGCCCGACCTCAACCTCGGCAGCGCCAACGGCGCGAGCTGCAACCCTGCGCTCGCGGCAACCTTGCTGGGCATCGCGGCCTCGGCGCCGGGTTATACCGGCGTGCTCAATGGCCGCTTCAAGGGCGGCTACATCACTCGCGAGTACGGCAACCCCGCGCGTGGCGTCCATGCGGTGCAGCTCGAGATGACGCAGTGCAGCTACATGCAGGAGGCCCTGCCGTTCCACTACCTGCCCGAGGTCGCGGCGGGTGTGCAGCCGCATGTGCGCCGCATGCTCGAAGCCGTGCTGACCTTCGTCGAAGGTTCGGCGCGGGTTCAGGCTTCGTAGCTGCCGCGCTCGGCTTCGATGAGCCGGCGAGCCGCTTGCCTGGTGAGCTGGACGATCTCTGCCGACGCATCGCTCTCGAACTGTTCGGCCATCCGATTTGCAACCGTGCGCCGCGCCGCAGCAACGGTTACGCTGAAAACGCCTATTGAATACTTTTGAATTACTTCGTACACTTTGTATCGCTTCCCACCCAACTTGGAGGAGCTATGAATGTGCACCTGCTGCCCTCATCCATCCGCGAATCGGTGTACCGCCGCAAGTTCGTGGAAAACCGCGAAGAGAACCTCTTCTTGGGATCCTTCGAGAGCTTCCGTGCCGCCGAGACGGGCGCTCCGCCCTCGAAAGCCGTTGGATATGACAACGCGCCGGCCGAGGCCTTCTATAGCCATCAAATCTATTTCTACGACTATCCGGGCTTGTTTTGGTTGAGGCACTCGCTGGATGACGGCATGCGCAGCATTTTTGATCTAGGTGGCCACGTCGGTATCAAGTACTACGCGTTTCGCCGCATGCTGCACTACCCCGCCGATCTTCGCTGGACTGTCTGCGACGTGCCCACAGTGGTGAAAAGCGGTCGGGAACTGGCGGTAAAGCGCGAGGCCACTGCGCAACTCGGCTTCACCCCCCGTTTCCAGGACGCGAGCGGTTACGACGTGCTCTATGCCTCGGGCAGCCTGCAGTACCTGCCAATGCAATTGGGGGACATCCTCGCCGCGCTGCCGATAAAGCCAAAGCGGATCGTGCTCAACACGACCGCCGTGCATCCTGAACGCACGATCTACACGCTCAACAGCATTGGATTTGCCGTTTGCCCCTATCGCATCCAGCACCACGACGAACTGCTGGCCGAACTGGTGGGGGCCGGCTACAAGCGGCGCGATGCGTGGCGAAACGAAGGCAAGCCCATCGAGGTGCCCTTCGTCGACGGCGGGGACAAGGCTTACTACGCAGGTTGCTGCTTTGACCGGTTCTAAGCGGCCGAGTCTTGTCCAATAGGTTGCAACGAGGCTGTCGCGATTCACTTTTGGGACGCAATGAAGCTACGCATCGATACGGACTCGCAGGCGGCACAACACGCGCTCGTTGTCGTGGTGCTGCTCGCCTTTGCGTTCATGCACATCTTCACGATCGCAAATCGCTCGAGCGCTTTTGGTGCTCGGTCCGATGTACAACACGCGCTGCTTCACTGGCAAGGAGCGGCCCACCATCACCACGGCGATGGCTCCGTCGGCAGCGATCATTCAAGCGAATCCATCGAACACGTCAGTTTGGATGGGTGTCTGAGTGCCATGGCATATCAATGCGTCGTACCCGTTGAATTTGCTCCACGGGCTGTGACGCCCCCCGCGAACGATGACGAGCGTGCAAGGCCGTGGCCGTATCTCGACCGGTTGATGCGCCCTCCCAGATTCCTCGTTTGAACATCGCATTCCCCTGCTGACGCAGGGGGCCACACCGCGTCGAGCCCGCAGCACACCGTTGCTTCAATCCTTCTTGACGTCGGCGTACGCATTGCCGGCGCTTGAAGGAATGTGCTTCGAGTCGAACTCACGATGAGGGTCGCGTGCCGGACTCGTGCCTCGTGCCT
>JBDUCH010000366.1:0-4103 GCA_040003555.1 Variovorax sp. | reverse complement strand
GCAGGCGCTGCAGGCGCTGCAGGCGCGGCGGCGGCCGTCACGGGTGCGGCACCCGACGCAGCGCCTTCGGCCGGTGCTGCACCGGCAGCCGGACGATCCGGCACTGGGAACTTGGCACCACCCGAGTTGGCCATGTAGACCACGGCACGGCCGATTTCGAGGTCTTCGAAGTCGCCGCCGCCTTGCGCCGGCATGGCGCCCTTGCCCTTGAGCGCGTGCTCGAGCAGCGTGGCATAGCCTTGGCCGATGCGCGGCGCCCAGGCGGCCGCGTCGCTGAAGTGCGGTGCACCCGGGATGCCGGGCGCGCCATGGCAGGCGATGCACTGGCCTTTGAACACCGCTTCGCCAAGGGCGAGCGGGCGGTTGGCATCGCGGATCTCGATCGAGCCGACGCGCTTGAGGCGCTCTGCCACATCGCGGTCGCGCACGTCCTTCGAGACGCCGTACAGGTCGAGTTCGGTACTGGTGGTGCCGGCGGGGTGCGATTCAGACACCACGTACGAAACCAGCCCGACGATGATCAGGATGGGTGCTATGAACGAGAAAAAAACCGCCAGCAGCAGCTGCTTGGGATTCTTGATCGGGCCGGTATGGGCGTCTTCGGTGGCCTGGTAATGCGGGTCTGCGCTCATGGCGTCCTCAAAATCGGGGGCTTCTTCGGGGGCGTGGGGTTAACCGGCGGATTATAGAGAGGGCCTTCGCAGCCCCCTCAAGACAGCCGCCGGACCACCACTCATTCCTTCCAGCCGCCGCCCAGGGTCTTGTAGAGCACCACCTGGTTCTGCAGCAGTTGCAGTTGCACCTGCACCGCCGCCTGTTGCGCCGTGAACAGCGAGCGCTGCGAATCGAGCAGGTCGAGCGAACTCGCGATGCCGTTGCGATAGCGCAGGTCGGCCAGCTTGTAGCGCACCGCTTCGGCATCCGCCGTGGCGCGCAGCGCGCGCGCCTGCTCGCCCAGCGTCACCCGGCCGGCCAGTGCGTCGCCCACCTCGCGGAACGCGCTCTGGATCGATTTCTCGTACTGTGCCACTGCGATCTCGCGGCCGGCGCGCGCCGAGTCCAGGTTGGCCTGGTTGCGCCCGGCGTCGAAGATCGGCAGCGTGATCTGCGGCGCGAAGCTCCAGGCTTTGGTGCCGCTGTCGAACAGGCCCGAGAACTGGGTGCTCGCCGTGCCGACGGACGTCGTCAGAGACACCTTCGGAAAGAACGCTGCGCGCGCCGCGCCGATGTTGGCGTTGGCAGCAATCAGTTGCTGTTCGGCGGCGCGGATGTCCGGCCGCTCGATCAACAGGTCGGAGGGCAGGCCGGCCGGCACATCGGGCATCGGCGTGGCGCCGGCCAGGCCGCGCGCGCCTGCCAACGCCTCGGTCGGCACCGGCGCGCCGAGCAGCAGCGCGAGCGCGTTCTCATCCTGCAGGCGTGTGCGTTGCTGCTGCGCATAGGTGGCGCGCGCGGTTTCGGTCAGCGAGTTGGCAAGCTGGAAGTCGATTTCCGACGAGACGCCGTTGTCGAAGCGCATCTTCGTGAGGCGCAGCGTGTCTTCGCGCGTGGTCAGCGTCTGGCGCGTGATGTCGAGCAGCTCTTCGTCGGCCAGCAGCGTCAGCCAGCCGTTCGCCACCGAGGCGATCAGGCTGATCTGCGCGGCCTTGCGCGATTCCTCCGTGGCCAGGTACTGGCCCAGTGCGTTCTCCTTGAGGCTGCGGATGCGGCCGAAGAAATCGAGCTCCCAGGCCGTGATGCCGAGGTTGACGCTGTACTGCGACGACACGCTGCCGAGGCTGCTGTCGAAGGCCTGGAAGGCGTTGGGACTTGAGCGCGAACCGCTGCCCGTCAGGCCCACCGCCGGAAACAGCGCGGAGCGCTGAACCTGGAACTGCGCGCGCGCCTGCTCGATGTTGAGCACCGACACGCGCAGATCCCGGTTGTTGGCCAGCGCGGTGTCGATCAGCTTCGCCAGGCGCGGATCGGTGAAGAAGCCTTGCCACGGCACCGAGGCGGCGGCCGGCCCGGCCGGCTGCGCCGGATCGCCCGGGAACACCGTCGGCACCGGCGCGGCCGGGCGTTCGTAGGTGGGAATCAGCGAGCAGCCGGTTGCCAGCAACGCCGCTGCCAGCAGCGTCGGAATCAGTTTCTTCTTGGTCATGCTTTTTCTTCCTCGATGCCGGCGGCAGCCGCATGCCGCTTGTCGGCCTCACGTTGGCGCGCGCTGCCCTTGAACACGGTGCGCACGACCACGAAGAACACGGGGACGAAGAACACCGCCAGCGCGGTGCCGGTCACCATGCCGCCCAGCACGCCGGTGCCGATCGCGCGCTGGCTCGCCGAGCCGGCGCCGCTGGCCGTCACCAGCGGCACGACGCCAAGGCCGAAGGCCAGCGAGGTCATCACGATCGGGCGGAATCGCAGGTGGGCCGCGGCAAGCGCCGACTCAACCACACCCTTGCCGGTTGCCTGCAGGTCTTTCGCGAACTCGATGATCAGAATCGCGTTCTTCGCCGAGAGCCCGATGATGGTGATCAGGCCGACCTGGAAGTACACGTCGTTCGAGTAGGCGCGCAACATCGTTGCCAGCAGCACGCCGAGCACGCCGAGCGGCACCACCATGATCACCGAGAGTGGAATCGTCCAGCTCTCGTACAGCGCGGCCAGGCACAGGAACACCGCCAGGATCGCGAAGCCGTACAGGATGATGGCCTGCGAGCCGGCGAGCTTTTCTTCGCGCGACTGGCCGGTCCATTCGAAGCCGAAGCCGGGCGGCAGCTGGGCGGCGAGCTTTTCCATCTCGGCCATCGCCGCGCCCGAGCTGTTGCCCGCCGAGGCCGAGCCCGAGATGCGCACCGCCGGGTAGCCGTTGTAGCGCACCGTCTGTTGCGCGCCGTTGGCCCAGCGCGTCGTCGCGAAGGTCGAGAGCGGCACCGGGTTGCCCTGCGTGTTGCTCGCGTTGAGTTTCAGCAGATCCTGCGGCTGCATCCGTGCCGGCGCATCGGCCTGCACCACCACGCGCTGCAGACGGCCCCGGTTCGGGAAGTCGTTGATGTAGCTGGAGCCGAGCGCGGTCGACAGCGTCGTGTTGATCGCGTCGAAGGTCACGCCGAGTGCGTTGGCCTTGTCGCGGTCGATGTCGATCTGCAACTGCGGCGCATCTTCGAGGCCGTCCGGGCGCACCTGCGCCAGCAGCGGGCTCTTGCTGGCCATGCCGAGCAACTGGTTGCGCGCGTTGACGAGCGCCTCGTGGCCGGCGCCGCCGCGATCCTGCAGGCGGAAGGTGAAGCCGCTGGCATTGCCCAGTTCGGGGATGGGCGGCGGGCTCAGCGGATAGATGAACGCATCGCGCACGCTCGAAAGCGCGCCGAACGCCCGGCCCGCGAGCGCCTCGGCCGACTGGCTCGGTTCCTTGCGCTGATCCCAGTCCTTCAGCGTCACGAACGCGAGGCCGGCATTCTGGCCCTGGCCCGAGAAGCTGAAGCCGAGCACGCCCACCATGCTCTGCACTTCGGGCTGCTTCAGGATGAAGCCTTCGACCTGCTCCATCACCGACAGCGTGCGCTCCTGCGTCGCACCCGGTGGCAGCTGCACGTTCACGATGATGTTGCCCTGGTCTTCCTGCGGAAGGAACGAGGTCGGCAGGCCGCGGAAGATGACCACCACCGCGGCGGCGATCGCCACGTAGATGATCAGGTAGCGCGCCGCGCGCTTGAGCATGCGCGCCACCCAGCCTTCATAGCCCTTGGCCGTGCGCGAGAAGCCGCGGTTGAACCAGCCGAAGAAGCCCTTCTTCTCATGATGGCTGCCCTTCTCGATCGGCTTCAGCAGTGTGGCGCAGAGCGCCGGCGTGAGCGACAGCGCCATGAAGGCCGAGAAGCCGATCGACGCGACCATCACCGCGGAGAACTGGCGGTAGATGTTGCCGGTGGAGCCGGCGAAGAAAGCCAGCGGCACGAACACCGAGATCAGCACCACGGTCACGCCGATGATGGCGCCCGAGATCTGCTTCATGGCCTTGCGCGTGGCCTCGAGCGGCGACAGGCCCTCCTCGGTCATGATGCGCTCGACGTTCTCGACCACCACGATCGCGTCGTCCACCACGATGCCGATCACCAGCA
>JBDUCH010000078.1:0-13926 GCA_040003555.1 Variovorax sp. | reverse complement strand
GTCGCCGGTGGTGGCGGGCCTGATCTACGTGCTGGTGTTCGGCGCGCAGGGCTGGTTCGGGCCCTGGCTCTCGGAGCACAACATCAAGATCATCTTCGCGGTGCCCGGCATCGTGCTGGCCACCGTGTTCGTGACCTTTCCGTTCATCGCGCGCGAACTGATCCCGCTGATGCAGGCCCAGGGCAGCGACGAGGAGCAGGCCGCGATCGTGCTCGGCGCGACCGGCTGGCAAACCTTCTGGCGCGTGACCCTGCCCAACATCAAGTGGGGCCTGCTGTATGGCGTGATCCTCTGCAACGCGCGCGCCATGGGCGAGTTCGGCGCGGTATCGGTGGTGTCGGGCCACATCCGCGGCCAGACCAACACCATTCCGCTGCATGTGGAAGTGCTCTACAACGAGTACCAGTCGGTGGCGGCCTTCGCCTGTGCGTCGCTGCTGGCGATCCTGGCACTGGTAACGCTGGTGATCAAGTCAGTGATCGAGTGGCGCCACGAGCGCGAGATGAAGGCGATTGCCGAGCTGCCGCCCGAACGGCCGCCAGCGGCCTGAAAGAGAGAAGAATTGCCATGAGCATTGAAATCCGCAATATCAGCAAACGCTTCGGCGACTTCCGCGCGCTGAACAACGTCAACCTCGACATCGCCTCGGGCGAACTGGTCGCGCTGCTCGGCCCCTCGGGCTGCGGCAAGACCACGCTGCTGCGCATCATCGCGGGGCTGGAGACGGCCGACGCCGGTAACATTCTGTTCTCGGGCGAAGACACCACCGAGGTGCATGTGCGCGAGCGCCAGGTCGGCTTCGTGTTCCAGCACTACGCGCTGTTTCGCCACATGACGGTGTTCGAGAACGTGGCCTTCGGCCTGCGCGTGAAGCCGCGCCGGGAGCGTCCGGGCGAAGCGCAGATCAAGAAGAAGGTGCTGGATCTGCTGAAGCTGGTGCAGCTCGACTGGCTGGCCGATCGCTACCCCTCGCAGCTCTCGGGCGGGCAGCGCCAGCGCATCGCTCTGGCGCGCGCACTCGCGGTCGAGCCCAAGGTGCTGCTGCTCGACGAGCCCTTCGGCGCACTCGATGCGAAGGTGCGCAAGGAACTGCGCCGCTGGCTGCGCCGCCTGCACGACGAACTGCACGTCACCTCGATCTTCGTCACGCACGACCAGGAAGAAGCGCTCGAGGTGGCCGATCGCGTGGTCGTCATCAACAAGGGCCAGATCGAACAGGTCGGCTCGCCGCAGGAGGTGTGGGATCACCCGGCGAGCCCGTTCGTCTACGGCTTTCTGGGCGACGTGAACCTGTTCCACGGCCGCGCGCACGAGGGCGAGGTGCAGGTCGAAGGCATCCGCCTGCAGGCGCCCGAACACAACCTGGTGCAGGACAGCAAGGCGCTGGCCTATGTGCGGCCGCACGATCTCGCGATCACGCGGCATGTGCCCGGCGTCACCAGCGGCATTGTGGCGACGCTCACGCGCGCCATCGTGGTCGGCCCGATCGCGCGGCTGGAACTTGAGCCGGTCGAATCGAATCCAGATAATCCGGGCTCCGGAACCATCATCGAAGCGCAACTCCCTGCGCAACAGTTCCGGGATCTGGGTTTGCACGAGGGCGACACCGTTGTCGCCACGCCGCGCAAAGCCAGAGTGTTCGTTGAAGACTGGGTGTCTCCTTGATCGATTGGTACTTTGGCGCTCCGCGCCGCGCGTTCGCGCTGATCTGCATCGCCTGCCTGGCGATGCTCGCCTTCGGCATGTACCTGCAGCATGTAGTCGGGCTCGAGCCCTGCCCGATGTGCGTGGTGCAGCGCTATGCGCTTGTTCTGGTCGCACTCTTGGCGGGACTGGCGGGCGCCACCGCCAAAAGAGGCTTGCAGATTCCGGCCGCACTGCTGGCGCTGGTGGCGGCCGCGGGCGGTGCCTTCACGGCGGCACGGCAGAGCTGGCTGCAGTGGAATCCGCCCGAGTTCGTGAGCTGCGGGCGCGACATCTACGGAATGATCGAAACCTTCCCACTGCAGCGCGCGCTGCCGATGATCTTCAAGGGCAGTGGCGACTGCTCCAAGATCGACTGGACTTTTCTGGGCCTGTCGATCGCCAACTGGTCGTTCATCTCCTTCGTCGTGTTCGGCCTGCTGCTGATCGGCTTGCTGTTCAGCCGCCGCAGCGACGCGCCCCGGTCACTCACCGCCGCCACGGGCGCCTGAGCGCCGCTCAAACGGCATTGAGGCCAGCCGCGCCCGGCGCGCCGCCCCCATTCAGCGGCGGATGGGTCACGATCGATTTCAGCGCAGGCTGGGGCGCGCTCAACGCCTGCAGATCCGGCCGGGGCCGCGCCAGCGCAGCCGTTGAGGCAAAGGCCTGTTCGAGGCTCTGGGCGGCCGCCAGCAGGGCCGCGTCGCCTCGCAGCCGGCCCACCATCTGCAGCCCGAGCGGCATGCCGTGCTCGTCGACGCCGCACGGCAGCGACAGCGCAGGGTTGGTGGCGAGCGTCACCACATAGGTCAGACCGAGCCAGTGGTAGTAGTTGCGCATCGCCTGGTTGTCGATGCGCTCGGCATAGAGATCAGTCCACGGAAAAGGCGTCACCGGCGTGGTCGGCGCGATGATCAGGTCGAACTGCTCGAACGCGCTTGCGAACTGCCGCGCTACACGGGTCTGCTCCAGATGGGCCCACGCGCGGTCGGCCAGCGTGATGGCCGCGGCCATCTCGACATTGGCCCGCACATTCGGGCCCAGCGTTTCGGGTGCATCGCGATAGGTGTCGGCAAAGGCGGCGACGAAGCTCTCGGCACGCAGCGTGTCGAACGCGCGGTCGGCGTCGCCGAGCGCGAGCGCCAGCGGCTCGCAGCGCGCCACGAGCGGACGGATCGCTTCCACGCGCTGGCGGAACACCCGCCGGATCTCCGGATCGACGATGCACAGGCCGAAGTCTTCGGTGTAGCCGACGCGCAGCGTCGACAGGTCGACCGACTCGAGCGGCCAGATCGAAGCGCCGTCCACCGGGTAGGAGAGCGGATCGCGCGCATCGAAACCGACGCTCGACGCCAGTTGCAGCGCGACGTCGGCCACGCTGCGCCCCATCGGGCCAAGCACCGAGATGACCGACCAGCCGAGCGGCCTTGCATCGTTGGCCACCAGGCCGGGCGAGGGCCGCAGTCCCACCACGCCGCACAGGGCTGCCGGGATGCGCAGCGATCCACCCGTGTCCGAGCCGGTGCACAGCGGCAGCATGTCGACCGCCAGCGCAGCCGCCGAGCCGCCCGAAGAACCGCCCGCGTTGCGGGTGGGGTCGAAGGGGTTGCCGGTGGCGCCCCACACCGGGTTGCGGGTGTTGGCGCCGGCGCCCATGTCGGGCACGTTGGTCTTGGCGGTGACGATGGCGCCCGCGGCCCGGAGCCTGGCCACCAATGCGTTGTCGGCCGCCGGCACGTTGCCGCGCAGCCGCACGTTGCCGTAGGTGGTGAGCAGTCCGGCGGTATCCTGCAGGTCTTTCACGCCCAGCGGCAAGCCGTGAAGCGGGCCGAGCGGTGCGCCACGCATGACCTGCTGCTCGGCCGCACGCGCACTGTCGAGCGCACGCCCGAAATCGGTGGCGCAGACCGCATTGATGGCCGGATTCAGGGCCTCGATGCGCCCGATGCAGGCCTGCATCAGTTCGACCGGCGACAGCTGGCGGCTGCCGATCAGCCGGCGCAGCTCGACCGCGGAGAGTTCAGGCAGGGCGCTGTCCACGGCTACTCTGCCTTGATCTGCGATTGCTCGGCGATCTTGCGCATGCGCGCCGTATCGGCCGTGACCATGCCGGCCCAGTCGGGGATGGCCTGGTAGCCGGGCTCGAAGCCCGCGTTCTTCATCCTGTCCTGGGTATCGGCCGTTGCCATCGTCGTGGCCAGCGCTTTCTCGAGCCGCGCCTTGACGTCGGCCGGCAGCCCGCGCGGCGCGACCAGCGCGATCCAGGCATTGAGCTCGTAGCCGGGGTAGCCGCTCTCGGCCACGGTGGGAACGTCGGGCATCAGGGCCGAACGCTTGGCGGTGGTGACGGCCAGCACCTTGATCTTGCCGTTCTTGCGCTGCGGCCCGGCAGCCACCACGGTGTCGAAGGACACCGGGATCTGTCCGCCGATCAGGTCGGTCATCAGCGGCGCGCTGCCCTTGTAGGGGATGTGCGTCATCGACAGGCCGGTGCTGGCATTGAACATCGCGCCGGCGAAGTTCGAGCTGGTGCCGTTGCCGAAGCTGCCGTAGACGTACTTGTCGGGACTGGCCTTGGCCGCCGCCACCAGTTCCTTCACGCCGTTGGCCGCGACGGAGGGGTTCACCAGCACCGCCAGCGCGACCGAACCGACCATGCCGATCGCATCGAAGCCCTTGACCGGGTCGTACGACAGCTTGGACTGCAGCGCAGGGTTCAGCGTGAAGGTGGAGTTGGAACTGATGAGCAGGGTGTAGCCATCCGGCTTGGCATTGGCGACGGCGGCCGCACCGATGGCCGTGCCGGCGCCGGGCTTGTTCTCGACCACCACCGGCTGGCCGAGTTGCTCTTCGAGCTTCTTTGCCATGATGCGGGCCAGCACATCGGCCGCGCCGCCGGCCGAGTAGGGCGCCACCAGAACCAGTGGTCGTTCCGGGTAGCCGGCGGCGGACGCGAGCCCGGCGAAGAAGACGAGGCTGCCGGCGAACAGCGTGCGGTGCAATGCCTTGAAGGGAATGTGTTGCATGGTGTGCTTGCTTTAAAAAATGGGTTGAAGAACCTCAGCCGACCGTCGGCAACAGGCCGCGGCGCGCGGCGACGACTGCTTCCAGCGCCGTCACGAATTCATCAGCCTGTGCATCGCCGAACGGCAGCGACAGGGCGACCAGACCGCGCCGCGCCAGAAAGACGCCGCGCTCCAGCAGATCGAAAAACAGCAGCGCCTTGACGCGATCGTCGGCGCCGGCCAGGTCGGCGGCACTGCGCAACGGACGCGCGGTGGCGTGCAGCTGCATTACCGAGCCCAGGCCGGTGAATTGCAGATTCACCGCGTGTCGTGCGAAGACTGCATTGAGCCCCTCGCGCAATTGTTCGCCGCGCTGGTTCAGCGCATCGAGCGCGGCCGGCGTCAACACCTGCGTGAGGCCGGCCAGGCCTGCCGCCATCGTCAGCGTGTTGTTGTTGAACGTACCGGCGTGCGCCAGCGCATCGGGCCGGCGCGGATCGAAACGCGACAGCACATCGACGCGCCCGCCGAAGGCGCCGAACGAGAGTCCGCCGCCGAAGTACTTGCCGAGTGTGGTGAGATCGGGCGCCAGGCCCAGTTGTGCCTGCCGGCCGCCGCTCGACAGCCGCGAGGTCATCACCTCGTCGAGGATCAGCAAGGCGCCGCATTCGTCGGCCAGCGCACGCAAGCTGTGCAGAAACGCCGGCTGCCCCGGGATGCAGCCCCCCGCACCCAGCATCGGCTCGACCAGGATCGCTGCCAGATCCGCGCCATGCCTGTGCACCAGCGCCTGTGCGGCTTCGAGGTCGTTGTAGCGCGCGACCAGGAAATCGTGCGGCACGTTCACCGGCGAGCCGCCGCCCCCGAAGGACAGCACGCCGCCATGGTAGGCGCCGTCGAACACCAGCACCTTGCGCCGCCCGGTGTGTGCGGTGGCTGCGGCCAGCGCCATCAGGTTGGCCTCGGTGCCGGAGTTGGTGAAGCGCAGCAGCGCCATGCCGGGAAAGCGGCGCTGGATTTCATGCGCGAGCAGGCCCTCGCGCGGCGTGTGCGAAGACAGGCTCAGCCCGTCGTGCAAGGCGCTGACGATGGCCTGCTGGATCGCCGGGTTCGAGTGGCCGTAGATGCCCGCCGTGAATTCGCCCAACGCATCAAGGTAGCGATGGCCATCGACATCCCACAGATGGCAGCCTTCGCCGCGCGCCATCGCCAGCGGAAAAGGCGTATGGAACAGCACGCTGCGGGTGTTGCCCGCAGGCAGCACGTCGGCAGCTTCGGCCAGTGCCCTTTCGCTGGCGGGATTGCGGGCGCCATAGCGCGCGGTGGCTTCCGCCAGGGCGTCGTCAAGGACTGACGAGCGGGAGGCGGTGGTGTCGTTCATGGCTGGTGATTCCGGTTCAACGCAGGCGCGCCGGCGACAGCGCCGAAGGCTCGACGCCGTGTCGAACCAGTTCTTCCGGCAGGGGCACGCCGCGCAGCAGCGCATCGGCCAGCGCACTGGCGGCGGCCGCACTCTGAATGCCGTAGCCGCCCTGTGCCGCGAGCCAGAAAAAACCGGGGCAGGCGCCATCCTCGCCGATCACCATTTCGCCATCGGACACGAAAGAGCGCAAGCCGGCCCAGGTGCTGGTCGGGCGACGGATGCTCAAGGTGGAGACGCTTTCGATCTGGTGGATGCCCATCGCGATGTCGATCTCCTCGGGCACCACGTCGTGCGGCACCGTGGGGTCGGCGTTGCCGGGCGAGCCCAGCAACTGACCGGCATCGGGCTTGAAGTAGTAGCTCTCGTCGACGCCGACCACGGCCGGCCAGCCGGAGGCGTCTGTGCCATCGGGCGCCTTGAAGGTAAAGGCACTGCGCCGGTGCGGCACCAGGCCGATCGGCGCCGCGCCGAAAAGAGCGGCCACTTCGTCGGCCCAGGCGCCCGCCGCATTGACGACGATGCGTGCTCGAACCGTCTCGCCATCGCGCAGCAGCAAGTCCCAGTGCGTGCCGGATCGCACGGCGGCCTGCGGTTGCACGCCGGTGCGCAGTTCACCGCCCAGCTGGCGAAAGCCGCGCAGAAAGCCCTGGTGCAGGGCATGCACGTCGATGTCTTGCGCGCCCGGCTCGAACAGTGCGGCGCTCACCATCTCGGGCCGCAGGCAGCCGACCCGGGCCAGCGTCGCGTCGGCATCCAGCAGTTCCAGGTCGGGGCAGGCGGGGCCCAGTTCGCTGCGCGTCGCCTGCAGCAGGGCCTCCTGGCCGTGGGTCGCAAGGTAGAGCACGCCGCGCGGCGTCAGCAAAGGTTCGGACGCGAAGCCGGCCGGCGAGTGCTCGTAGAACGCGCGGCTGGCCCGCGTGAGTGCGCGTACCGCCGGCGGGCCGTAGCTTTCCATGAACATCGCGGCCGAGCGCCCGGTCGAGTGGTAGCCGGGTTGCGATTCGCGCTCCAGCAGCAGCACGCTGCGGTGTCCGGCCAGGCGGAATGCAGCCGACGCGCCGGCGATGCCGGCTCCGACGATGATGACGTCAAATTCTCTCATACGAGAATTCTCTCATGCGAGAATCGTGCCAATCATGAGGGAAAACGATGCCTGTCAAACCGTCCAGCAAGCGTAGTGCGGCGCCGCTGGATCGTGCGCGCATGGGCGAGCGATTGCGTGAGATTCGCAAGGGCCGGCGCCTGACGCTGAAGGCGCTGTCCGAGCGTTCGGGCGTCGCCTTGTCGACACTGTCAAAGGTCGAACTGGGCCAGATCTCGGTGAGCTACGAGAAGTTCGCGGCGGTGGCGCGGGCGCTCGAAGTGGACATCGCCCAACTGTTCGACCCGCGCGCTCAGGCCGCGGTGGTCGAAGGGGGGAAGAGGCCCGTGGTGGTGCGCTCGACGCTGGACGCCGCACCGGGCTATGACGGTCAGAACTACGACTACCGCATGCTCGCGACCGACTTTCCGGGCAAGCGTATGACGCCGCTGCACGGCACCATCGTGGCGCGCGCCTTGAGCCAGTTTCCGGACTTCATCCGCCATGGCGGCCAGGAATTCGTGATGGTGCTGGCGGGCAGCGTGCGCATCCACTTCGAGACGGGCGAAGCGATCGAGCTCAAACGCCAGGAGTCGGCGTACTTCGACAGCGGCGTCGGGCACATCTACCTGTCGACGGGCAAGGCCGACGCGCAGGTGGTGGTCGTGATGGCCGAGCGCTAGCCCCTACAACGGCAGCGTGTCGAATGCCGCGTAGGCGGTTGCCAGCCAGGTCTTGACGCGCTGGCGCTCGAGCAGGCCGAGCGCGTTCGGGCCTTCCTTGTCGTTCACGGCTTTCCAGAAGCTGGTGTTCTGCGCATCGATCTTGCGCATGCTGGCGTCGTGCAGGCGCGGCATCGCAATCACCTGGGCACCGTTGGCAGCGGCCTTGGCCAGCGACTGCGAGCCGAGCAGCATCGCAAAGTCGCTGCCGCGGCCGTAGTTCTGCACCACGATGTAGTTGGGCCGGTCGCCGAAGGTATCGATCAGGCGGCCGAGCAGGTCCGTCGAGTCGCGGCCGTCGTCGAGCACATGCCAGAAGTTCACCGCGATGCCGAGTTCCTTGAACACGTCGAACAAGTCCGATTCCTTGATCCAGCGCGACAGCGGGGCCAGCGTTTGCGCGGCCAGGTCGACGATCACGCTCTGGTGCGGGTTGGTTTCGAAACCGTTCACGATGGTGTCGAGGCCCTCGAAGCTGTCCACCACCACGGGCGAGGCGAAGCCCTCGTAGAAGCGCGTGAAGGAGCTGTGCGACCGGTCGGTGTCATAGCCCGTGAAGGGGCGGCTGCGATCGATGAAGTATTGCGCCAGCACGCGCGCCGTGACCGACTTGCCGACGCCGCCTTTTTCGCCGCCGATGAAATTGATGGAACTCATGAGATGCCCGAAAAAAGTGGAGGGGAGAAGTCGCGAGGCATTCTAGGTGCCGCGCCGTGCCAGACCCTGTAATAAAGGGTGCGCCTGAAGGCGCTTCGACAGCGTGTTTTTCCAGGGCGCGGGCAGGGTGCTTGCATCGATCATGCCCGGCCATGCGGCGCGGGCGCGGCGCACGGTGTCGGCGATCGTGCGCCGCATCAGCGGCTCATGCAGTCCGGCCGCAAAGCAGAAGGCACGAACGCTGGCCGGCGTGAACAAGGTGCCGCGCCGCACCTGCGCGGCCTTGGGCGTGCCCGCGGCCGACGGCATGAGCGGCAGCGCGTGGCCTTCGACCCGTTGCAGCGCGGCATAGGCCACGATGTCGTAGGCCGGCGCGAAGCGCGGCGCGATGCTGTCGGGGTACAACAGGCCGAAGTTCTTGAGATGCGCGTCGGGATTGCCCAGCAGCTCATTGACCGCGAGGCGCCGCACCAGTTCGAGCACTGCGGCGTCGCCCAGCGAGGGAAACGCGCGCATCACGCGCGCCATGTCGAGGTAGCTCGCGCTGTACTTGTGCTGAGGGTCGATCGCGAGCACCTGCGCGAAGTCCTCGAAGTGGACGCGGCGGGCGCCCTCGCGGTCGAAGCGCGTCACGGCCAGGAAGTCGGGCTCGTCGGGCAATGCGTAGCTGTGCTCTGCATGGATGGCGGACAGCGGCGCGAGCTCGGCATGACACACCTCCACGCCGGCCGCGGCGGCCAGGTCGAGCGAAAGCTTTTCGAGCTGCGGCATGTGCGGCCGGCCGACCACCGGCAGCTTGGCGATGACCCGCGTGCTGGCGCCGGCCCGCGTGCGCGCCACGTAGCGCCCGCCCTGGCGCCGCAAGCCGAGCTTGGGCTGCACGCCCGACACCGAAATGCCTTGCGGCAACGGCAGTGCGACCACCGACATTTCGAGCGCGTCCTGGTCTTGCGTGACCAGCCGTTGCAAGGTCGCACGGTCAACCGATGCAGGCCTGGCGCTGACGGCGCCGGGCAGGTCGGAGCCACAGGCGGCCAGCAGTTCGAAATGGTCGTCTTCGCCGCAGCCGCGCAGCTGCGCCAGGTGGGTGCGCAACACGCCCTCGGGCAGCAGGTTCTGAAAATAGACGGGCAGCCGGCCGCCCTGGCCATTGAACAACGGGTTTTTCAGGTCGCCCCACAGCGCGGCCTGCACCACCCGGTCGTTGGCCAGCATCGACAGCGACAGCACCTCGGGCGGCGGGTCGGCCACCAGCGCTGGCTCGGCCACGAAGCGGCACAGGTCGGCGTACTGGAAGAGCTTGCCGAAAGGCCGGCCGCCCAGTGCGATGTCGAGGATCTTGACGTTCATTGCCGCCCCGTTGCCACGCCGACACGCGTGGGCACGGGTTGATAGTCGGGGTCGCTGCCGCTGGCCGGCCCGAAGCCGCGGGGCGCCAGGTTCAGTTCGAGTTCCAGCGCATCGACCAGCGCCAGCAACGACGACATTTGCGGATTGCCCCGTGCGCCGAGCGCATTGCGCACCGAACGCTCGGTCAGGCCGCTGCGTTCGGCGACTTGGGCGTGGGTCAGGCCCAGTGCCTCGCGGCGCGCCGCCAGAGCCTCGATGAGCGATTGCTTTTGCATGGAAACATAATACCGAAAACCTCTAAAACGGCAATATATTTCCGAATGACATCAGGGCTTGACCATGGCAAAGAACGGCCCGAGGCTGCCCAGAAGCAGGTTCTGGCTGA
Source organism: Variovorax sp. (assembly GCA_040003555.1). Taxonomy (GTDB): domain Bacteria; phylum Pseudomonadota; class Gammaproteobacteria; order Burkholderiales; family Burkholderiaceae_C; genus Variovorax. Next base: position 3,620 of record JBDUCH010000078.1, on the reverse strand, counting down.
AGTCGAGCGCGGCGCGCCGGTATTTCTCGTCGGCCTGGGCTGCCATCAGGTCGAGCCGGGCCACCACCTTCGACAGCTCGCGGTCGGTCACCAGGTTGCGTCCGCGATCGCTGATCTCGGTGGCCAGCAGCAGCGGCTGGCCGTCCGGGCCGGTCTTCGAGCTGATCAACCACAGCGAGATCTCGACGTTGCGCGCGGCACGGTAGCTATTCTCGGCATTCACGCCATCGACCATGGTTTGGTCCCAGGTGTTGCCGTTGGCCTCCTTGAGCATGCTGGCCCAGCCGACCACGAGTGCCGCGACCCGGTCGCCCTGGAAGCTCTGCGGCCCGCTGTCGAAAGCCATGCGGATCGCATCGAGGCCGACGGCGCCACGCAACTCCGGCAGTGACGTGCCCTGCATCACGGCGTCCCAGGTACGCTGGGTCGCGTCTTCGGGGCTCTTGGCCCATTTGCGCCATTCGCGCGGGTTGCGGCGGTAGAGCGACAACTGCACACGCCGGATCGACTGCAGGTTGTCGCGCAGCGCGAGGTTGGCGATGCGGTTGGCGCCGGACTGCAGCCACTCGTTGTTGGCATACGGCTGGCCCCGCTCGGTCGAATTGATGACGCTGCTGCAGCCCGTCACGCCGAGCAGCCAGGCCGCCGCGCCGCACAGTATGGCGTGGCGGTTGCGGGAGCGGGAAAGGGGCAAAAGGCGCATGGGCCGCACGTTATCATCGTCGCCTCCGGTGGCAGCCGCCAGGTTGTGCATTTTTCCTTACAAATCAACACCTTGGCATCCAGCCGAGGGGGCCGACAAGTCGTGCGTCTCAACTCCATCAAGCTTTCCGGCTTCAAATCGTTCGCCGAACCCACCAACTTCCTGCTGCCGGGCCAGTTGGTCGGCGTGGTCGGGCCGAACGGCTGCGGCAAGTCGAACATCATGGACGCCGTGCGCTGGGTGCTTGGCGAATCTCGCGCTTCCGAACTGCGCGGCGAGTCGATGCAGGACGTGATCTTCAACGGCACCACCACGCGCAAGCAGGCCAGCCGCTCCAGCGTCGAGCTGGTGTTCGACAACGCCGACCACCGTGCCGGCGGCCAGTGGAGCCAGTTCACCGAAATCGCGGTCAAGCGGGTGCTCACGCGCGACGGCACTTCAAGCTACTACATCAACAACCAGCCGGTGCGCCGGCGCGACGTGCAGGACGTGTTTCTCGGCACCGGCCTCGGGCCGCGCGCCTACGCCATCATCGGCCAGGGCACGATCAGCCGGATCATCGAATCCAAGCCCGAAGAGCTGCGCCTGTTTCTCGAAGAAGCGGCCGGCGTCTCCAAGTACAAGGAACGCCGCCGCGAGACCGAAAGCCGCCTTGGCGACACGCGCGAAAACCTCACGCGCGTCGAAGATATCCTGCGCGAACTCAACAGCAACCTCGAGCGCCTGGAGAAGCAGGCCGAGGTGGCCGCGCGCTACAACCGGCTGCAGGGCGACGCCACGAACAAGCAGCACCAGCTCTGGTTCCTGAAGCGCAGCGAGAGCGAAAGCGACCAGTCCAAGATCAAGGCCGACGCTGAAAAGGCGATCAACGACCTCGAAAGCAGGACGGCCGACCTGCGCCACGTCGAGTCCGAGCTTGAAACCGTGCGCCAGGCGCATTACGCGGCCGGCGACCAGGTGAACCAGGCCCAGGGCAAGCTCTACGAAGCCAGCGCCGAAGTGGGCCGGCTCGAAGGCGAGATCCGCTTCGTGGTCGAAGGGCGCCAGCGTGTCGAACAGCGCCTAGTTCAGTTGCGCGAGCAGGTCGCGCAGTGGGGCACGCGCCGCGATGATGCCGAGGCCGAAATCGAAACGCTGGCCGGGCAGGGCGTGGACGCCGAAGAACAGGCCGTGTTGCTGGCCGCGCAGCTCGAAGAGCACGACGCGCGCATGCCCGAACTCGAAGAGGCGCAGCAACGCGCGCAGGACGAGGCCAACGCGCAGCGCACCGGCGTCGTCCAGGTGCAGCAGCAGATCCAGGTGCTGGCGGCAGACCAGCGCAACATCGAAGAGCAATCACGCCAGCTGCAGCAGCGCGGCGAACGCCTGCGCACCGACCAGCGCGCGCTCGACGCCCCCGACGAAGCGCGCCTGGTCGCGCTGCAGGAGCAACTGGCCGCCGGCCAGGAAGCCGCCAGCGAAGCCGAGGCGCGGCTGCACGAGCTGCAGGAATCGGTGCCGCAACTCGACGACGAGCGCCGCACGCGGCAACAGGCCGTCAACACCGAGGGCGCGCGCCATGCCGAGCTGTCGGCCAGGCTCGAGGCGCTCAGGGCGCTGCAGGAAAAGGTCAAGACCGACGGCAAGCTGGCCCCCTGGCTGGCCAAGCACGGCCTGGACGGCTTGCAGGGCCTGTGGAGCCGCATCCACATCGAGCAGGGCTGGGAGAACGCGCTCGAATCGGCGCTGCGCGAAGGCATGGGCGCGCTCGAAGTCAGCCGGCTCGACATGGTGCGGGCCTTCGGCGCCGACGCGCCGCCGGCCAAGCTGGCGTTCTACACGCCGCCGAGTGCCGGCCCGGTGCAGGGCACGTCTGCTTTGCCGCGCCTTTCGGATCTGCTGCGCCTGAGCGATGCCGGCTTGCAGGCTCTGCTGGTCGACTGGCTGCATGGCTGCTACACCGCCACCAGCTTCGAGGAGGCGCTGGCGCAACGCGACAAACTGCAGCCCGGCGAAGTGATCTATGTGCGAAGCGGCCACGCGGTCGCGGCGCACAGCGTGGGCTTCTACGCGCAGGATTCCGAGCAGGCCGGCCTGCTGGCGCGCCAGCAGGAGATGGAAAACCTGGAGCGCCAGTTGCGCGCGCAGGCCCTGATCAGCGACGAGGCGCGCACGGCACTGGTGCGCGCCGAAGCGGCGTACGGCGATGCGGCCTCGCGGCTGGTCGGCGCGCGGCGCGAAGCGGCCGACACGCAGTCGCGCGCGCACGAACTGCAGGTCGAAACGCTGCGTCTGACCCAGCTCGCTGAACAGACCCGCGCCCGCAGCGAGCAACTGGCCACCGACCTCGGTGAGGTCGACGCGCAACTCGAGGAATTGCAGGAACGCCGCATTGCCGCCGAAACGCGCTTCGAAGAACTCGACATGCAGCTGGCCGACAGCCAGGAGCGGCACGCACAGCTGGACGAACGCGTGATCGAGGCCGGCCGGCTGCTCACTGCCAGCCGCGAGCAGCACCGCAGTCTGGAACGACAGGCGCAAGAGGCCACCTTTGCCCAACGCACCCTTGAAGCGCGCCGCGCCGAACTGAGCCGCGCGATCGAAACCGCGGCGCAGCAATCGGTGGCCTTGGCCGACGAAGAAGAGCGTGCCCGGGGCGAGCTCACCCGCTTGTCCGATGCCGCCGCGAAGGCCGGCCTGCAGGACGCGCTGGCGCTCAAGCTCGAGCGCGAGACGGCGCTTGGCGCCACGCGCAGCCAGTACGACGACCTCACCATCAAGCTGCGCGCCAGCGACGAACGGCGCCTGCAGCTTGAACGCGAACTGGATCCGCTGCGCCAGCGCATCACCGAATTCCAGCTCAAGGAACAGGCTGCGCGCCTTGGCTTCGAGCAGTACGCACAGCTGCTGGCCGACGCGCAGGCCGACCTCGAAGCGG
>JBDUCH010000077.1:0-13926 GCA_040003555.1 Variovorax sp. | reverse complement strand
ACTGCGGCACGCCGTTCTGCAACAGCGGCTGCCCGGTCAACAACATCATTCCGGATTTCAATGATCTGGTGTACCGGGACGACTGGCAGAACGCCTTCGCGGTGCTCGATTCGACCAACAACTTCCCGGAGTTCACCGGCCGCATCTGCCCCGCTCCCTGCGAGGCGGCCTGCGTGCTCAACGTGAACGACGACGCGATCGGCATCAAGTCGATCGAGCACGCGATCATCGACCGCGCCTGGGACGAGGGCTGGGTCGCGCCGCGCGTGGCGAAACACAAGACCGGCAAGAAGGTCGCCGTGGTCGGCTCCGGCCCAGCCGGCATGGCGGCGGCGCAACAGCTGGCGCGCGTCGGCCATGACGTGACGCTGTTCGAAAAGAACGACCGCATCGGCGGACTGCTGCGCTACGGCATTCCTGACTTCAAGATGGAAAAGACGCACATCGACCGCCGTGTCGAGCAGATGAAAGCCGAGGGCGTCACCTTCCGGCTCGGCGTGATGGTCGGCGCTGCGAAGGATCCGCTCGGCAAGGGCTCCAAGGTCACCAACTGGGCCAAGGAAACCGTCACCCCCGAGCAACTCGACAAGGAATTCGACGCGGTGTTGCTGACTGGCGGCGCCGAGCAGTCGCGCGACCTGCCGGTGCCCGGCCGCGAGCTCGACGGCATCCACTTCGCCATGGAGTTCCTGCCACTGCAGAACAAGGTCAATGCGGGTGACAAGGTCAAGGGACAACTGCGCGCCGATGGCAAGCACGTGATCGTGATCGGCGGCGGCGACACCGGTTCCGACTGCGTCGGCACCAGTAACCGCCACGGCGCGGTCAGCGTCACGCAGTTCGAAGTCATGCCGCAGCCGCCGGAAGAAGAGAACCGGCCGATGACGTGGCCTTACTGGCCGATCAAGCTGCGCACCAGCTCCAGCCATGAAGAAGGCTGCGAGCGCGAGTTCGCGATCTCGACCAAGGAATTCATCGGCGACGGCAAGAAGCTCACCGGCCTGAAGACCGTCCGCGTCGAATGGAAGGACGGCAAGATGGTCGAAGTGGCCGGCAGCGAGCAAATTCTCAAGGCGGATCTGGTGCTGCTCGCCATGGGCTTCGTGAGCCCGGTTGCGGGCGTGCTCGATGCCTTCGGCGTCGAGAAGGATGCCCGCGGCAACGCCAAAGCCACGGTGGAATTCACCGGCGGCTATGCGACCAACGTGCCCAAGGTGTTTGCTGCCGGCGACATCCGGCGCGGCCAGTCGCTGGTGGTTTGGGCCATCCGCGAGGGCCGGCAGAGTGCACGCGCCGTGGACGAATTCCTCATGGGATACAGCGACCTGCCGCGCTGAAGGAGCGGGGCGCGCGGGCACGTCCTGTGCTTCCCTTATTATTGGGGAAACCCCTGAGCCGGGATGCCTGAAAAGGTGCCCGGCTTTTTTATTTGATGGACAAAGCACCCCCACCGCTGGTCGAGTTCAAGAACGTCACGTTCGGCTACGGCGCGCGCGCCATTCTCGACGGCGTCTCCTTCAGCGTGCCGCGCGGCAAGGTCACGGCGCTCATGGGCGCCTCGGGCGGCGGCAAGACCACGGTGTTGCGCCTGGTCGGCGGGCAATTGCGCGCCCAGCGCGGCGAAGTGCTGTTCGATGGTCAGAATGTCGGCCAGCTGGCGCAGCCGGCGCTCTACGCGGCGCGGCGGCGCATGGGCATGCTGTTCCAGTTCGGCGCCTTGTTCACAGACATGAGCGTGCTCGACAACGTTGCCTTTCCCTTGCGCGAGCACACCCTGTTGGCCGAGGCGCTGGTGCGCGACATCGTGCTCATGAAGCTCGATGCGGTCGGTCTGCGCGGCGCCCGCGACCTGATGCCGAGCGAGGTGTCGGGCGGCATGGCGCGGCGCGTGGCGCTTGCGCGCGCAATCGCGCTCGACCCCGACCTGGTGATGTACGACGAGCCCTTCGCCGGCCTCGACCCGATTTCGCTCGGCACGGCGGCGCGGCTGATTCGCCGGCTCAATGACACGCTCGGCCTTACCAGCATCATCGTGTCGCACGATCTGGAAGAAACCTTTCGCATCGCCGACCACGTGATCATCCTGGCCAACGGCGGCATTGCCGCGCAAGGTACGCCGGGCGAAGTGCGCGAAAGCGTCGACCCGCTGGTGCACCAGTTCGTCAATGCGCTGCCCGAGGGCCCCGTGCACTTTCACTATCCGGGCGTCAGCGTGGAAGACGATTTCGGCAATTCGGACGGGGGTCGGGCATGAGTTGGTGGCGTCCGGCCGACGTTGGATTCGCGGTGCGCAGCAAGCTGGGCGATATCGGCAGCGCAGCGCGCCTGTTCGTGCAGCTCGTCGGCCCCGGCGCAAAGAGCTTGCGTCGCTTCGGCCTGGTGCGCGACCAGATCCATTTCCTCGGCAATTACTCGCTGGCGATCATCGCTGTCTCGGGCCTGTTCGTCGGGTTCGTGCTGGGCCTTCAGGGCTACTACACCTTGCAGCGCTACGGCTCTTCGGAGGCGTTGGGCCTGCTGGTGGCCTTGAGCCTGGTGCGCGAGCTCGGGCCCGTGGTCGCGGCCCTGCTGTTCGCGGGCCGCGCCGGCACGTCGTTGACCGCCGAGATCGGCCTCATGAAGGCCGGCGAACAACTCAGCGCGATGGAGATGATGGCGGTTGACCCCGTGCGCCGCATCCTCGCGCCGCGCTTCTGGGCCGGCGTGATCACGATGCCGCTGCTGGCGGCGGTGTTCAGCGCGGTCGGCGTGATCGGCGGCTACGTGGTCGGCGTGGTGATGCTCGGCGTCGACCCTGGCGCGTTCTGGGGCCAGATGCAAAACGGCGTGGACGTCTGGCGCGATGTCGGCAACGGCGTCGTCAAGAGCATCGTGTTCGGCTTCACCGTCACTTTTGTCGCGCTGTTGCAGGGCTTTGCGGCGCAGCCGACGCCCGAAGGCGTCTCGCGCGCCACCACCCGCACGGTCGTCGTGGCTTCGCTGGCCGTGCTGGGGCTCGACTTTCTGCTGACCGCAATGATGTTCAGCATCTAGAACAACAAGGACGCAATCAACCATGCAACGTTCCAACAACGACATCTGGGTCGGTCTGTTCGTGCTCATCGGCGCGGCTGCGCTGCTGTTTCTTGCGCTGCAGTCCGCCAATTTGCTGAGCCTGAACTTTCAGAAGACCTATGCGGTCTCGGCCCGGTTCGACAACATTGGTGGGTTGAAACCACAAACTGCAGTCAAGAGCGCGGGCGTGGTGGTCGGCCGTGTTGAATCGATCACGTTCGACGACAAGAATTTCCAGGCGAGCGTCACGCTCGCATTGCAAAACCGTTACAGTTTCCCGAAGGACAGTTCGCTCAAGATCCTGACCAGTGGCTTGCTCGGAGAGCAGTACATCGGGATCGAAGCGGGCGCCGAAGAAAAGACGCTGCAGGCCGGTGACACCATCACCGCCACGCAATCGGCGGTGGTGTTGGAGAACCTGATCAGTCAGTTTCTGTACAGCAAGGCGGCCGAAGGTGGCAGCAGCACCGCAGGGACCCCCACAAAAAAATGAAACCCCGCCTTACTTTCTCTATTGCTATCAAGAAGATAGCTGGCTATGTCCGCTGGTCGGGCGCTGCAGCAGCCGTTGTATTGATGGCCGGTTGTGCCACTGGGCCCAACGCGAATCCGGCCGATCCGTTCGAGCCGTTCAATCGCAGCATCTCCCGCTTCAACGACGGTGTCGATGAGGCCGTGCTGATTCCTGCCGCCACGGCTTACCGCAACGTGCTCCCGTCGCCGGTGCGCACGGGCGTCAACAACTTCTTCGGCAACCTCGGCGATGTGTGGAGTTTCGCCAACAGCGTGATGCAACTGCGCCTGCAGAATAGCGCCGAGACCTTCATGCGGGTCAACGTCAACACGCTGTTCGGTCTGGGCGGCTTGCTGGACATCGCCACCGAAGCAGGTATCGATCGCCACAAGGAAGACTTCGGGCAGACGCTGGGTCGTTGGGGAGTGCCTTCGGGGCCCTATCTCGTATTGCCGGTGCTCGGGCCGTCAACCGTGCGCGACGCCGCGGCGTTGCCGATCGACAGCAAGGGCGATTTGGTGTGGGCTGTCCACGACGTCCCGGTGCGCAATTCGATGTACGTGCTGCGCGTAGTCGATATGCGCTCCAACTTCCTGCGTGCCAGCCAATTGCTTGGCGACGCGGCGCTCGACAAATACTCCTTCACGCGCGATGTGTTCCTGCAGCGCCGCGCCAACGACATCTACAACGGCGACCCGCCGGGTGAGGGCGGCCAGTAAGGCTCCCCGCGCTTGCATTCGGTTGCATGCGGGCGCGTGCTGCGGGAACCGTGTCCGCCAGGCGCCGCTCCGACACTCAGGGCCCGAAGGCCCGTTTTGTTATTGATTGGAAGGACTTATTCAATGAACCAGATCCTGCAACGCCGCTCCCTGGGCCGTCTCGCATTGGCCGGCGCGCTGCTGTTCAGTGCCGCTGCTGTTTTCGTGAGCCCCGCACGCGCGGCCGACGAAGCGCCCGACGCGCTGGTCAAGCGGATTTCCGGCGACGTGCTCGACACCATCCGTGCCGACAAGTCGATCAAGGCCGGTGACATCAACAAGATCATGGTGCTGGTCGACACCAAGGTCATGCCGAACCTCAACTTTCAGCGCATGACGGCGTCGGCAGTCGGCCCGGCATGGCGCCAGGCCACGCCGGAGCAGCAAAAGCGGCTGCAGGACGAGTTCAAGGTCCTGCTGGTTCGTACCTACGCCGGCGCACTCGACCAGGTGACCGACCAGACCGTCACGGTGCGCCCGTTCCGGGGCTCGGCCGATGACAAGGAGGTGCTTGTCCGAACCGAAATCAAGGGCAACGGCGACCCGGTGCAACTCGACTACCGGCTCGAAAAGACGCCCGGCGAAGGCGCCGGCTGGAAGATCTACAACCTGAACGTGCTCGGCGTCTGGCTGGTCGATACCTACCGCACCCAGTTTTCGCAGGAAATCAACACCAAGGGCATCGACGGCCTGATCGCTACGCTGGCCGCGCGCAACAAGGGCAACACCAGGGGCTGAGATGCTCGTACTGCCGACCCGACTGCTGCACGATGACGCCCCAGCGTGCCTGCGCATGCTGCAGCAGGGGCTGGCGGCAGCGTCGGAGTCGTCCACCGTGGTCGACGCCAGTGCGCTGACCCAGTTCGATTCGTCGGCCATTGCGGTGCTGCTCGAGTGCCGCCGCGAGGCCAGTTCGGCGGGCCGCGGCTTTGCGGTCAAGGGCCTGCCGCCGCGGCTGCGCGAGCTTGCCACGTTGTACGGCGTCGCAGGCCTTTTGCCCGCCGCGCCCTAGAAAACCCGGGGCCGCATAAAATCGTGGGCTCCCATGCCCGCGATCTCGTTCCAGTCGGTCTGCAAGACCTATCCCCCCTCACGTCAGCAACGTTCCCTTGGAAAGCCGGGCTTGCGCGCGGTCGACGAGGTGAGCTTCCAGATCGAAGAGGGTGAATTCTTCGGGCTGCTCGGCCCCAACGGCGCGGGCAAGACCACCCTGATCAGCATGCTCGCCGGCCTTTCGCGGCCGACGGCCGGCGCCATCAGCGTGCACGGCTTCGATGTGCAGCGCGACTATGCCGAGGCTCGGCGCCAGCTCGGCATCGTGCCGCAGGAGCTGGTGTTCGACCCGTTTTTCAACGTGCGCGAGTCGCTGCGCATCCAGTCGGGCTATTTCGGCATCAAGAACAACGATGCCTGGATCGACGAACTGCTGCACAGCCTGGGGCTCGCCGACAAGGCCACAGCCAACATGCGCCAGCTCTCGGGCGGCATGAAGCGGCGTGTGCTGGTGGCGCAGGCGCTGGTGCACAAGCCGCCGGTGATCGTGCTGGACGAGCCGACCGCCGGCGTCGACGTCGAACTGCGGCAAACGCTCTGGCAGTTCGTCGCCAAACTCAACAAGCAGGGCAGCACCGTGCTGCTGACCACGCACTACCTCGAGGAAGCCGAGGCGCTGTGCAACCGCATCGCGATGCTGAAACAGGGCCGCGTGATCGCGCTCGACAGCACCAGCGCCTTGCTGAGCTCGGCCGCAAGCAATGTCCTGCGCTTCAAGACCGATGCCAATCTGCCCTGGGCCATTGCGCAGAACGCCCGCATCACGGGTCGCATCGTGCAGTTGCCCGCGCGCAATGCGCTCGAAGTCGAACAACTGCTGGCGTCGATCCGCGAAGCCGGCGTGGCGGTGGAAGACGTCGAGATGCGCAAGGCCGACCTCGAGGACGTGTTCCTCGACCTCATGGCGGGTGAACAGACGCCGCTGGAGGTCGCCCGATGATCAATGTCACCGGCTGGCACGCGCTGCTCTACAAGGAAACGCTGCGCTTCTGGAAGGTCGGCTTCCAGACCGTCGGCGCGCCGGTGCTGACGGCCGTGCTGTACCTGCTGGTATTCGGCCATGTGCTCGAAGACCATGTGAAGGTGTACGGCACGGTGAGCTACACCGCGTTTCTGGTGCCGGGGCTGGTGATGATGAGCGTGCTGCAGAACGCATTTGCCAACAGCTCGTCGTCGATCATCCAGAGCAAGATCATGGGCAGCCTGGTGTTCGTGCTGCTTACGCCGCTGTCGCATTGGGGCTGGTTCCTGGCGTACGTGGGTTCGTCGGTGATCCGTGGGCTGGCGGTCGGGCTCGGCGTGTTTGTCGTCACCGTGTTCTTCGCGATGCCGGGTTTCGTGGCGCCGCTGTGGATCGTCGTGTTCGCGTTCCTGGGGGCGGCCATGCTCGGCACGCTGGGGCTCATCGCCGGACTCTGGGCCGAAAAGTTCGACCAGATGGCGGTATTCCAGAACTTCCTGATCATGCCCATGACCTTCTTGTCGGGCGTGTTCTATTCGATCAGCTCGTTGCCGCCGTTCTGGCAGACCGTGAGCCACCTGAATCCCTTCTTCTACATGATCGACGGCTTCCGCTACGGCTTTTTCGGCATCAGCGATGCCTCGCCCTGGTTGAGCCTGGGCATCGTCGGCACGGCCTGGCTGGTCGTCAGTGCCATCGCCGTGCATCTGCTGCGCATCGGCTACAAGATCCGCGGCTGAACATGGCTCTCCCCCAGTCTTCGCGCACTTCGTGTCGCTTCGCCAACCCCCTTCCGGGGGCAACACTGGCGGCCCGGCGGAGCCGGTTCCGCGGTGTTTCCCGATGAATATGTACTTCCATGACCGCTGAAGAGCTTCAAGCCATCATCGCCGCCGGGCTGCCGTGCGAACACATCGCGCTCGAGGGCGACGGCCGGCACTGGTATGCCACCATCGTCTCGGCCGAGTTCGAGGGCCAGCGCGCGATCCGGCGACACCAGAAGGTCTACGCGACCCTGGGTGCGAAAATGCATACCGACGAGGTGCATGCACTGTCGATGAAGACGTACACGCCTGCCGAATGGGCAGCGGCGGAAAAATAACAAGCGGCCCCCTCGGCCACCACCACTCGCTGGACTCCAGATGGACAAATTGTTGATTCGCGGCGGGCGCACGCTCCGCGGCGAAGTGTTGATTTCCGGCGCCAAGAACGCCGCCTTGCCCGAACTCTGCGCGGCACTGCTGACGGCCGAGCCGGTCACGCTGCACAACGTGCCGCGGCTGCAGGACGTGGCGACCATGCTGCAGCTGGTGCGCAACATGGGCGTGACCGCCAAGCGCGACGATAACGGCACGGTGAACATCGATGCGGGTGCGCTCAGCAACCCGGAGGCGCCTTACGAGCTGGTCAAGACCATGCGCGCTTCCGTGCTCGCGCTGGGCCCGCTACTAGCGCGCTTCGGCCGGGCGCGCGTGTCGCTGCCGGGCGGCTGCGCGATCGGTTCGCGGCCGGTCGACCAGCACATCAAGGGCCTGCAGGCCATGGGCGCCGAGATCGCGGTCGAGCATGGCTACATGGTGGCCGGCCTGCGCAGCGGCGCCAAACGGCTGCACGGCGCGCGCATCACCACCGACATGGTCACCGTCACTGGCACCGAAAACTTTCTAATGGCCGCGGCGCTGGCCGAAGGCGAAACCGTGCTCGAGAACGCGGCCCAGGAACCCGAGATTCCCGACCTGGCAGAGATGCTGATCGCCATGGGCGCAAAGATCGAAGGCCATGGCACCAGCCGCATCCACATCCAGGGTGTCGAGCGCCTGCACGGCTGCACGCACCAGGTGGTGGCGGATCGCATCGAGGCCGGCACCTTCCTGTGTGCCGTGGCCGCGGCCGGCGGCGACGTGTTGCTGCGGCACGGCCGTGCCGACCACATGGATGCAGTGGTCGAGAAGCTGCGCGAAGCCGGTGCCACGGTGACGGCCGTGGAGGGCGGGGTTCACGTGAAGTCGATGGGCCGGCTCAAGGCCCAAAGCTTCCGCACCACCGAGTACCCAGGTTTCCCGACCGACATGCAGGCCCAGTTCATGGCGCTCAACGCGATTTCGCAAGGCACCTCGACCGTGACCGAAACCATCTTCGAGAACCGCTTCATGCACGTCGACGAGATGCTGCGCCTGGGCGCCCGCATCCAGACCGATGGCAAGGTGGCCGTGGTCGAAGGCGTGCCGCAGCTTTCGGGCGCCACCGTGATGGCGACCGACCTGCGCGCTTCGGCGAGCCTCGTCATTGCAGGCCTCGTGGCCGACGGCGAAACGCTGGTCGATCGCATCTACCACCTGGATCGGGGCTACGACCGCATGGAAGCCAAGCTGCGCGGCATCGGTGCCGACATCGAGCGGGTGAGCGCATGACGATCACGATCGCTCTGTCCAAAGGCCGGATCTTCGACGAGACCCTGCCGCTGCTCGCCGCTGCCGGCATCGAGGTCACCGAAGACCCGGAAAAATCGCGCAAGCTGATCCTGCCGACCACGCAACCCGATGTGCGCGTGCTGCTGGTGCGTCCGTCGGATGTGCCGACCTACGTGCAGTGGGGCGGCGCCGACCTCGGCGTGACCGGGCTCGACACCATGCTCGAGCACGGCACGGCAGGCCTCTACCTGCCGCTCGACCTGAAAATCGCGGCCTGCCGCATGAGCGTGGCGGCGCGCGCCGATTTCGACTACGCCTACGCAGTGCGCCAGGGCGCGCGGCTCAAGATCGCGACCAAGTTCGTCGCGATCGCGCGCGACTTCTTCGCCACCAAGGGCGTGCACGTCGACCTGATCAAGCTCTACGGCAGCATGGAACTCGCGCCGCTGACCGGGCTGGCCGACGCCATCGTCGACATCGTCTCGACCGGCAACACGCTCAAGGCCAACCACCTGGTGGAGGTCGAACGCATCATGGACATCAGCGCCCGCCTGGTCGTGAACCAGGCCGCGCTCAAGCTCAAACGCGAGCCGATCCGCCGCATCATCGACGCCTTCGCGTCCGCCATTCCGCAATCCTGACGCCATGACACTGAAAGCCGCTCCCGTCCGCTTGTCGACCGCTTCCGCCGGCTTCGAGGCCGCGTTCAAGGCGCGGCTGCATTGGTCGGCCGAGGCCGACGCGGCGATCGAGCAAGTGGTGGCCGACATCCTGGCCGATGTGCGCAAGCGTGGCGACCTGGCGGTGCTCGAGTACACCAACCGCTTCGACGGCCTGAATGCCACTTCGGTCGCCGATCTGGAACTCACTCAGGACGCGCTCAAGGCCGCCTTCGATGGCTTGCCCGCGGCGCAGCGCGATGCGCTCGACGCGGCCGCGCGCCGGGTGCGCAGCTACCACGAGGCGCAGAAGAAGGCCTCGGGCGAAAGCTGGAGCTACCGCGATGCCGACGGCACGCTGCTGGGCCAGAAGGTCACGCCGCTCGACCGCGTGGGCATCTACGTGCCTGGCGGCAAGGCAACGTATCCGTCGTCGGTGCTCATGAACGCATTGCCGGCCCACGTGGCGGGCGTCGGCGAAATCATCATGGTCGTGCCCACGCCGCGCGGCGAAAAAAATGCGATGGTGCTGGCGGCGGCCTACATCGCCGGTGTCACGCGCGTGTTCACCATCGGCGGCGCGCAAGCCGTGGCTGCGCTGGCCTACGGCACCGAGACCGTGCCGCCGGTCAACAAGATCACCGGCCCCGGCAACGCCTACGTGGCCGCGGCCAAGCGCCGCGTGTTCGGTACGGTGGGCATCGACATGATCGCCGGCCCGAGCGAAATCCTGGTGCTGGCCGACGGCAGTACGCCGCCTGACTGGGTTGCGATGGATCTGTTCAGCCAGGCCGAGCACGACGAACTCGCGCAGAGCATCCTGCTGTGCCCCGACGCGGCCTACATCGACCGTGTGCAGGCCGAAATCGACCGCTTGTTGCCCACCATGCCGCGCGCCGAAATCATCGCCGCCTCGCTCAACGGCCGCGGTGCACTGATCCACACCCGCGGCATGGAAGAGGCCTGCGAGATCAGCAACCGCGTCGCGCCGGAGCACCTGGAAGTCAGCAGCAGCGACCCGCACCGCTGGGAACCGCTGCTCAAGCATGCCGGCGCGATCTTTCTCGGCGCCTTTACGAGCGAAAGCCTCGGCGACTACTGCGCAGGCCCGAACCATGTGCTGCCGACCAGCGGCACGGCGCGCTTCTCGAGCCCGCTCGGTGTCTACGACTTCCAGAAGCGTTCGAGCCTGATCGAGGTCGGCGAAGCCGGCGCCCAGGTGCTCGGTCCCATCGCGGTGACGCTGGCCGAAGGCGAGGGCTTGCAGGCGCACGCCGAAGCTGCCCGCATGCGCCTGCGTAAGATTTGAAGCTCCACAAAACCGCTTCCGGGAGGAGCAAACCAGTGATTCACCGTCTTTATCGTTCGCGTTTTTTCAGGTTCGCCGCAGGCCTCGTTGCAGGCGCAGCCTTGCTCGCCGCCTGCAGCCAGATGCCGCAGGTGCGCAACGAGTCGGCAGCGCTGGCTGCAACGCCCAGCGCCGCTGCGCCTGCCGCACCTGCGCCGGCACAACTCGGCACGCAGTGGGGCGAAGGCATCGAATCGAAGACCCGCACGGTCGTCGCCAAGCGGCTGTCCGCGCAGCCCGCCGAAGTGGCCTCGCTCGGCTACAACGACGCGGCGAGCGTGCGCCGCGACGCGGGCAACAACCCCGAGCGCCGGCTCAACCTGCAACTGGCCGAGGGCGATGTCGAATGGTCGGTGCTCGGCGAGAATGACCGCCCGCTGCCGCTGCAGCGCGCGCGCCGCGGCAACGACATGTTCCGCCTCGCCGGCATTGAAGGCGCGCGCTACACGCTGCGCTTTCACAACCTCAGCGACCGCAGCTACGAAGTGATCGCCACGGTCGACGGCCTCGACGTTCTGAGCGGCAAGCCCGGCAGCCTGCGCAACGGCGGCTATGTGTTGCGCCCGCAGCAGACACTCAACATCGAAGGCTTCCGCAAGAGCCAGAGCGAAGTCGCCGCCTTCCGCTTCGCCGCGCCGGGCCGTGCCTACGCGGCAAACACCGAGGCCGGCGACGTGCGCAACATCGGTGTGATCGGCGCTGCGCTGTTCGAACTCGAACAGCCCGAGGCACCGCGCCGCCCGCGCCGCGACGCCACGCCACCTCAGCCCAACGCCTTCCCGGGCGATGGCGCGTACGCACCGCCGCCGCGGTACCGCGGCAGGTGATGCCATGAAGCGCACCGCCGTCCTGCTGCTGCCGCGCCTGTCGGCGCTGTTGCTCGCACTGGCGGCTGCTGCCGGTGCGCAGGCGATGAGCATCCGCGAGCTGCGCACGCTCGAAGCCAACGAGAAGGACGGCAAGGCCTACGCCAGCTATTACCTCGTCGGCCTGCTCGAAGGCCTGCGCGAAGGCGTCGAGTCGTCGCAGCGCAACGGCCAGAAGCCCGCCTTCTGCGTCGAAGGCCGTCGCCTCGAGCCCTCGATGGCCCGTTCGCTCTACCAGACCGAGCTGACCCGAAACGCCGACAGCTACGAAGCCGACATGCCCGTGCAACTGGTCATGTCCGGCGCCCTCAGAAACAGCTACCGCTGCACCCGATGAACGCTTCCGACTCTGCCCGCCCGCCGCTCGACCGCATCCGTCCAGACCTGCAGTCCATGCATGCCTACGCGGTGCAGGATGCGCGCGGCTTGGTGAAGCTCGACGCCATGGAGAATCCCTTCGGGCTGCCGCCCGCACTGCAGGCCGAGCTCGGCGCGCGGCTCGGCGCGCTGGCACTCAACCGCTACCCGGGCGACCGCGGCACCGACCTGCGGCGAGCGCTGGCCGCCCATGCGCAGATGCCGGACGGCTTCGAGCTGATGCTGGGCAACGGCTCGGACGAGCTGATCTCGCTGATGGCCATTGCCTGCGACCTGCCCGGAGCCACTGTGCTGGCCCCCGTGCCCGGCTTCGTGATGTACGCGATGAGCGCGCAGTTGCAGGGCCTGCGCTTCGTCGGCGTGCCGCTGACCGCCGATTTCGAGCTGGACGAGGCCGCCATGCTCGCCGCCGTGAAGCGCGAGCAGCCCGCCATCGTTTACCTCGCCTATCCGAACAATCCGACCGCCAACCTCTGGGACGACACCGTCGTCGAGAAGATCATCGAGGCCCAGGGCGCGCAGGGCGGCCTGGTCGTGATGGACGAGGCCTACCAGCCCTTCGCCGCGCGCAGCTACATCGACCGCATTCAGCGCCACCGCCACGTGCTCCTGATGCGCACGCTCAGCAAATTCGGCCTGGCCGGCGTGCGGCTGGGCTACCTGATGGGGCCCGCTGCGCTGATCGCCGAGGTCGACAAGGTGCGCCCGCCCTACAACATCAGCGTGCTGAACTGCGAGTGCGCGCTGTTCGCGCTGGAACATGCTGCGGTGTTCGAAGCGCAGGCCGAGGCCATCCGCGCCGAACGCGCGAAACTGTTGACCGGCCTGGCCAGGCTGCCGGGCCTGAAGGTCTGGCCGAGCGATGCCAACATGGTGCTGGTGCGTGTTCCGGATGCCACAAAGGCCTTTGACGGACTCCGGGCGCGCGGCGTGCTGGTGAAGAACGTTTCTAAAATGCACGAACTGCTGGCGAACTGCCTGCGCCTGACCGTCGGAACGGCCGACGAAAATGCGCAGATGCTCGCGGCGCTCCAAGACTCCCTATGAACACCCCCACGGCACCTGAAGCAGTCGTTGCGGCCGGCGCGCGCACGGCCTCGGTCACGCGCAACACCGCCGAAACGAAAATCACCGTCAGCGTCAACCTCGACGGCACCGGCAAGGCGCGGCTCGCTACCGGCATCGGCTTCTTCGACCACATGCTTGACCAGATCGCCCGCCACGGGCTGATCGACCTCGAGATCGACTGCCAGGGCGACCTGCACATCGACGGCCATCACACCGTGGAAGACGTCGGCATCACGCTGGGCCAGGCGGTGGCCCGCGCCGTCGGCGACAAAAAGGGCATCCGCCGCTATGGCCATGCCTATGTACCGCTCGACGAGGCGCTGTCGCGCGTCGTGATCGACTTCTCCGGGCGCCCCGGCCTCGAGATGCACGTGCCGTTCACCAGCGGAATGATCGGCACCTTCGACAGCCAGCTCACCTACGAGTTCTTCCAGGGCTTCGCGAACCACGCCTTCGTCACACTGCACATCGACAACCTGAAGGGCGTGAACGCGCACCACCAGTGCGAGACCGTGTTCAAGGCCTTTGCCCGCGCATTGCGTGAGGCGCTCGAACTCGATCCGCGCTCGGCGGGCGTCATTCCATCGACGAAGGGCTCGCTCTGAGCCGCCGGGCCGCCCCAAGGCGAAGGCCGCAGCGTTGCAACGCGAAGGCTTCTCCATGACGAACAACACGGTCGCGGTCGTCGACTACGGCATGGGCAACCTGCGCTCGGTGTCGCAGGCGGTGCAGCATGCGGCCGACCAGGTCGGCGTGCAGGTGTTCGTCACGTCCGACCCCGACGTGGTGCGCAAGGCCACGCGCGTGGTGCTGCCGGGGCAGGGCGCGATGCCCGACTGCATGCGCGAACTGCGCG